>JAYUPJ010000210.1:0-14941 GCA_043760195.1 Sphingomonadales bacterium | reverse complement strand
CTACGTGCCACTAATCCATCACCTGAGCTCGAATTTAAAGCAGGGCGGCTTAATTTTGTTAGTTCCGGTGATGGATTCCCGCCTTCGCGGGAATGACGCTGTCCTTTTTCAAAAAAGTAATTTCTTTATGTCAACACCGCCTAGTTGGAATTATACCGCAAAAATTCATCCCGGACGCGGATGTTGCGGTTGGCGAGTTGCACTTCGCGGACAAACAGCAACAGCGCGGCAGCCATCAACGCTAGTGCCAATATGAATGTTGCGACAATCGCCCACGCCATTTGATATCCCGCCAGCCCCATCAGAAACAGCATGCCCACCATCGCACAAACTGCAATGGTCGACAGCACACTGAGCAATATCGATTTGCTAACCACGTCCATCCGCTGACCCACGATCCGCAATTCGTCAACCACCAGCTCGTGCTCTTTGCCCAACGTCTTGGCGTGCATCGCCTGCAGCTCGCGCGACCGGTCAACAATACGCGATAGCCGGATCACGAAAATATTCAGCAACGTGCCGATGGCAACCAACAAGAACGCGGGCGTCAATGCAGTTTGCAATATCGCCGTGACGTTGGCCAGGTTTTCGATGTTCGGCGTGGTCATGCGGGGGCTCCATATTGATCGGCCAACTGGCGCAGTTCGGTCTTCAACAGCTTGCCAATATGGCTGCGCGGCATTTCGTCAATCGGGTACAGCGCCGCCAGCCGCTGGGTCTTGCCGAGCAGTGCATTGGTGGCCGCCAACACCGCCGCCAGATCCAGCGCCGCGCCCATCTTGGCAGTAACAAAGCCAACCGGTGTTTCGCCCCATCTGTCCGAATCCACCCCGATCACAGCGGCTTCCTCAACGCCGGGATATTGCATCAGCACCGCCTCCAGATCGACCGGATAGATGTTGAACCCGCCCGATATGATCATGTCCTTGGCCCGGCCGACAAGTTCGACAAAGCCGTCATCATCGACCCGGCCAATGTCGCCCATCCGCTGCCAGCGGCCGCCATCGGCATCGAACCAGCTGGCCTCGTTGGTTTTTTCGGGCTGGTTTTGGTATCCCGACATCATCGTTGCCGACCGCCCAACCAGTTCACCGATGCTGCCGGGCGGCAAACGGATGCCCGCCTCGTCAATGGTGAAAACCTCGCTGCCGTTCCACGGAACGCCCACCGTGTGCAACTTATCGGGATGTTCATGCGCAAACAACAGGCACACCACGCCGCCTTCGGTCATCGAATAAATCTCGATCAATGCGCCGGGCCAGCGCGCGACCACATCGGCCTTTAACGCGGCAGAAAACGGCGCGCTGGTGCAGTATTTCATCCGGTATGACGACAGGTCATATTCGGCAAACTGCGGATGCTCCATGATCCGCTTATATTGGACGGGGACCAGCATGGTATGCGTAACGCGGTGCCGCGCGGCACGTTCCAAATACCCGGCAACGTCGAATTTCTGCATCAGATGCAACGTCGATCCATAGGCCAGCGCCGGGATCGCCAGCCCCAATGTGGTGTTTGAATAAAACGGCGTCGCCACCATCGACACCGCATTGGCATCGCTATAGCCCGTCCGTTCCCCCACTGCCGCCTGCTTCCAACGCATGTTGCGGCTGTGGACGATGCCCTTTGGCGTGCCGGTGGTTCCCGACGAGTAAATGATATTGAACGGATCATCGGGGCCAGCGCCGAAATCGGCGGGCACCGCGCCTTCACCCGCCATGCAGCCGAACAGGTCCGGATGATTTTCTGTCGGCGCATCAAGCATGATCGTCATCGCCGGGGCCAGTTCCAAGCCAGACAAATCCGCCAACTTCGCGGCATCAACAAACAAATGCATCGCGCCTGAATCCGCCATCATCGCCTGCAATTGTCCCGGTGCGGCAGAAGTGGTCAATGGCGCAGCGCAGCCCCCCGCCCGGATTGCAGCCAGATACGCCAGCACATAGCGAACAGTGGTCGTACCAAGGATCGCCACCGCCTGCCCTTTTTGCAAACCATCGGCCTGCAACTGCGCCGCCATCCGGTCGACATACGCCGACACCTGCGCCCATGTTATCGTTTCAGCGCCGTCATCAAGCGCAATTTTGTCCGGCTGTATTCGCCCCCATGCGGATATCAGGTCGGGGTAAGAGCCATATTGTTTTTCGAGTTCTTGCAATGGATTTAGGGTCATCATTTGTCCTGACTGCTGTGACGATTTCATAAAAGGGTAAAAGGAAAAAAGGGTAAAAGGAAATTGTTATCGCGATAGTTCATCGCCCCTAGCTTGATATTCAGGATAAAAATTTCTTGAAAACATAGGCTTCGTCACTCCCGCGAAGGCGGGAGTCCATCTCCTGCACTCAAATTCTAAGCGAGTTGGCTTAGATTTGCTAGGTCCGGTGATGGATTCCCGCCTTCGCGGGAATGACGATATTCCTATTTCAAAAAAGTAATTTCTGAATGATAACACGGCCCACTTCTCAAATAATAGCAAGACCCTGAATATAAACCAAAAAACCCTGTGGAAAAGACGTGCTTTTGCTTGGGTTTTGGCCCCTTCTTCCCTATAGTCGCGAACATGACTGATGAAACCGAAGAAACAGGCTCCGGCGGAGATAGCGCCGCCAATCCCAACAAAAACGCATACGGCGCAGATAGCATCAAAGTCCTGAAGGGACTGGACGCGGTTCGCAAACGTCCCGGCATGTATATCGGCGACACCGACGATGGCTCCGGCCTGCACCACATGGTGTTCGAAGTGTCCGACAACGCGATTGACGAGGCGCTGGCCGGGCACTGCGATCTGGTTCTGATCGAACTCAACCCCGACGGCAGCGTATCGGTCGAAGATAACGGCCGCGGCATTCCTGTGGATATGCACAAGGAAGAGGGAGTTTCGGCAGCAGAGGTTATCATGACCCAGCTGCACGCAGGCGGCAAATTTGAAAACACCTCGGACGATAATGCTTACAAGGTTTCGGGCGGGCTGCACGGCGTCGGTGTGTCGGTGGTTAACGCGCTGTCCGAATTTTTGGAACTGGAGATTTGGCGCGAAGGCAAGGCGCACTGGATGCGGTTTGAATATGGCGACGCGGTCAAATCACTGATCGTCACCGGCGATGCGCCGATGGTCGAAAAAGATGGGCAGATGGTCCATAAAAAAGGCACGCGGGTGACCTTCATGGCGTCGACCAACACGTTCAAGAACGTGCTCGAATTTGATTTTGAGAAACTGGAACATCGGTATCGCGAGCTGGCGTTCCTGAACAGCGGCGTGCGGATATTGCTGCGCGACAATCGCCATGCTGACATCAAAGAAATCGACTTGTTTTACGAAGGTGGCATTGGCGCGTTTGTGAAGTATCTTGACCGGAACAAGGCCGCATTGCTGCCCGAACCGATCACCATTTCATCGCAGCGCGACGGCATCGGCATCGATGTCGCGCTCGAATGGAATGACAGTTATTACGAGAATACATTGTGCTTCACCAACAACATTCCGCAGCGCGATGGCGGCACCCACTTGGCTGCATTCCGCGCCGCATTGACCCGCACATTGAACAACTACGCCGACAAATCGGGCATGCTCAAAAAAGAGAAAGTCACGCTGACCGGCGATGACATGCGTGAAGGGTTGACCGCGATTGTTTCGGTTAAACTACCCGATCCCAAATTCAGTTCGCAAACCAAGGACAAACTGGTTTCGTCCGAAGTGCGCCAGCCTTTGGAAAGCCTGATGGCCGACCGGATGAGCGAATGGTTGGAGGAAAATCCCGCCAATGCGCGCATGGTAATCCAAAAGGTCATCGACGCCGCCGCCGCCCGTGAAGCGGCAAAAAAAGCGCGTGAATTGACCCGGCGCAAGGGCGTTATGGACATCGCATCTTTGCCCGGAAAACTCGCCGATTGTCAGGAGCGCGACCCCGCCAAATCCGAATTGTTCTTGGTCGAAGGCGATTCTGCGGGCGGCTCCGCCAAGCAAGGCCGTGACCGCCATTATCAGGCGATCCTGCCACTAAAGGGTAAAATTCTGAACGTCGAACGCGCCCGGTTTGACCGCATGCTGTCCTCCAAAGAGGTTGGCACGTTGATTCAGGCGATGGGCACAGGCATTGGCCGCGAAGATTTCAACATCGAAAAATTGCGCTATCACAAGATCGTGATCATGACCGATGCGGATGTCGACGGCAGCCATATTCGTACATTGTTGCTGACATTCTTCTACCGCCAGATGCCGCAGATTATTGAACGCGGGCATCTTTATATTGCCCAGCCACCGCTGTACAAAGTGGCGCGGGGCCGCAGCGAATTATATGTCAAAGACGACAATGCGCTCGACAAATATCTGGTCGAAACCGGCCTGAACGGCGTCATTTTGGAAACCGCAAACGGCGCACGCAGCGGCAATGATTTGGCCGCGTTGGTCGAACATGCCCGCCGGATGCGCAGCTTGATGGCCTATGTTCCGCGCCGGTACGACAGCACCATTGTCGAGGCAATGGCGCTGACCGGCGCGCTTGATCCAGCCTTGCTACCCGCAGGCCGCGCCGATGCCGTTGCCAAGGCGGCGCAATGGATGCAGGCACAAGACAGCGAAGGCAGATGGTCAGGCCGCTTGTCCGAAGAAGGCGGCTATATGTTTGAGCGGCTGTGGCGCGGCGTAATCGATCACCACATGATCGAGTCCGGGTTCCTATCCAGCGCCGAAGCCCGCAAATTGCATAAGCTGGCGAGTGAAGAAACCGATAGCTATGCCGTTCCTGCCAAGTTGGTAAAGGGCGTCGCAGCGGCCGAAATAGAAGAAGCCGAAGAGGCAAGCGATGATGGCCTCGACGCACTTATTGCCGCCCCCGACGCACAGGCCGTGCGCGTCAAACCTTCCGCAGCCGGCAGCCTGATCACGCGGCCATCCGAATTGCTCGACGCAGTGCTCGCCGCCGGGCGTAAAGGCCTTGCGGTATCCCGCTATAAAGGTCTTGGCGAAATGAACGCCGAACAATTGTGGGAAACCACACTCGACCCCAGCCATCGCTCATTATTGCGGGTGGAGATTGAACAAGCCGATCTGGCCGACGACATCTTCACCAAGCTGATGGGCGAAGTAGTGGAACCACGCCGCGATTTCATCGTGGAGAATGCGCTGAACGTGGCGAATTTGGATGTTTGAGATGTAAGAAGTGTCCACGCCTAAACGTCATCATTTTGTTCCAAAGGTGTTACTGAAACGCTTCACTGATGATGAAGGCTGGCTGCATTCGTATAATAAACTAGATTCCGAAAAAACGGTCCGTAAAGCACGACCCGACAGTATATTTGTTCGAAGTCACTATTATAGTGAGCTTGAAACTGACGGATCCCGTGACGCGACGATGGAAAACTGGCTCTCAAAACTTGAGGATAGCGTCAGTCCTGTTTTAGATAAAGTAATTGAGGCAGTTGCGCATAACCGACTGCCAAATCTGAAAGCAGCTGAAAAGCACATATGGACTAGGTTTTTTCTGACGCAGTGGCGGCGCGTCCCTGACCTTCATGACCAAACAAAAGACGATTTTGCATCTCAATGGTTTGACGGCATCATAGACTCAATAAAAGAAGAATTCCCAAATCGCGATAGTGAAATCAATTCTCTGAGAACCGAAGAACAAAAATATCGCATGATCCGAAATGCTTATATCCGAATGCTTGAAATACCACCCTCTGAACCCGAAAGAGTAATTAACGAACGTGGAATCGTTTTACTTTCAATCTGCAATAAAAATAAGTCTTTCATAATTGGTAGTCGCCCAGTCATTCAAATGAACTTCTCGCAAGGCCGTACACTAGCTGATTACAGAAGTGAAATGTGGCTTCCGATTTCTAGCAAGGTTGCAATAGGAGTTGGCAATCCGTGGGAGCGAGAAAAACTGCTTCATTTGAATGATGCGCGCACTGTGCGATATTTGAACACATCAATTGCTCGAAGTTCAACAAGCTTTGCCAGTTGTTGTGGAAAACTGACGGCTTCAATAGCTAAGTCCTAAAATTCTTCCCCGAAAAAGTGCGTGGCGCAAAAATTTCCTTGCTATAGTGCAACCATTGCACTATATGACAGTCTATGCCGCGTCTAATCCGCTTTTCAACTTCGGAAATTGCGATGTATTTTGCTGATCATAATCCTCCCCACTTTCATGTGTTGGGGCGTGACGGCGCGGCTCAGGTTCGGATTGATACGCTCGACATCATTCAAATGGCGGGCAAACTTGATATGCGTGAAGCCCTCGCCTGGGCTGAACAAAACCGGTCGTTGCTGGAAGTGAAATGGGCAGAGTTTAGTGGAGAACAGTCATGAACATTGGTAAATTGTTCAACGTCACCATATCATCGCCGCACACGCTTGCGCTGGAATGGGACGACGGGCGGTTATCGCAAGTTGATCTGACATCGCTTATCGCATCGCGGCCCAATCTGGCGCCTTTGGCTGACGCAAAAGAGTTTGCCAAGGCCACATTGTCGGCGGATGGATGGTCGGTGGACTGGCCGTGCGGCATTGATTTTGGCGCGCAGCAACTGCGCCGATGGGCCGACGAGCAAGCGGGAGAAACTATGCCAGCGGCGGCGTTTAGGCAGTGGATGGATCGGCACAAGCTGACACTTGATCGCGCCGCCGAAGCACTCGGATTATCGCGCCGGATGATTGCCTATTATTTGTCGGGAGAGCAGCCGGTGCCAAAAACCGTGATGTTGGCAACCGAAGGCTATAATCACCGCCGCGCGGCTTAACCAATCGCCGCCGCCAACCACTCTGGCAAATCCAGCGTGGCCATATCCTCTACCCGCCGCAATTCGACCGACAGTCCGAGTTCGGGGTAAGCCATGCGTTGCCGTTTGGGGTCGGCGTCGGCCAGCGGCACCACGACCATCCGGCGGTTTACTTTTTGCCGCCAGTTCATCCGCGCCGTGTTTTCTTGGCCGACATAGCAGCCTTTATCGAACGACACTCCGTTCAATTCTGCGGCGTTTGCTTCCAGCCATAACGTCTGGTCACTGCCCAATTCGGCGACGCCTTCGGTGATGCCAAGGGAAAGGCGGTGAGCGCGGTATGCGGCGCTGACGTCTTCGTCATCGGCGGCGATAGGAGCAATCCAGCGATGGCCGAGTTCGGGCAGGCGCGGGTCTAAATTGGTTCCTTCTTGCGCCGATGCAGCCCAATAAACCCCCAACGCCGCATCCACCGCGATCCCGATCTTGCGCCGCAGCCGGTACATCGACAATCGCCGTACCAACGCATCAGCCCCCGCCGCCTCGCAATCGACCAGTATATCCTCGCCATCGGCCCACAGAAAAAAATCAAAAAGCACCTTTCCTTGCGGACTAAGTAGCGCCGCCCATAACGGCAACTGCGCTTTGGTATCTTGCGTCACCAACCCTTGCAGGAAATCGCGTACATCTTCTCCCAACTCCGTGGAGGAGAGGCGAATTACGGATCGGTCAAATAAACAGGGATTGGTCATAGGTGACAGATAGGGTGCCATGCGCTTAAAGGAAAGGGAACACGAAACCCTGATTCTAAGTGAGCTCCCATGACCGATAGCATAACCATCCGCACGCCCGATGACTGGCACGTCCATTTGCGCGACGGCGATGTCATGCGCGGCGTTGTTCCGTTTACCGCGCGGCAGTTTGCGCGGGCGATTGTGATGCCCAATCTGTCACCGCCGGTTACCGATGTCGCCGCCACCGCCGCCTATCGCGACCGGATAATCGCGGCCGTTCCGGCAGGCACCGACTTTACCCCGCTGATGACCGCGTATTTGACCGACGGCACCGATCCGGAAGAAATGGCGCGCGGATTTGCCGCGGGTGTATTCACTGCGGCAAAGCTGTATCCGGCCAATGCCACCACCAATTCGGCGCACGGTGTGTCGGATGTTGCCGCGATCATGCCCGTGCTGGCAAGGATGCAGGATATCGGTATGCCGCTGTTGATCCACGGCGAGGTGACCGACCACGATGTCGATATTTTTGACCGGGAGGCGGTGTTTATTGAACGGACACTCGGCCCGTTGGCGCGCGATTTGCCCGGACTGAAAATCGTATTTGAACATATCACCACACGCCAAGCGGTCCAGTTCGTGATGGCTGGCGGCCCCAATATCGCCGCCACAATCACGCCGCAGCATTTGCACATCAACCGCAATGCCATGTTGGTTGGCGGCATTCGTCCGCATGCTTATTGCCTGCCTGTGGCCAAGCGCGAGGAACACCGGCTGGCGTTGCGCAAAGCGGCGGTTTCGGGCTCGCCCAAATTTTTTCTGGGAACGGACAGCGCACCGCACGAAGTATCGGCGAAAGAAAGTGCCTGCGGATGTGCGGGAATTTTCAACGCGCCGTTTGCGATTGAAAGCTATGCTGCCGTATTCGATGCCGAAGGCGCGCTGGACAAATTGGAGGCGTTTGCGTCGGAACATGGCCCCAATTTCTATGGCCTGCCGCTGAACCAAGGCACGATCACGTTGATCCGCAGCGCCCATTTGGTACCGGCACAAGTCGATGCAAATGGCACGCCGATTGTGCCATTTCATGCGGGTGACGAACTGGCTTGGCGGTTGACGGTTTAGTTCCGAGCTTATGTTGATGTTCAGATTAGTATTTGAAAAAAGCTTCGTCATTCCCGCGTAGGCGGGAATCCATCACCTGACCTAACAAAATTAAGCCAGCTCGAGTAAAATTCGAGTGCGGGCGATGGATTCCCGCCTTCGCGGGAATGACGAAGCTTATGCTTTTATGTAATTTGTATCCTGCATGTCAACATTACCTAACGCGCAGCAGGCGCAGTTTGCGGCGTCCGCATCCGGCGCAGCGCGTCGACGCTAAATACCGCGAGCGCAATCCAGATCAGACCGAAACTGATCATTCGCTCCCCAGATAGCGGTTCATTGTAAAGGAAAATCGCCAACAGAAACTGCATCGTCGGCCCGATATATTGGACAAATCCCAGCGCGCTATAGTTCATTCGCCGCGCCGCAGTGGCAAACAGCAACAGCGGCACTGCGGTAATCGCGCCGCTTGCCGCCAGCAATAACATCGTCTGCGTATCGCTGCCCCAACCATGCGCCGGGTCCGTTTGCGAATACCAATATGCCGCGCCGAATGCCACCGGCATCAACAGCATCGTTTCAACCGCCAATCCCGGTATCGCGCCGACGGGGGCAAATTTGCGCACCACGCCATAAGCGCAGAAACTTCCCGAAACACTCAGGCTGATCCATAACGTGCCGAGTGATCCCGCCGCCAACACCGCGACCGCGAGCGCCGCGATGGCCACCGCGATCCACTGCGTCCGGTTCAGTTGCTCTTTCAAAAACACGGTGCCGACAAGCACGTTGAGCAGCGGGTTTAAATAATAGCCAAGGCTGGCCGCCAGTATCAGATCGTTGTTAACCGCCCACACGTAAACCAGCCAGTTGACCGAAATCAGCACCGCGCTCAACATCATCCAGCGCAGTGTTTTGATCGACGAAATCGCCGACCATAACTCCCCCAATTGCCGCCGGAACGCCATGATTATCAACAGCAACGGCACCGCCCAAATCACGCGGTGGGCAATAATCTCAATCGCCGGAACCCCCGCCAGCTGTTTAAAAAACAGCGGCATAAAGCCCCACAGAAAATATGCCCCAAACGCCGCAAGCAATGCGCCGCGGTCGAAATCCTTGGCCGGGGGAGTTACTGGATTAGTCAGATTAAGCCGCCGCCAATCCACAGCCGGAGCGCGCACAATATGACGACCCCGATGCAGAAATTACGGCCGCCGTTTTTATCGGACGCCATGCCGAAAATTACGCCAATCGCTGCGATGGGAATAATGAGCCAGTTCGCCCAACCCAAAAACGGAATCAATGCGATCAGCGCCAGAACAAGGGCGATGACGCCAAGAACGAATGCGATAATATTTGCCATATAACGCTGATCGTCTTTTTTGGCTTTTGTGGCAAGACCCTGTTATGGGCGGAGCCGATATTTTCGGCAAATGACATTCAGCAGGAGCATGAACGATGAGCAACGGGCCTTTTTTGATGACCGAACGATTGATCCTGCGCCCGCCATCTGCCGAGGATTTTGAAGGTTGGGCGGCGTTTCATGCCAATGCCGAAACCATGCGCTTTCTGGGCGGGGTTCAGGCGCGGGCAGAAGCATGGCGCGGCCTGTGTACGATGTCTGGCGCTTGGGCAATCAAAGGCTTTGCGATGTTTTCGCTGCTGCGCCGTGACACCGGACAATGGATTGGCCGGGTAGGCCCATGGCAGCCCGAAGGCTGGCCAGGCGCAGAAATCGGATGGGGAATTCTGCAGGAACATACCGGTCAGGGGTTCGCTCAGGAGGCCGCAATTGCCAGCATCGATTACGCATTTGATGTTTTGCGCTGGGACAAGATCATCCACACGATTGATCCCGAAAACATCGCATCAATCGCATTGGCGAAGCGGCTCGGTTCGGTCAATCTGGGACCGACAAAGCTACCCGCGCCCTACGACAATTTCCGCGTCGATGCCTATGGCCAAAACCGCGATGAATGGAAGGCACGGGTTAAAAGTTAGAGCGGCGGACATCACCCCGCCCTAAACCGCAGTCGCCTCGATATGCTCTGGTTTTTGGCGGGTGGCGATGATGCAACCGGCGACAATCAGCAACGCGCCTGCCATCGTGCTGAACGTAACCGGTTCGCGGAACATGACCCAGCCCAGCAACGCGGCCCAGATGAACGCGGTGTATTCGGCGGTCACCAATATCTGCGCCTCTGCCCGGGCATAGGCCCAGCTGATCAAGACCAGCGAAACGAACGCCAAGACGGCGCTGATCACGATATACGGCCAATGGCTGGTGCCAGGAAATTCCGCCCAGAACGGGGCGGCAATCGACAGCACGATACAGGCGATCAGGCTTTGGAAAAACCCGACCTCAACCGGGGTCGCGACCTGCGCCTGTTGCCGCTGCAGGATCAAATTATAGGCATAAAGCACCGCCGACAGAAAGATGGATCCGATGCCCCATGCCACTTGTTCGTCAAATTGGGCATCGCCCAGCCGCCCGGCAAGGATCACCAACACCCCTGCCAATCCCAATAACGAGGCAATGATCGCGGGTGGGCGGATTTTTTCTTTCAACAGCACGGCGGCCAGATATAAAGTGATCAGCGGCGCTATGAAACTGAGCGCCATGCCCTCTGCCAACGGGACGCGGGCAATGCCCCAAAAGAACGTCGTCGCCATGATCGCCGCAATCGTGCCGCGAACAATGTGCAGCCGCATCGTGCTGCGTCCGGGTAATGCTTCACGCCGCGCCGCAAACAAAGCCCCGCCCATTGTCGCGCCAACCATCGTGCGCCAAAGCATCGCATTATATGCTCCGATATCAATCGACAGCTGCTTCATAAATCCATCCATCGCCGAAAACAGCGCGATGCCAACGCACGTAACCGCAAACGGAATGAGAAGGTTACGCCGGCTAGTGGTCATCACTATGCAGTAGTGCGCCGACGTTGCGCTGTCCAGCGTAGCGATTAGGCTGTTCCGACCTAGCGTTAAATCACGCTAATTGAACGTCATCTGGTCTTCCTGAATGTTGACGTTGCCGACTTTGGACAGGAAACTTTGCCCCAATAACGATACATCAAGGCCTTCGGGGATCACCGCTGCCTGCACATCGTGGACGATGATCTCGCCCACTTGCACGGATTTCAGCACCACCGCCTTGCCGTAAACATCGCCGCTGACGCCGCGGCCAATTTTTTCCAGCTCGTTTTCGTCCCAGGATATTCCCAGCGCGTCTGCATCGGCGCCGGTCAATGCGATTGCGCTGGCACCGGTATCGACCAGGAAACGCACATCGCCGCCATTGACGTTGGCCATCGTATAAAAATGGCCGTCGGGTTGGCGGGTTAAGACTGTGCCTTCGGCTTCAGGTAGCAATTCGGCGTCTTCGTCTGCCTGCGCAGGCATCGCGGCGGTATCGGCTTGCACCTGAAATACCGGTTCAGCGGCGGCTTCCCTGCGTTCCTGCCATGACAGGATAAGCCAGACCGCAGCAAAGGCACCGGCAAAAATGGCAAAGATATGACGCATCAACATAGCGCCGCACTAGGCGCAAAAGCTTAAATGCGCGTGAATGCCGCTGACATTTCCATCGACGGCCCTATCGCAGTAGGCGCAGGCACGACCGGCGCAGGGATCAACGCCTGCCAGCAATAAGCCGCAGCGATCAACAGGAACGGGGTGACATATTTCATATCCATCGCCGGGCCATTAAGGCGAACGGGTTAACTGCGAGTGAATCCCGCAAAATATTGATAAATCTCTTCTTCGCCCCAGCTTTCGGCGTTGCGCCAGCTGCGTGCATCATCGCGGTTGAGCAATTTTCCTGCGCCCGACAAGATCATCACATAGGGCGTGTTTTTCTGTTTCTTGCCGCCAAAGCGTTTGATGATATCCTGATTGCGGCCACCGCCCGATTGCGGCGTTCCGGCATCGACGTAGACAACCTCATACCGCGGCGCCATCATCGCGGCAAAGCGCGGGGCGGCGAACCATTTCGCCAAAGCGGTGCTATCATGGCACCAGTTCGCCCCCATGACGACGATCACCGACTTACCCGATACAGCGGCGCGGGCCAAAGCGGTATCGACATCGGCGGATGCGCCGCGGTCCTGAGTATAAACGCGGCCAGCTTCGGCTTGCACGGCAACGGGCGGCGCGGCATGCGATGTGTGCACCACAGTTTGCAACAATAGGAGAAGCGCGCCAATTAACATCGTTTTATTCCCATTTTTTTGTTTCGTAGCCGAACGCTTACCCAACGTGACGATACGGCAACAGGCTTTGCTCACACCGCGTTCTGTTCCAAACTATTATTATGCTGTTCCTCCGTTTGGATGAGGATGTCGCTAATTCTTCGGGTCAGGATGACTGTGTCGCCGTCCTTAACCCCTTGCTCCAAAATCCAGTCGTCAGGCAGTTTGATTTCGAGATCGCCATTTTTAAGAAGTTGTTTCATGTTCCTTCATTGAACCCTTCCCATTAACAATGCCACTATCTATATTTTAATGGATACTGTGACGTAGATTGCGGGCAAATCGCAAACGGGTATGGTGATAGATTGGGTCAAAGCGCCGACCGGATATCGGTCATCGCAAAATCATTGCCCTTATACAGCATCGGCGCATCCATCGATTTTGCCAGCGCATAGGCCATGCAATCGCCGAAGTTTAGCGCGGCTTTATGCTGGCCTTTGCCGAAACGGAGAAAGGCCTGCCCGGCTATGTCGGCCAGTTCATTTGTCCAATCGGCAATTTCGATCTTGAGCGCAAAGAGCAATTGGTTGGCCTCGGCCATGGCGGCTGCTTTCCGCCAGCCCCCCATTACGAGATTCAATTCAAATTTCGTTGGAGCACCCATGCAACGACGGGGTGAAGCATGAATGGCATCCAGCATCAGCTCTGCATCGCCTTCTTGCCATAAAATCGACATTAATGCCGAGGTATCAATAACAATCAATGCGGCAAGCCATTTTCGTCATAAAGCCAGTCATCCATGTCTTTCATAGTAGGAAATGGTCCCAACTTGGCCACCCGTTCCTGTATCTCGCGCACGGCCGCCATGATCTTTTCGGGATCCCTTTTTGGCGGGTCATCCTTTGCAAGTTCATTGTCCACGGCAAGGCGGATCGCGCTGGTAACCCCCAACCCGCGCCTACGCGCCAATTCGCGGATCCGGCGCTCGGTTTCATCATTTTTGATACTAAGGCCCATGACACGACTCCTTTCTAGAATTTTATAGCATTATTCTAGAAGAAATCAAGCGGCTGCAAAGGTAAGTCTATTTGGTCGTAACATATTTCAACAGCCAATTTATCCCCCCGGGCACGCTGAGCCAAGCAGACCTATTAAGTTCGGCATAAGCATGGGCCTCACTTTCTGAACCCATTGTGACATAGCCTGCGAGCAGACTATCACCGTCGAATGGTGGCACCATGTTTTTATTGGCGAGGAACGCTGGCACAAATGGATTCGCAGTCAACGCTTCAGCTACCAGTTCGTCCGCCTTCGACCCCGTCCGAAAGGCATTCAGACAGGCGGAGTAAAGATAGTCGGCGCTACAATCATCACTGAATTTTTTTAGCAATTTTTCAAACGCGTCCCAATCGCCAGTTTCGGGATACCATGCCAGCAAGAGGCTACGAATGCCTTGATTGTCGTTGGCATTGAGACGCAACAATAGTCTTGCATTTTTTATCGCTGTTGCGCGATCGTCAGCCTCCCATTGGGCGAGCGCTAGAACGTGCAGGCAGCGCATGAAGGGACGCGTATTAATGTCGAGCCAGAAGTAGCTTTGCGCCGGTCGTTTGATTTCGTCGGCCCAAATTATTTTACCGCGCCTGACGGCTTCATTCAATAATGCGAAGCGTTCCGCAATTGTAATTTCGGCTTGGGACAGCAGAAGATAAGCATCCAATTGATCGGGGTCTATTCCAAGTACCTTGCCAGCCCATTTAGTGCGTTCGCTGGAAACTTCGCACTCCCACGCACGGTCAAGATAGTCGAATACTCTGTCCTTTTGAGCATCTGTAAGCATCAAGCCGCAACCCCGTGCATGTCATCCGCGCTTAGGCTTTCTCCGGCATCAATTGACGCTGCCTTCGCTTCGACCAGCCGCACAATATGCGCGACCATGTCGGCGTCTTCGACATGGTGGTCGGTGACGCCGGACAGGTACACCATGTGCTTGCCATTGCCGCCGCCGGTGATGCCGATGTCGGTTTCGCGCGCTTCGCCGGGGCCGTTGACGACGCAGCCGAGCACCGAGAGCGACAACGGCGTTTTGATGTGGCTCAATGCGTCTTCGAGTTTCTGCACAGTGCGGATCACGTCAAAGCCTTGGCGCGCACAGGACGGGCAGCTAACCACGCGGACGCCTCTTGTTCGCAA
>JAYUPJ010000209.1:0-38696 GCA_043760195.1 Sphingomonadales bacterium | reverse complement strand
AAATACAATATGCCGTGCGTCCATTTGCTCGCCGTCTTTTCCCATGCCTTGAACGCGGCGGGCAAGGCAGGCGGCCGGTGCGTTAGCCGCCATAATATACGCATCACAACCAGACCAAATATAGTGATGCCGATGGATTTATGGGTGTCGTACATAAAGCGGATGTTTTCATCCGACGCGTCTTCAGCCAACAACGCGAATGCGACGTTGACGATAATCAAAACCGCAATCAACCAATGCAGGATGACGGCCGGACGAGTGTAACGATCTGATATGTCCATACGAATGTCTTCAGCCTTTGTTAAATAAAGTGTAACGATAATGTTGGCTAATCGCTGCGTCCATCCCTAAATGCTCTTCTCCCGACCGAAAGCCACAAATGCCCCCCGCCCTACCCGATATTTTGCAGCATGAATCGCCGCGCCTGAACCCACGGCCGGTACCGGTTATCAGCCGCATCATCGGCGGCGGCGCGTTCCTGCTGTTTGCCGCGCTTTTGGCGCAGGCATTTTTCAGGCAGGGGCTGGCCGCGTGGGCGGTGGGGTTGGCATATATCGCTTATGATACGGTGCTGCTGGGCTTTACCGCGTGGCACATGCGGCGGATTATGCTGCCTGCGCCAGCTGGAGTGCATTCAGATCAGATGCCAACGCTGAGCGTGCTGATCGCCGCACACAATGAGGCGCGAGCCATTCCGGTCACCATCGGCGCGCTGCTGCGGCAAACCGATCTGCCGGATTTGATCGTGATCGCCGATGATGGCAGTACGGATGGTACGGCGGAATTACTCGCGGAACGCTATGCCCTGACACCCCATGTCGTCAGCAAGCAATCCGGCCGGCCCGACCTTTTGTGGTTGCCAGTCCCGCATGGCGGCAAAGCACGGGCTCTGAATTACGCAATCACCCACGTTGATACCGAGATTGTGTTGACCGTCGATGCCGATACTTTGATTGAGGAACATGCCATCGGCGTTTTGCGCGCACGGTTCGCGGCAGAGGCAGCGTTGGTCGCCGCAACCGGCGTATTGACGCCGGTGTGTGGGCGCGGGCCATCGGGGCGGTTTTTTGAATGGTTTCAGAGGTACGAATATATCCGCAACTTCATCTCGCGTTTTGCGTGGATGCAGATCAACGCGTTGTTGCTAATCTCTGGCGCGTTCGCTGCGTTTCGGCGTGATGCCGTGATGGCGGTCGGCGGGTTTGATCCCGAATGCCTGGTTGAAGATTACGAGCTGATCCACCGGCTGCACCGCCACAGCGCCGATCATAATATGGGCTGGACAGTGCGGGTAATTGGCGACGCGCAGGCACGCACCGATGCGCCCGAAACCCTGCCCGCGTTCCTGCGTCAGCGCCGCCGCTGGTTCGCCGGATTTTTGCAAACCCAGCGTTGGAACCGCGACATGACGGGCAATGCGCGTTTTGGCTATTTGGGCAAGATCATGCTGCCGATAAAAGTGCTCGACACTCTGCAACCAATTTACGGACTGGCGGCGTTTGCAATTTTGATAGCCGTGGTTGCCACCGGCAATTATGCGTTGGCGCTGCCGATATTGCTGGTCATGCTGGCAAAGATTATCATCGACATGGCGTTCCATCTTTGGTCGCTTTCGGTGTATAAAAAATGGACCGGCAGCACGCATAGTATCAGTTGGAGTAAAGCGGTGCTCGCCGCATTGCTGGAACCATTTAGCTTTCAGTTGATGCGGCATTCGGGCGCGGCATGGGGATGGTTCACCTTTCTGACTGGACGGCAAAGCTGGGGCAAGCAGGCGCGCGGGGGGATAATGGCGCAGTCAGATTGACGCTAATTCCTCCGCTCCGCCAACACTGCCGCTTCAATCCTGATCCGCCACCATAAAAGCGCTGCGTTCAAAACTGAAAAACTTAATGCCACCCAAGGTGCGCCAAGCAGCAAGGGGATTAAAGCGATCTCGATCACCACAACGGTGTAATTGGGGTGCGGCAGGAACCGGTAAGGCCCGCGCTTGATACGCGGGAAATGCGGCGCGCTGATGATCCGTGTGGTCCACCAGCGGCCGATGCTGGCCAATGTCCAAAACCGCAATGCCTGGCTCAGAAAAAATCCGATGAGCAACGCGGGCTGCGGATCGACGGCGGGCCGCGCCAGCCATAATATCTCGATCAGCCAAAACCCGTGTAGCGCGATGAACAACGGATAATGGTTTGCGCCATGCTCCACCCCGCCCTCGGCCAGCAATCGCCGCGTGTTGGCGCGCGCATAAACAAGTTCGCCCAGCCGCTGAGCAACGACATAGCCGAACACTAATTGTGCCCAAACCGGCCATAGCCAGATCATGGTCTAAGCACCCCCATCGCGCCGACAAATCCGGGACCAAGCGCCGTCATCAACATTGGCTGAGTTATCGGCCCCGCCGCCAGCAATTCTCCCAGCACGAACAGCACGGTGGGTGAACTCATGTTGCCATGGTTACGCAGCACATGGCGCGTCGCGGCCAGATCACTGCCGAAATAATCCGCCAGTGCATCGACCACACGGCCGCCACCTGGATGGCATGCGGGCTGCGCCATTTCCGCCTTGCTCAATCCCTGCGCTTGCAAAAAAGCATCGCAAGCAGGCGCGAAATGGCTACCGACAAACAGCGGAATATCGCGAGCCAAAACCAAATCAAAGCCAGTATCACCAATTTCCCAGCCCATCATATCGAGCGTATTGGGCCACACATGGCTGGCAAACGCAGCTAACTTAGGTCCGTTTCCTGCTCCTATTACCGCAGCAGCGCAGCCGTCAGCAAACAAAGCCAACGCCACCATATCTTTTTTGTCCATGCGTTCATGGTCATAAGCGATGCTGCACAGCTCCAAGCTGACGAGCAAAACCGCCTTATCGGGCGCGGCACGAAACAAATCTGCGGCCAGCCCCATGCCAATCACGCCACCTGCACAGCCATACCCAAATAACGGCACTGCGCGTGTGTTCGGCGCAAAGCCCATTTGTGCAATCATCCTGCTTGGCAAGCTGGGCGTCATATTGCCCGTGGTTGATACACATATGATCTGTCCGATATCGGCCGCCGATAACCCGGCGCGGTCAAGTGCATTGCCAGCAGCCTCGGCGAATAATTCCGTCGCCGTTGCTTCATATACACTTGCCCGGTCCGGCCAGCTTCGTGTGGCGTAATAATATTCGGGGGGCATCGCAATACTGCGACGTTCAATTCCGGTATTTCCCAAAATGTCGGCCATACGCTCTGGCAACGCCCTGCCCTTGGCACGTTCCAGAATCGACAGCACCTCGCTTTGCGTAATACTGTGCCGCGGCAGAGCATGTGCAACGGACATCAACTTGGGTTCAATTTTCATCAACTGCTCCATGGCAGCAGGTTGCGTTCTGAGCCAGCGATATTGCACAGTCCGCATCGCAGCGCGACTAAACCGCGAAAACCTTGCTTGCACTTGAAGATTTATCAACGCACTATAAACGCTAATCTTATACCGCATTTCGGGATTCTGTTTGGTTATGACTAAGGCACTTGCATTCTTACTTTTGATGTCCAGCACATCGGCAATTGGTCAGACGGCGGCCCCCGTTGCACAGCCAGAGACTCCTGCTACGACGACCGCATTGCTGCCCTCTCAAACATTCGTGGCACCGCGACAGATTGTCGGTCCGATGCTCTCTCCCGATGGCGAAAAAATGGCGTTTCGTTTGGAAAACGCAGGAACGAAATCGCTCGCAATAATAAATCTCGCCACTGGAAAATCTCGGCGGTTTGCCGAGCCGGAAAAGGGAGAATTGTCTTGGTATCGATGGGCTGGCAACGACCGATTGTTGATCGCTGTTTCGAACAACGTGTTTTATGAAAATGAAGAAGTTCGCGCCAGCAGCCTGTTTTATTTCGATTTGACGACCGAAAAGTTTAGCGTCGTCGGAAAAAAGCCCCAAGTTTATGACGGCGCCGATGTCTTATTTGTCGATCCAAAAGGCGAGTATCTGATCCAATCGCTGCAAGATTCGATCTACGAATATCCTTCCGTCTACCGGGTGAGTTTAATTGATGCGACCGTCAAAAAAATAGTCAAACCGCAAAGCGACATTTGGCAATGGAGCACTGACCAATCCGGGATTGTGCGGATGGGTTTTTCGTACAAGCCCAATGGCATCAACATTTATTATCGCAGCGATGAAGAAACGCGATTCAAACTCATCAGCAAATTGCGGGAAAATGACACGGACGAAGAAATTGAGGACAGCCTGCTTGATATCGACCAAATCGTGTCGGGCAGCGACGAGGGCTATGTCTTGTCCAACAAGCAAACAGGGCGCTTCGGGCTGTATAAGTTTAATTATCTGACCCGGGAAGTTGGCGAAAAAATTCTTGATCATCCAGAAAACGACATAACAAATTTCACATTGGACAATGACGGCAAGCGATTGCGGAATGCGACGTTTACCGATTCCCGCGACCGGATAAAATGGTTTGATGCCGGCATGCAGGCCATTCAATCCAAACTTGAAAAAGCGCTGCCCAATCAAGAGGTTTGGTTCCACGCACCATCAAAGGACGCAAAACGCCTGCTTGTGTACACCACGTCGGCAAGTGATCCCGGTAGCTATTTTCTTTATGAACCTGCTGCGAAGAAAGTTGACCGGTTTGGCGGCATCAACGACAGCATTGATCCGGCAAAAATGGCGGATACGCGGTATGTCAAATACACCGCCCGCGATGGCAAGGACATACCCGCCTATCTGACACTGCCAAAGGGCCGCGCGGCGAAAGATTTGCCTTTGATTATTCTACCACATGGCGGCCCATATGGCGTGCGCGATACGCTGGATTACAACGCCGAGGTACAGTTCATTGCCAGCCGTGGCTATGCCGTATTGCAGCCAAATTACCGCGGATCCGACACCTATGGCGAGGCGTTCTACAAACTTGGTGAGGGCCAGATTGGCCGGGCGATGCAGGACGATCTGGACGACGGAATGGATTGGTTGGTCAAACAGGGCATAGTCGATGCCAAGCGCGTGTGCTTGGTCGGTGCCTCTTATGGCGGCTATGCCGCGTTATGGGGCGTCATCCGCAACCCGGAACGATACCGCTGCGCCGCCAGCTTTGCCGGTGTGACCGATTGGAAGAAACAGCTGCGCTATGACAAAAAGTTTTTCAACAGCCGACATGGCCGCGAATGGAGCAATAAGGTTCGAGGTGACAAGGAGTTTAACCTCGATCTGGTTTCGCCCACCATTCAGATTGCGCGATTAACCCGGCCCGTTCTGCTCACCCACGGTGATGACGACACAAATGTCCCGTTCAGCCAATATAAGAATATGGTCTCCGCCGCAAAAAATGCCGGGATTGCGCTGGAAACCAAGGTCTATGCAGACGAAGGCCACGGATTTTCCAAAAAGGAGAATGAACAGGATTGGTACGACCGGTTGGAAGCGTTTTTGAACAAGCACAATCCGGCGAGTTAACGCTGGCTTAAACGCGGGCTTTAACGCAGGTGGTGGCCAAATGATTTGCGCCCGCGTTGCGCATTATCTAATGCGGCCAATATTCACTCATTCCCGCGAAAGCAGCTTAGTCCAATGAATGCCCCTACCCGCACAGTCCGCACCAGAGTTGCCCCTTCACCTACGGGCGATCCGCATGTTGGCACCGCTTATATTGCGTTGATCAATTATTGCTTTGCCAAGAAACATGGCGGCGAGTTTCTGCTGCGGATTGAGGATACCGATCAGGCACGATCAACTTCGCAATCGGAAACAATGATTCTCGAAAGCCTGACATGGATGGGGCTCAGCTGGGATGAGGGTCCCGATGTTGGCGGTCCGCATGGCCCCTATCGCCAGTCCGAACGCAGCGCGATTTACCGCGAACATTGCGACCGTTTGCTCACCGATGGCAATGCCTTCAAATGCTATTGCACATCGGAAAAATTGACCGACATGCGCCGCCATCAAATCGCGGCCAAGCAGCCCCCCAAATATGATGGCACTTGCCTGTCGTTATCCGATGCTGACCGGGCAAAGCTGGATAGCGGCGGCGTCAGCCACGTGGTTCGCATGAAGATTCCGGCTGAAGGCACATGCGTTGTGCAAGATACGCTGCGCGGGACAATCGAGTTTGAATATGCCGTTGTCGATATGCAAGTGTTGATGAAATCAGATGGCCTGCCAACCTATCATCTCGCCAATGTCGTTGACGATCACCTGATGGAAATCACGCACGTTATGCGCGGCGAGGAATGGATTTCGTCCGCGCCAAAACATCTGTTGCTGTATCAGTATTTCGGCTGGGAGCCACCTGTTCTCACCCACTTGCCGTTGCTGCGCAATGCCGACAAATCAAAACTGTCGAAGCGCAAAAACCCGACATCGATTCTGTATTATCAGCGCGCCGGATACTTGCCGCAAGCGATGCAGAACTTCCTTGGTCTTTTCATTAAGTCATCGGGCGAGGAGGACGAAATGACTTCGCTGGAACAGCTGATTGCCGATTTCGATGTGCACAATATTTCGCTCGGCGGTCCGGTGTTTGATACGTCGAAACTGGAATGGCTGAACGGCCGGTATCTGCGCGAGACGATGGATGCAGGCGGTTTCTTGGCGGCGGTAAAGGATTGGGCGCTGAATGATGCGTATCTGTTGCCAATCGCCGAAATGGCGCAGGCGCGGATTACCAAATTGTCCGACCTTGGCGGACTGGTCGCGATGTTCTTCATGAACCGGATTGAGGGGCAATCAGCGGAACGGTTGCGCCACGGCGCAAAGCTCTCAGAAGACCAGCAACGTCAAACCTATCATCTGGCGCTGAAGCAATTTGACGCCATGATTGAATGGAACAAGGGCGGTGTTGATGCCGCATTGCGCCGGACCGCCGAGGTGCTTGACGTAAAACTGAAAGATGCGATCCGGCCAATGTATTTGGCGATTACCGGTGCGGCGCAGGGCGTTCCCTTGTTCGACGCGATCACTCATTTGGGCCGCGACATCATCCGCGAACGGCTGCGTCATGCGCTCGAATTATTGGGCGCGCCAACCTCCAAAGAAGCGAAAGCGTGGGACGATCTGTTGGAAGCCAAAGCGGAGTGAGCCAATGAAAGCATGCGCGCGATGATGGCTGGCATTGCCATGCACGAAAGTTGGAAAGCCCCGCTGCAACCGGAGCTGGACAGCGATTACATGGCCGCGCTGCGCAGTTTCCTGAAAGCAGAAAAGGCGGCGGGCAAAATCATATATCCGCATAGCAGCAACTGGTTTCGCGCGCTTGAACTTACACCCTTGGGCGGGGTGCGGACCGTCATCCTGGGGCAAGATCCTTATCATGGTCCCGGCCAAGCACATGGGCTTTGTTTCTCTGTGCAACCCGGCGTGCGAACACCGCCTAGCTTGGGCAATATCTTCAAAGAAATGGAGAGTGACCTTGGCATCGTGCGCGCCAAACATGGCGATTTGGAACATTGGGCAACGCAGGGCGTGCTATTGCTCAACAGCGTCCTGACAGTGGAAGCAGGGCAAGCAGCATCACACCAAAAACGGGGATGGGAACGCTTCACCGATGCAATCATCCGCATCATTAACAATCGCCCCGACCCGGCCGTGTTCCTGCTTTGGGGCGCCTATGCGCAGAAAAAAGCGGCGTTCGTGGATACATCGCGGCACCTGGTGCTCACGGCGGCGCATCCATCGCCATTGGCCGCGCATAACGGCTTTTTCGGATGCAGGCATTTTTCGCAGACCAACGCCTTTTTGCAGGCTAGAAACTTGAAACCAATCGACTGGGCGCTGCCCGCAATCCCAAATTAAAGGACGTAAAATGGACCTTCAACTGAAAGACAAAGTAATCTTCGTGGCGGGCGCAAGCCGCGGTATTGGTCTTGGCATTGTCGAGGCATGCTTGGCCGAAGGCGCAAAGGTTGCGATGGCGGCACGCGGCAGCGAAGCATTGGAAGAACAGCGCGCCCGGTTGGCGGCACAATTTGGCGCAGACAAAGTTTGGGCAAAGGCTGGCGACTTGCGCGATAGCGGCACGGTTGATGCGATGGTTGCAGAAATCGAGCGCGATTTCGGTCCGCTTTGGGGGGCAGTGGCGAATGTCGGTTTGCACCCTTGCCCGCCGGGGTTTGAAGTCGACGACCAAACTTGGTCGGCGGGTATGGCACAAAATCTCGATTCCGCATTCTTTCTCGCCAGATCGGCATTGCGCCAGATGTCGGCGCGCGGCGGCGGATCGATATTGTTCATCAGCTCCATCGCCGGCTTGGGCGCGCTGGGCACCCCGGTTACTTACGGAACGGCAAAAGCGGCGATGAACCATCTTGCCAAAGAATTGGCACATGTGGCCGGGCGATCCGGTGTGCGGGTGAATTCAATTGCACCGGGCAATATCATCTTCCCCGGCGGCGATTGGGAAACACGGTCCGAAGGGGAGCGCGGCGACGCTTGGAAAAAATGGATCAACCGCGAAGTGCCACTTCAGCGATTTGGAAGGCCCGAAGAAATCGGTTCCGCAGCAGCTTATTTGTTAAGCCCGCTGGCGAGTTTCGTCACTGGCGCGATACTGCCTGTTGATGGCGGCCAGACGAAATAGGTCCTGACCCTAACGCACCGTAAAACGCACTTGATCGACAATACGGCCGGAACCATCAACCAATGCCAGCACGTGCTTGCCCGGTCCCGCCAATATCTGCGGATTGTCTGCGGCGGGTCCGATAGCCTTGCGGTCGAGCATCAGGAAATGGTCGGCGCTGTTTCCCGCAACGCGCACGCCCATTCGTTGCCGGTCCATCGGAATGTCGGGATCAATCGCATAGACGCTACCCGAAACCGGATTTGAAATACGGGTACGCCGCGCAGTTTCGGGGGCCAAGGTTTGGTTTGACTGTCCAGTGCCCGCGATGAACCACTCCGTCCTTGGCGGTTCGACGTTGGAGGCAAAATGAACCGCTTGCGATTCCAGACCTTTTGGCCGTGCCGGTGATTGACCCGGCGCATCATTGTGCAATCCGATCATGATATCGCGCCAAATTGGTGCGGCACCGCTTGTTCCTGATACCGCCTTCATCGAATCGCCTTCCAGATTGCCGACCCAAACGGCGACGGTGAAGCGATCAGAAAAACCAACGCACCAGTTGTCCCGCATCGCTTTTGACGTGCCGGTTTTTACCGCTGACCAAAACGGCAGGCGCAAAGCCGAATCCACGCCAAAGGTCGCCGCACGCGCCGATGGGTCAGACAATATGTCGGAGATGATCCATGCCGCTTGCGGCGAAATGACTGCCTTTGCGGATTGCACCGCAACATCCTTGGTCAAACGAATGGGCGACCATTTGCCGCCATTGGCAAGCGAGCGAAACGCATTGGCCTGTTGCATTAACGTCACCTCCGCCGACCCAAGAGCCAGACTAAAGCCGTAATATTCCCCGTCCTGCGTCACTCCCTGATAGCCTAAGTCCCACAGCAAATCGCGAAACGGCTGCACACCGCCGAGCAACATCGTGCGCACTGCCGGTACATTCAGTGATCCGGCCAGCGCGCTGCGAACCGAAACCGGGCCTTTGAAACTGCGATCATAGTTTTTGGGAATATACAGCCCCGAAGCCGTATCCAGCTGCACCGGGCTATCGTCCAATATCGATGCGGCGGTCAGCCATTTATGCTCAATCGCCTGCGCGTATAGAAACGGTTTCAGCGTCGACCCCGCCTGCCGCAATGCCGCTGCGCCATCCACCGATGCGGCTGTCGATTCCAGCGCCACGCCGCCGACATAGGCCAACACATCGCCGCTCGCATTATCGAGCACGATCACTGCGCCATCACGGGCGCGCTTTGCGCTCAGCGACTTCATCTGGCGGCGCAGCGCGGACAGCGCGATCTGTTGAGCGCGGCTGTCAATCAAAGTGTAAACCCGCATCCCCGGCTTGTTTAACAGCCTGCCCGCAAGATGCGGCGCCAACCCGGGATCAAGCTGTACTTGCCGACTTACAGACAGCATGTTTTGCGCCGCCAATGTCACGCCGCTACAATCGGCCAGTCGGCCCAAGCGGCAAGCGCGCTTTGCCACCTGATAAGCAGCAGCCGATGGGTTTGGCAGCAATGCCGCAATCAGCAACGCCTCACGCTGCGACAGCGTGGCCGGGCTCTTGCCAAATAACGCCAGGGAAGCGGCACCAATGCCTTGGGCCTCGCCGCGAAAGGGTGCCAAATTCAAATAGGCCTCGAGTATCTCATCCTTTTCCCAGTGGTTTTCAAGCGCCCACCCGGTGCGCATCTGCGCAATTTTCCGCGTCCAAGACCGCGTTCCCGGCTTGGCAAGATCGGGCGCGAGAAACGCCGCCGCTTGCATAGAGATTGTGGATGCACCGCGCGCACGTCCGCCACCAATACGCGCGCGAACGGCGCTTCCCAAAGCCAGCCAATCGGTGCCGCCATGGCTGTAAAAGCGTTTGTCTTCGGCCTTGATGACGGTTTGCAGCAATACCGGGCTGATCTTGTCCAGCGTCACCCATTCCAACCGGCGCTGCTGAAAATCGACACGTTCGCTGTCGATCAGCACTCCGCGCCGATCATAGAGCCACGCCTCACTGGGCCGCCACGTTGCGCGTACGTCATCATAATCAGCGACCGCCGACGGCCACGTGATTGCCGCCAACAACGCCAACAAGACAATCGCCGCGCCGCCAGCATACCGCCGCCAGCGGAACCGTCCCGCCGTTTGATTTGTCACCTGTGCCTCACCATAAAATCACCGTGCCTGAACCTTGACATTGGCATTGGGCACCTGCGCCCTGATCTCCGGTGAATACATGGCTTCCACTCTGCTGGGCGGCATTTTGAAATTACCTGTACCATTTAGGCGGACAACATATTCCACCACCGTTCTGCCCGCTGGCATCCACGCAAAATAGCCCCGCCATTCGCCGCGCGCCCGTTCGACATAGCTTGGGTAACCGCCCTCGCTGGTGTTTGCTGCTTGGCCCAATATCTCCGATTGCCCGCCCAACTTGCCAACGATAGTCGCGCCCGCCGGAACAGGATCGCTGATTACCACCCAATTGCGATCGGCAGAAGCATCGACCGTTAGCCGGATTTTCAATACATCACCGCGCGTATAAACGCCTTTATTCTTCACCGACACAGCGGTTACTTCACGGGTCATTTTATAGCCTGCAAACAATGGCTGCAACAACGGTACCGCCGCCGATACCGACACATTTGCCCATGGCCCTGCCCCGCCAACTTGCTTCAACGACAGGCCGCCGTCGATTAATGGAATACGCAAGGCCGCCGCCGCAC
This sequence comes from Sphingomonadales bacterium, assembly GCA_043760195.1. Taxonomy (GTDB): domain Bacteria; phylum Pseudomonadota; class Alphaproteobacteria; order Sphingomonadales; family Sphingomonadaceae; genus Sphingorhabdus_B. Next base: position 27,410 of record JAYUPJ010000209.1, on the reverse strand, counting down.
CTGACATCGGCCAGGTTTGTTGACGGGAAACCCCGCCCAGCGAAGCAAAGGTCGTACCTTGCACCGCTGATGCCGGATATAGCGCCGCAAACCGGCGGGCCAGCACGCTGCCCCATGCATTGGCAGGCGTCGTGTCCCAGTGGCCGCGCTGTTGCCGCATTGCGACGCCGACCATCATCTTGGGGGTTTCATCGCTCCAACCGGCTTGGCCCAATACCGAATCCAGCGCCTTGACCGCCATTTCATCGGAGCTAACCATCATCCACCACGGCGCGCGCGCGGCATCGGTGATATCAAGTCTGCTGCCTTCATACACTATCCGTTTGCGTAGCTCTTGTTCGGCGGCAGCGCGCAAGGCGGCAGCATTACCAAGGCCCTTGGTCGATCCAATGGCTGTCATCCAATCGGCCAGCGCATTGGTCGTCATATCCTGCGGCTTGGTTTCAATCGCGGCCACCAACGCAGGTGTAGATGCGCCGTTGCGCGCCAAAGCGGCAAGTGCCGCAATGCGCAGCAATTGACGATTGGATGTAACCCCGCCGCCAACCTCCATCCGGCCTTCGGCGACGCTGGTCATAGCATTGATCATCTGTTGCTTATTGTCCGCCGGGATTGCGTAGCCCGCCGATGCGGTAATGCTCAGCGCATAAGCGGTAAGTTCCGGCGAGCCCTCCAGTCCTGTGCTCGGGAAGTAACGCAGCAAGCCGTTGCTGTCCAAATATGTCGGGATCGCATTCGCGAGTTCGGTCCAGCTATCCCGGTCGTCGAGCACCACCGATTTGGAAAGCCTTTGTTCAAAGCAGCTATAAGGATATCCCGACATGTAAGCGCGAACACCCGATAATGGCGGAGCAAGCGTATCGCTGAGCTTGATATCGACATAGCCGCCCGGTAACGCGCCTGACGGAGCTTTTATACTCACGCTGGTTTCCGCGCCGACGCGGGCCACAGTCGCCGCCCACACTTCGACCGGGACGGCGGGCACAATTTCTTGCGCGACAGCGATACTGTCTGCCGCCTCGCCGTTCTTGGCCTTTACATCAATAGTCCATTTCAGCGTGTCTATGCCAGCGGGAGCCAGCAGGTTCCAAGTGACCGGAACCGCGCCGCCCGCCGGAATTGTCACGGTCAACGGCGGACCATTTGCCACCGCCGGTTCCAGTTTCATACTTGCCATCACCGTCATCGGTTTTTCGGTGCTGTTGCGTAAAGTAAACATCGCGCCAAAATTATCGCCGGTGCGAACGAGCGGCGGAATGCCAGAAAAGATTGTCAAATCCTGCGCCGTGCGGATCTTTGTCTCTCCTGTGCCGAAAAACTTTGCGCCGTCGGTCGCTATCGCCACCAAACGGAATGATGACTGCGCGTCGGACAGGGGCACGGCAATCCGCGCCTTGCCATTCGCGTCCAAAGGCACACGGCCTTGCCATAAAAGCACCGGCCTGAAATCGCTGCGTGTTACAGTCGACAGATCGCCGCCACCGCCGCCTCCAATTTTCACCGCCTTCAATCCAAAATGCCGTTTGCCGACGATCTGCATTTGTGCCGTCGATGTCATCACGTCCAACGTGCGCTCGCCCATCATCGCATCCAGCAGCTTCCAACTTTCATTGGGCGACAGCTGCAACAACGCCTCATCCACCGCAGCAAAGGCGACGTCAGCCGATTTTGCAGGTTTGCCATCGGGCGTCTTCACAGCAAGGTCGACTTGCGCGATGTCACGCACCGAATACCGTGATTTATCCGCCTTCACCGATACGCCAAGTTGATGCCCTTCCCAGCCAACACGTATTTTGGCGATACCGATCCGGTAACTCGGCTTGGCAAGGTCAACGAGCGCGGTTGGCGATACACCCTCGCGGCTGAAAAACGGCAAGTTCCATTCGCGCGCGAAATCGGCGAGCCATAATTTAAAACCTTCCACCCGCCCGCGCACGGCGATTACCGAAACATAAACGTCTGGCGCATAAGCGGCCGGCATCGGTACATTGATCACTGGATCTTTGCCCGACAATGTGGTGGTAAAACTGGACAATACGCCTTCACGCTCCACAGTCACCAGCGCCGTCGCCGAACGGAACGGCATACGCACTTGCAATTTTGCGGTCTCGCCAGCCTTGTAACTGGTCTGTTCCGGCAACACGTCCATCCGGTCTCCATTGTCGCCGCCGAACCACCAGTCATCTTCGCCCGCCAACCACACGGTATGCACAGAACGCGAGACATTGCCATCATCGTCACGCGCCGTCGCCACCACAGTCACCTCTCCCGAAAGCCCGGGATCAAGCGTGCAAGAACTGAAGCCCAATTTGTCTGTCGTCTCTGAACAGCTATCCGATAACTTGGTTACTTTTTCTTGATTATCATACGCATAAAAGCCGCCAATCATGCGGCGGCGCGCGGAAATGACCTCGCGGCTATACAACGCAACCGAAACATTCTGTCCCGGCATCGGCTTGCCATCGACATCCAGCGTGACCAGCTTCAATCGCAGATCATCGTCGCGCATCAACCAGCCATCGGTTTTGATACCAATCTGCACCGCCGATGGATGCAAGGTTATCACCTTGCTCGCGGTCAGCGTTTCGCCATTGGGATCTTGATAGTCCATTTCGACGCGCATCGTCGCCCCGCTGCCGATTGGTCTATCGATGGCAATGCTGGCCTTGCCTGTCCCGTTGCTGTCGAGCGTCAACGGCAAAGTTTGCGAAAGCGGCAATTCGGGTGCTTCTGCTTCACCATTATCATCGAGCGTTTTGGTGCCTGCCTCGATTGGGCCACCCCCAAAAGTCCAGTTTTCAAATCCTTCGGGGCTGTAATAACGTTCGGTGAAATCGGTGCGAACGGCCACTGGCATATTTGCCGCGCCGCCGCCGGACAAATAGCCTGCGAACAGGGTCACAGGAACGGAGGCCGGGCGCACCGGATCAAATTTGGGGCCGCTGATTTCGGCGCGCATTGTTGGCAATCGGTATTCGTCGACGCGCAGGCTTTGGTCGCTCCAAATAGACTTGTCGCCGAATTCCCAACGCAGGTTATAGTCACCCATCGGCGCGCTTTGCGGCGCGGTCCACTGCGTCTCTCCGATGCCGTTTTGATCGATTGACACTGGCAGGCTAAATTCAATGTCAGAACCGCTATGGCTCAGGATCAATTGGCCTTTCATTGTTCCGGTAAAATCAAATCCGGTTGCAACAGGGCGGCGCACAATATGCTTCATGTTGACGGTATCACCCGCGCGCAGCAAAGAGCGGTCAAATATGCTGTGAATGATCTCGGTGCGTTCCGACCAACCGAACGGCAAATCAAAATCATACGGTTGTATGCCGTTGCCCCAATTGGTCATGGTGAAGGAGAAATCATCGCCTTGCCGTGCTGAAATCATCAGCGGGTGGGTGTCATTGTCGCAACCATTATAGTCCGTTGGTTCAGGTAACTTTGCCGTGACCAGCAAACGCCCTTGCTTATCCGTCGTACCGCTGATCAACTCCTTGCCAGTGCAGCTGTCGGTGACGCGGATGGCTGCGCCGGAAACGGGTGACGCGCTGTCAATGGCGGTTACCCAAGCCAGCGAATTGGCGCGGCCCCATTTGAAATGCACGGCCATATTGGTGACAAGCGCGCCCGCCGCAACATAGCGCGTGGTATCACGGCCAAGCAATGCCGCACCCAAAGCCGGACTGGCGAGTTCAACGACATAGAATCCAGGCTTATCGAACGGAATCCCCACGACTTCGAGCGCCTTGCCCTTGCCGGGCAAAGCCAGCTTCAGTTTTTCGCCCTTGCCATCCAACAGCGCGGCCGTGCCGGTGTAATTGATCTCGACGTTTTCACCCTTGGCGTTCTTTTCAGTGCGCGTGTCGGATTTGCCGACATCGTCGAGCTTACGCAGCCATTCAGCGATGTCCTTGTCGGCGCTATCGACGCGCAGGCTCGCTCCCGTGATCGTAGAAACGCTTCGCGCCAGTTCAGGTTCAACCGCCCGCACGGTGACGGGCAATTGGCCGCCTTGTTTGGATTCCAATATACCAAAATTGGCGGCGAATTTTACCAATGGCGGCATTTCGTCAAAGCGGACAGAAAGCGGAAACCGGGCGGCATTTTGCAGCACACGTCCGCTCATGTCGGTGACTTTGCCGGGCAGGCTGATTTTGCCGTCCATGTTGCCGGGGAAACGACCCTTGAAGATCAGCTCACCAATCTCTGCGTCATTTTTGTTGCTGTCCGAAACCGTGGGATCGACCTGCGTTCCATCTGCCAAAGTCAGCCGCACGGACAACGCAACATCACGCGCAACCGGCGACGTAAAGCTCAGTTTCGCGTCCTCAACCGGGTTGCATCCGGCCTTTGCATTGATCCGCGGACATTCGAACTTCGCCGTAAATGCCTCACGCACTTCGAAATCAAAGCGTTGATCACGCCCTGCCATTTTGCCGCCTGCTCCAGCAATTTTTGCATCCCAAACCAGCGCCACGTTTTTACCCGGCGGTAATGGACGGCGGCACTGGACGGCGAGCACATTCTTTAACGCCTCTTTTTGGACCTTGCCATCACCGGATATTTTGGAGGGAATTCCGGCTTCTTCAAAAAAGCTTTGCAGACGATAATTGTTGCTTCCCAGCCCATCGACCAGATCCAATACGGTTTTCTGCGGCAAAACATTGAGCGCGATTTTTTCACCCACGCCGTCGACTGCACAATATCCATTGGCGGCAACGCTGGCGCTGGTTGCCGGAACGTTGGTCGCGACCAAGAAGACCTGTTCTTCCTCAATCGAGCCATATATCCCGCTGGTCAGCACCGCGCGGGCCACAGGACCGCCGGTGTCTATAATGAATTTCTGGCCGTCGCCGATTGCAACGCCGCGTTCCGTCTTCAGCCCGGCGTTGAGTGCCACGGCGCAGGTCAATCCACCCGGCAGATCGGTGTCAAAATCGAATATATACGTCTGCTGATCGGCCCAGCGGCCAGTGGCGGGAACAGAACATGTCAACACCGCAGGCGCCGCCGCGCGCGGATCGCCAAGCGGAACCATGGCTTCGGAAAAGCGCAGCGTGTAACGGTTGACCGCACCGCTGTTGGTTGCCGAATTGCCCGGCGTTGCCAAAGTAACGCGCGGGCTGGTGTCGCTGAACGCCAATGCGGGAATAAGCAGCACACCCAAAATGACTAACTTGTTCAACAATTTCCGCATGGCTTTTCGAGTCCTATCGTCAGCTGGGCAGGTTCACCCATTTGGCCGAGCATGTCCAGCCGGATCGCCGTGACCGTCAGCTTATTTCAGTTGATAAGTGTGTCCAAATATCGTTCGGCCAATTGCGCCGCTTCGTCTGGCGTGAACGGCGCATCACCAAGGCTGAGCTCAAGCCAAAGTCCGTCGACCAAAGCCGTTAGCGCAACCGCCGTCAGCCGGTGCTCTCCCGTCCGCCACCCTTGAATTAGCGCCTCCAAATCATGTCGGTAATCGCGATATATCTGGGTATGCAATTCCGAAATATGCCGGTCAGTTCGCGCCAGCCCCCAAAAGGCAAGCCATGTCGAAAGCAATTGCGGATCGGCGATGGGCGGACGAAAGCTGGCGGTTATGTATGCAAGCAACCGGCGGCGCGGATCATCACCGGCGTCCCGGACAGCAGCATCTAACGCTTCGGCCACGCGCACGCCCGTTGCCCGGTAAGTTGCGGCGATCAGCGAATTTACGCCGTCAAAGTAATGCCGCAACAGACCCGGTGACACCCCGGCCTCGGCACAAATCGCGCGGACCGTCGTTCCGCCTATCCCGTATTTTGCAAGACACAGCGCGCAGGCATCGATCAAGCTCTGCCGGCGGTGATCGGGCTGTTCCCGTGTAAAGGCTTGTCTGGGCGCATTCATATTGTTATACATTCGTACAACAAGGAGTCACAAATGGCAACACGCGCCGAAATTCCCATTCACGCCGATCCACTCGATGGGTGGAGTTTGCCCGCATGGACCTATGATGATCCGGATTTCTTCGCCGCTGAACGCGAACGGGTGTTTGCGCCAAGCTGGCAAGTTGTGTGCCATGTAAGCGACATTCCGGGCAAAGGCGACTGGCACAGCCTCGATTACATCGGCGAAAGTGTAATCGTGGTACGCGGCCAAGACGATACCTTACGTGCCTTCACCAATGTCTGCCGTCACCGCGGCTCGCGGTTGCTCGATGGATCAAGCGGTTGCGCCAAGAAATTGGTCTGCCCCTATCACGCCTGGACTTATGAGCTAGACGGGCGGTTATCCGGCCTGCCCGATAGCGCCAGCTATCCCGGCATTGACAAGGCTGACCATGGCCTTGTGCCGGTTGCACACGAAATATGGCGCGGCTTTGTGTTTGTCCGGCTGGTTGATGGCGGCGGCCCTTCGGTGGCAAAGATGATGGCACCGTATGAAGAAATGGTCGAACCCTATCGCTTTGAAGATTTGCGCGCTCTGGGCCGGGTGACCCTGCGCCCGCGCGATGTGAACTGGAAGAATGTCGGCGACAATTATTCCGACGGTCTGCATATTTCCGTCGCGCATCCGGGGCTAACGCGGCTGTTTGGCAAAAGCTATGGCGTCGAGGCTCAGCCCCATGTCGACCGCATGTGGGGCGATATGACCGACCGGCCATCGGACAACTGGTCAGAGCGCATGTATCAACGCATCTTGCCGCCGGTTCCGCATTTGCCCGAAAACCGCCAGCGCCACTGGCTATATTTCAAACTATGGCCCAATGTCGCATTCGACATTTACCCCGATCAGGTCGATTTCATGCAGTGGCTGCCGGTTAGTCCGACGACCTGCCTGATCCGCGAAATCAGCTATGTCCTGCCCGATGCCTATACCCCTGAAAAATCGCGCCGCGCAATGAAGGCCGCCCGTTACCTGAATTGGCGGATCAACCGGCAAGTCAATGCCGAGGACACCGTCTTGATCACGCGCGTCCAGCAGGGCATGGCATCACGCAGTTTTTCCGCAGGACCGCTAAGCGACAAAGAAGTGTGTCTGCGCCATTTCTGCAAACAGATACGCGGCCTGATACCCGAAGCAAGAATTGCGGATCGTCCCGCCGCCGGTTGGAGCCAATAATGACACAGAAATATGATGCCCTTATCATCGGGGCTGGCCACAACGGCCTTGTTTGCGCTTTTTATCTTGCCCGTGCAGGCATGAAGGTGCGGTTGGTTGAAGCCCGCGACATTGTTGGCGGCGCGGCAGTGACCGAGGAATTTCATCCCGGTTTCCGCAACTCAACGGCCAGTTACACCGTCAGTCTGCTGCAACCCAAAGTGATCGCAGATATGCGGCTGGCCGATCATGGCTACCGCGTGATCGAGCGGCCGATATCAAATTTCCTGCCGCAGGAAGACGGCGGCTATCTAAAATTGGGCGGCGGGCTTGAACGCACGCAAGCTGAATTTCGCCGCTTTTCTGAACATGATGCGCGCGTGTTGCCCGAATATTATGACATGCTGGAAGGCGTGGCCGATGTGCTGCGCGATCTGGCGCTGAAATCACCGCCCAATGTCGGCGACGGTTTCAAAACCTTGATCGACGGCGCGCTGCAAGGCCGTGCGTTGATGAAACTCACGCTTAGCCAGCAGCGCGACGTGCTTGACCTGTTCACCAAATCGGCGCGGACATTCCTCGATAGCTGGTTTGAAAGCGAAGCAGTCAAGGCTGCGTTTGGATTTGATGCGGTCGTCGGCAACTATGCTTCCCCCGATACACCGGGCAGCGCCTATGTCCTGCTCCACCATGTTTTCGGCGAAGTGAACGGCAAGAAAGGCGCGTGGGGCCATAGCATTGGCGGCATGGGTGCAATCACCCAAATCATGGCCAAAGTCGTGCGCGATCTGGGCGCCGAAATCAGCCTCGAAAGTCCGGTGTCGCGTGTGCTTGTCGACGGCGGCAAGGCCGTTGGCGTGAAGCTGGCTGGCGGCGAAGAAATTGTTGCCGACCGTATCATCGCCAATGTCGGACCAAAACTGCTTTATGAAAAGATGTTTGATGAGGGCGACCTGCCCGCCGAATTCAGCCGCCGCGTCAAAGGCTTCAAAGCCGGTAGCGGAACTTTCCGGATGAATGTCGCGCTCAGTGAATTGCCGAAATTCACCTGCCTGCCCGAACCCGGCGAACATCACCAATCCGGCATCATCATCGCCCCCACGCTCGATTATATGGACAAGGCGTTCATTGACGCAAAGGAATATGGCTGGTCGAAAAAACCGATTGTCGAAATGCTGATCCCGTCCACCATCGACGACAGCCTTGCGCCACCGGGCCAACATGTCGCCAGCCTGTTCTGCCAACAATTCGCGCCCGGCCATGACTGGGACGCAGATGAAGGCAAGGCCGCCGATACGATCATCGATACCGTCGAAGCGCACGCGCCGGGATTCCGCAAGTCGATCCTTGGCCAACAAGTGCTCAGCCCGCTTGGTTTAGAGCGCAAATTCGGACTTGCGGGCGGCGACATCATGCACGGCAATATGTCGCTCGATCAGCTGTGGGCGGCGCGGCCGATATTGGGCAATGGCGCGTATCGCGGGCCGCTAAAGGGTCTCTATATGTGCGGCGCAGGCTCCCATCCCGGCGGCGGCGTGACCGGTGCACCGGGCCACAACTGCGCGAGCGAGATATTAAGTGAGCGGACGCTTTTGGGCCGGATGTTGAGACGGGCCTGAACGCTTTTACGTTCAGGCCCGTCTCGTTCCTCTCCCGAGAAATTTTAGATCAAAACTTGGCGCCGACCCTGAAACCGAAATTACGGGGTTTGTTGATCAAGATATAAGTGCGGGCATTGCAATTTCCGCATGATGAACCACGCGACAATTCGCCACGTTCATCAAAGGCGTTTTGCAAATATAGCTCAAAGGTAAGATTACCGACATCATATCCAGCGGCAAAGTCAGCCGTAGTGAAGGCTTTTATCCGGCCCAATTGCGCAGCTTGTATAACCCTGATTTCCGATGCGGCGGAGCTTTGATACGCCACTACCGACTGAATATGGCCTTCGCCGCCCCCAATCGGGAACGCATAACGCGCAACCGCATTCAGTTTCACTTTCGGGGTTATCGGCAAGCGTGTTCCTGCTGGCGCGCCAAACGTTCCCGCCGCAGTGCAGCTGAACGTTGGATCATCGACATTACACAGATTTTGCACCGTCTTCGCATCGGTATACGAACCCGCCGCTGTTAACGACAGGCCTTGTAACGGACGGAAATTCAAATCGGCTTCGATACCTTTGATATCGGCATCGGGTCCATTGTGAATCTCAGTAAAGCTGTTAGCACCCAAGAACGAATATTGGAATGTTTTCCATTTTTGCTTGTACGCCGTCGCGTTAAAACGAAGCGCGCCGTCGAGCAAAGTCGCCTTAAATCCAACCTCATAATTGGTCAAAAAGTCGGGCGCATATGGCCCGACCGTTCCGCGACGGTTTACACCGCCCGGGCGGAAACCCCGCGACCATGTTGCATAAGTCAGCAAATCATCACTTGGTTTCCAGGTCAGGTTCAACCGATGGGTAAAACCCTGCCCCGATGTTTTTACCGGCCGCACGCCTAGACCCTGAACAAACCTGCCAAGATTGGTGCATGGTCCGCCAGCAACAGCGGCTGGCAACAATATCAGCGAACTGGAATAGGTATCGGTATTGCGATCATACAGCCGCTCGCCCGATTGGGTGAAGCACTGCGCAACGCCTGTCCGGTTGCTGCCTGCGCCATTTGGCGGGCCGTCGGAGAAGCCATTGCCTGGGTTCCGGCCAAAACCGAAAAACCCGATCAACGAGTTATCAAAAATATAGGCCCGGCCACCGCCCGTCAGCGTGACGTTAGGAAGCAAGTCAAAGGACGCCTCCCCAAACGCCGCATAATCGCGGTCTTGACGGTATTGCTCGGTCAACCAAAGTGTTCCTGGAAGCCCATTGACCGACAGATTGGGGGCAAGATTTTTAATCTGGTAATCCTGATGGATTTCATTGCTTTGGTCTTGATAGAACATGCCCGCAACAACGCGGAACCGTTCGTCCTGCGGCGAAGCTACCCGCAGTTCATGGCTCATTTTCTTGAAATGATCGGAGCCGACGACGAACTGGCGCGGGTCAATATCTGCGCCCGCAGCATTTTCGAAATAGAAATATCCAGCGAGGCCGCCATAAGACGCATACAGCGCATCATAGGCTTCGGCATAATCGGTATAATCATTCTGCGACGCGGTTTTGCGGTCCAAATAGGCCCCAGCATAGATCATGTCCCAATTACCCAATTTGCCCTCAATCGTCAAAGCCGCCTGGATAAATTTGTCCGAGCGGTTATCGGGCAGAAAACGCTGCACCTTCAAATCGCCAACGCGCGGATCGTAGGAATATACACCGTTATTCTTTTGCTGCTGATACAGGACCGTCGGCGTCACCGTCCAATTATCGTCCAGATCAACTTTCAATGCGGCGCGGCCACCATAGACTTCGCCTCTATTGAAATCATCCTTGACCAAGGCCGCATTATTGACGGTAATTCCGCCAGGCGTCGGCAGAAAACTGCGCGTGCCAGCGACATTGTCGATATAGCCAGCGTCCCTTTGATACCAGCCAACGACGCGCAACGCGGCATTGGTCGACAAAGGTGCGTTGATCATGCCTTCGAGACGCCCGCCGACGCCACCTTTTTCAATCTTGTTGACTTCACCATCAACACGGCCTTCGAAACCTGCAGTGCTTGGCTTGTTGGTGATGATACGGATTGTGCCCGCTTGCGAGCTTGCGCCGTACAATGTGCCCTGCGGCCCGGCGAGCGATTCAATTCGTGCCACGTCATAGACATGGACATCGAGCGTGCCGCCAATGGTCGTTATTGGCTGTTCATCGAGATACACACCAACGCTGGGTAGCGAGCCGGAGTGATTGCCGTCACCGCCCGATGCAACACCGCGCATATAAACGGTGGTGACGCCTGGCTGGCTCGACTGGAAACTGACGCTGGGAAGCAATTTCGAAAAATCATTGAAGTTTGTAACATTCAATTGATCGAGCTTTTTGGTGCTCAACGCCTGAATGCTGATCGGAACATCTTGCAAATTCTGTTCGCGTTTCTGGGCGGTCACGACGATCTCGTCGCTATACACTTCGTCCTCAACCGGCTCCGCCTGCGCGAATGCTGGGGTGGTGACCAAGAAAGTCGATCCCAACATGGCCAAAACAATATTACGGCGTTGCAGTGCGATACCCATTATATCCTCCTAATTTTTAGTGGACGTAACTGTGACGATGATGTGACAAGGTCAAGCAGCGATAGGCAGAGCCGCCGATTTTGCCGCATTTGGCGCGCTGACTATGGCAAAAATGCCACAGGAATAGCCGGATACTCGGTCAAAACATCGCCCAATGCCCGTTTCAACGGAGCAAGATGGGCGTCAAATTTCTGCCATTGCTCGGTTCCCTCACGGAAAATCGGTTGCCGCACTTGCTCCGAACTCGCGGTGCGCACGGCGCGTTCATTTTCATAAAATCGCAAGCAGCCCTCTTCGAAAGGTAGGTCAAGAAACGTCAGCAACGCGCGGGTTTGCAACTCTTGATCGGTCACCATATCCTCATAATACACCCGGTGAATTTGGCCCGGCAATACCGCTTCAAAATGGGCCAATAGATCGACATAGTCGCAATAATAAGCGCCAATGTCCTCCAACGAATAGGTGAAGCTCTGCCCTCTGGCAAAATGCTGTTTGAAATTGGAAAAACAACATCCCAGCGGGTGCCGCCGGGCATCGATAATGCGCGCATTGGGCAATATTGTTTTAATCAGACCAATATGGGCCCAGTTATTGGGTAGCTTATCGATAAAAAACGGCTTGTCGGTTTTACGCTGGGCTTGGGTCCGATCAAGATATTCCTGCCCCATTGCCGCCAATTCCGCCTCGCTAAACCTCGCGATACCGCCCTGTCGCGCGCCGATCCGCGCCGCCAATGCAGGCATGTCAGGATGCTCAATTGTGCCCTCAATTGCCGAATGCGATGATAATATCTGTTCGATCAATGTTGATCCAGCGCGCGGCAGGCCCAGAATGAAAATCGGATCGGTCGATTGGCAACCTTTTACGGACCGGCCAGCAAAATGCGCGGCATCAAAAATGCGCTTTGCCCGGGCAACCTGTTTGGCCGTGTCGGCCGCGTCATAAGCCAGCAATTCGCGGCGCAAGCGGTTGCCCGTATCATAATGCGCAAAAGCTGCGGCGGCGTCGCCGATATCTTCATGCGCTTTGCCCAAAGCAAAATGGAGATGGAAACGGTCGTCATCGCGCAGGCCGGGCGTTGCCAAAGCGGCGTCCATTATCGCGATATCCGGCGCGCCCAATTTGACCGTTTTCAGATTGGCCAGGCTCCAATGCGCCTCGCCCAATTGCGGCGCAATCGCCGTTGCCCTTCGATAAGCGGCAACGCTGTCATCCTGCCGGCCTACGGTTTTGAGCACATGGCCATAAGACATCCAGATTTTCGGCTGTTCGGGCAATTGTGCAAGCACCGATTCATACAGCGAAATCGCCTCTTCAAAATCACCCAAGCGCCCCAGAACGGCGGCTTTCAAATTTGCACCGCTCAGATCGTCGGGAACCTCCCCCAGTAAATGGTCGAGTTCAACCAATGCTTCAGCGGTCCGGTTTTGCCGATACAGCACCGTCGCCAAATTTGATCGTGCGGCAAAGAATTGCGGTGCCAATTCCAGCGCACGGCGCAGCAAATTTTCGGCATCCACATGGCGCCCGATCCGGCCTGCCAATTCGGCCAACATCCGGATTGCGGCGACGTCAAACGGGTTCTGCTTTAGCCGCGATTTCAGCAAAGGTTCGGCATCATGCAGCCGGTTGTCGTGCAGCGCCAACGCCGCCTCGATCAACTGCGGGTTTCGCAGTGCGGCATTGATTGATTTTTCGGCAAGGTTAGTGGTCATGCCAAGGATGATAAAGCGGCGCGGCAATAAGTGTCAATCGCGGCGGTATGTTGCGGGGTTGTAAAGCGTACTTCCCGTCACCTTGAAACGAAAAAGGGACCGTCCACTTGTGGACAGTCCCTTTTCATTCACAGCGGCGTAATCAATCAGGCGGGAATGCCGCTGATCGATTTGATTTCCATAAAGTCTTTCAGGCCAAACAAGCCGCCTTCACGGCCATTGCCGGATTGCTTGTAACCGCCAAATGGCGCGCCGGGCGAGGGGCCCCAATTGTTGACCGCAACCATGCCCGCCCGCAAGCGAGGGGCAACTGCCCTTGCTTCGGCTGGATCACCGGAAATCACTGCCGACAGTCCATATTCGGTGTCGTTGGCAATGCTGATCGCTTGTTCGATATTGTCATAGCTCATCACCGTGGCAACGGGTCCGAAAACCTCCTCCTTGGCAATACGCATATCGGGGGTGACGCCGCTGAACACCGTCGGCTTGATATAATATCCCCGGTTGACGTTACTGGGCAGTCCAGTTCCGCCGGTTTCCAATGTCGCGCCCTCGTCGATGGCGGATTGGATCAGGCCTTGGATCTTGTCATATTGTGACTTGTTGACAACCGGGCCGATATGTCCGCCCTCTGCCATCGGATCGCCGACCTGTGTGCCGTCGAACATTGCCTTGATGAAACCGGTTGCTTCGCCGACTTGATCCTTGTGCACCAATACCCGGGTTGGCGCGATGCAGCTTTGACCGCTGTTGACCAGCACGCCCGAGACGGTAGGCGGCAATACTGCGGCAAGATCCGATCCCGGCAGGACGATGTTCGGCGATTTTCCGCCCAGTTCCTGATGCACGCGCTTGACCGTATCGGCCGCGGATTTTGCCACCAAAATTCCGGCGCGGGTTGATCCGGTAAAGCTGACCATATCAATGTCTTTATGTGCAGAAATTGCCGCGCCAACCGTCGGTCCATCACCTTGCACCAAATTGAACACACCGGCAGGAACGCCAGCCGCATCCATGATCTCTGCAAAAATGGCGGCATTGCCTGGGCATTCTTCCGATGGCTTCAGCACCATTGTATTGCCGCCAGCAAGCGCCGGTGCCACTTTCAACGCGATCTGGTTCAATGGCCAGTTCCACGGCGTGATCATGCCGACAACACCCATCGGTTCATACACCACTGTGTTCGCGCCGTGCTGTTCTGTGAAAGTAAAGTTTTCCAATGCCGGGATCGTACCCAGCAATCCGCCCAATCCCGCAGGAGCCTGCGCCGCTGCGGCAAAGCTTATCGGAGCGCCCATTTCGGCGGCCATTGATTTGGCAAGGTCGGGCATGCGCTTTTTATATTCTTCCACGATGCGGCCCATCAATGCCAGCCGCTCTTCGCGCGTTGTCTGGCTAAAGGTAACAAATGCCTTTTTGGCAGCAGCGACGGCGGCGTCGACATCGGCTTTTGTGCCCAACGTAATTTCGGTGCAGGCTTCTTCTGTCGAAGGACTAATCACTTCATGCCGCGTGCCGCCAACCGAATCCACCCATTTGCCGTCGATATAATTTTTTAAATAGCTATCCATGATTCTCTCTCCGATGTTTAATGAGTCGATTAAATTTTCAATGACACTGATTTGGCTCTTTTTTCGTCAAGGTCAAGGTATCGGTCCGAATTTATCGCGGCAAATGGCAACGCTGCATTTTATTTACAGCAGTCCATTGCGTTGGTCCCGAATTTTGGACATGAAACACAATCTGCAGTTTAGATAGTTCAAAGCCATTAGGAGGAATAAAATGTTCAGCCACATCATGCTTGGTGCCAATGACATCGAGGAATCAAAGAAATTTTATGACGCGGCGCTTGGTACGCTGGGTTACAAGCCCGGCTTTATCGACGATAAAGGTCGTTGCTTTTATATGGAGAAAACCGGAATTTTCTCACTCAGCAGGCCAATCGACGGCGCGCCTGCATCGTGCGGCAATGGCAGCACAGTTGGCTTTGCGGTTGAAAGCCCTGAACAGGGCGACGCCTGGCACGCCGCCGGACTGGCCAATGGCGGCACAGCGATTGAAGACGCACCGGGCATCCGCGAAGGTGCTGCAGGCAAGATGTACTTGGCCTATTTGCGTGATCCGTCAGGCAACAAAATCTGCGCGCTTCACCGGATTGCCTAAATTGCAATGATAGCGGCGGGAGCGGGGACTTGGTCTCCGCTCCTGACGTCATGCGCGCACAAGCGGGGTGGCAATTGGCACATCGCTGCACATTCGCCGAAAATCGCCGTTGCCAGTTCAGGCGTTCAGGCACGCGGTCAGGAAATCTCTTCATCAAATGCGGCTTCGACAAAGCGCCGCGCCAAATCAAAGCTATGGCCAGCGCGCATGAACGCGGCGAGTTGTTTTTGTTTGAGTTCCGGGGTGGCGGCAATTTCGGCATACGGCCCGATGCGTTTGCGGCGGGCGAAGGCGTGGGCGCTGGTGAGCGCGCCGGTTGAGGTTTCTTCGCGGGCCGCCACTGCGTCGCTGTCTTCGATTCCGGCGGCGTAAAGTTCCTGTTCCAACCGCCTTGCGCCAAATCCCTTGCGCACGAAACTGCGCGCTTTGGCGTCGGCAAAGGCGGCGTCATTCACATATCCGAGCTCGGCAAATTCTTGCATCATCATCATAAGGTCTGCGCGCGGCTCCCCCTCTTTCCAACCGCGATCCCGAATTTTCCTTTGCAGATAAGTGCTTAGCTTTGCGCGCGTAGTCGCGTAGCGCCCGACATAATGCAAGGCAAGATCGCGCAATCGCCGGTTATCGAGCGGCGGGGCGGGCTTTTTTTGAGTCGTGCGTTGGTTCACGCCGCATTTGTGCCACAGTCGTGTCGA
This sequence comes from Sphingomonadales bacterium, assembly GCA_043760195.1. Lineage (GTDB taxonomy): Bacteria > Pseudomonadota > Alphaproteobacteria > Sphingomonadales > Sphingomonadaceae > Sphingorhabdus_B. Next base: position 11,605 of record JAYUPJ010000209.1, on the reverse strand, counting down.
AATTTGAACTTGGAATGCCGTGTAAAGAGGTAAATGATAGAGCAATTGCGCGAAAATATACGCACCTCCGCGCGGAATTGGTCACAAAAACAATAGACTGGGATTACAAATGAGTGAACTCGTACCGACGCCGACGCTGGATTCCTTGCCGCGCCGCTTGTCCGATTTTGCCACATTGGGCGCAGCACTGGATTATGCCGCCGCTGGTAAGCGGGGTTTGAATTTCCATGACATGCGCGGCAAACTGGCGCGTGCCTATCCGTATTCGCAGATGCAAGCCGATGCCATGGCCGTCGCCTATCGTCTGATCAGCCACGGCGTAAAGAAAGAAGACCGGATTGCTTTGATTGCAGAAACAGGTCCGGATTTTGCCGCACTGTTTTTTGGGTGCGTGTATGCCGGGGCTTGGCCGGTTCCCTTGCCATTGCCGACCAGTTTTGGCGGTAAAGAGAGCTATATCGAACAGCTGTCGGTGCAGTTGAAAAGCAGCGATCCGACGATATTATTTTTCCCACCTGAACTGGCCGAGATGGCGGGAGCCGCCGCCGATGCGTGCAGCGTTGAGGGCATTGATTGGGCAGACTTTGCCGACCGGATTGCACTGCGCACTGATTTGCCCGCCGCCAATACTGACGAGGTCTGTTACCTGCAATATAGCAGCGGATCGACGCGGTTTCCGCATGGCGTGGCGGTTACGCACAAGGCATTGCTCAACAATTTGTCGGCACACTCGCATGGCATGGAAGTGCAAGCCAATGATCGCTGCGTTTCGTGGCTGCCATGGTATCACGACATGGGGCTGGTTGGATGCTTCCTGTCGCCGGTCGCCAATCAGGTTTCGACAGATTACATGAAGACCGAGGATTTTGCCCGGCGTCCGCTGGCTTGGCTTGACATGATCAGCGCATCCGATGGCACTGTCATCAGTTATTCGCCGACGTTTGGCTATGATATATGCGCCCGCCGGATTTCCAGCCAAAGCCATGTGTCGGACCGGTTCGACCTATCCAAATGGCGGCTTGCGGGCAACGGCGCCGATATGATCCGGCCCGATGTTATGCAAAGCTTTGTGGACGCATTCGGCGATGCAGGGTTCAGCGCCCGTGCCTTTGCGCCCAGCTATGGTTTGGCAGAGGCGACTTTGGCGGTATCAATTATGCCGATGGGTGAGGGCATTAAGGTCGAGTTGGTCGAAGAGACAGACCTTACCGGGCATGCCGGCGCAACCGACCGCCCGACGCGGTACCGCGCCATCGTGAATTGCGGCAAAGCGGTCAAAGACATGACCATCGAAATACGCGGCGAAGAGGGCAATAAGCTGCCGGAACAAAATATCGGCAAAGTCTGGTGTTCTGGCCCGTCGTTGATGAAAGAGTATTTCCGCGACCCTGAATCGACCGCAGCCTGCCTGATTAACGGGTGGCTGGACACAGGCGACATGGGCTATTTATCCGATGGTTACATATTCATCGTTGGCCGGGCCAAGGACATGATCATCATCAATGGTAAAAACCATTGGCCGCAGGATATTGAATGGGCGGTTGAACAATTGCCAGGATTCAAATCGGGCGACATCGCCGCGTTTTCGATCACGACACCCGGCGGCGAAGAAACGCCGGCGGTATTGGTGCAATGCCGGACCTCTGACGAAGCGGAACGGTTGAAGCTGCGCGATCAAATCAGGGACAAGGTGCGTTCGGTTACCGGAATGAACTGTGTTGTCGAACTGGTGCCGCCGCGCACTTTGCCGCGCACAAGCTCGGGCAAAATGAGCCGGGCAAAGGCGCGTAACCTTTATTTGTCGGGTGAAATTCAACCTTATGCAGTTGCGGCTTGAAGATCAAAAAACGTAGAGCAATTGCCGCGTTACAATTAAAACATTGAAATACAATAATATATTTCGTTCGAAATTTATCACGTTTTATCGATCATGCTTACCAAAAAGTAACGATCATCGGCTAGAGCGGACGTGTGAAGACGATCGATCAAACCTCCGAACTGCCGGCTGACATTTCCTATCGCGCATTGCTTGGCCTCGCCGAGCCGGTGGGAGTTGACGTCGCGTTCGTTCGTGCGATTCAAGCCAGTTCACTGAAAAATCGCAATTTCATGCGAATTTCGCTACATTTGTTTTTCGCGATTGTCGCCGTCGGCTTATACGGCGACGTCGCGCCGCGTTGGTCGGCCATCGTTTGGGTGGCTATTTTTGGCGGCTTCAATTTTTATGCATTCCACACTGCTGGGTTGCTGAGCGCATGGTCTGCATCGCAATTCGGCAAACGTGAAATTCGCCAAACAAACGTCCATGCCGCGTTGACCGGCATTGTCTGGGGCTTGGCATTTTATCTGCTGGGTTCGCACGGCGATGTCATGCAGATGCTGGGGTTGTGGTCGATCGTACTGGCGATGATGGTGTATTCGTCTTTGCTGCTGCCCACCGCGCCGATGTCTGCGACAATTTTCATCGGCATCACCAGTGTAGCGGCCTTTTGCGGTTTTGTTTACCATGGCGGATATTATCTCGCAGTCGCCGCCGCCGGTATCGGTGCGCTGTTGATCACGGCAGCACTGCGTTCGGCGCGGGCGCAAATATTGTTCGAGGTTGCAGGCAAAGTGCTGCAAGACAAGTCGGAAACCGTAAGCCTGTTGCTGCGTGAATTTGAAGACAGCGGTGCCGACTGGCTTTGGCAAACCGATACCTCGCGCTGCGCAACACATGTCAGCCCGCGCTTTGCTCATGCACTGGGCGCAGAGGCAAAGGCTATCGAGGGCCAGCCGCTGCTTAAACTGATTGCCGGGGATAGCTGGGAAGACGGCAAATATCCCGATGCGCTGCACCAATTGGCGGACCGGCTGAAACGCCGCGAGTCATTCAGCAATCTGATCGTGCCGGTTACGATCAAAGGCGAAACCCGCTGGTGGGAACTGTCGGCTTCGCCGCGCATTAGCGACGATAAAGTCTTCCTTGGTTTCCGGGGAGTCGGTTCGGATGTTACCGAACAACGAAATTCAGCAGAAAAAATTTCGCATCTCGCGCGTTTCGATACGTTGACCAGCCTGCCCAACCGTTTGCAGCTGACCGAAACATTGGGGCAGGCGTTGCAGGATGCCGAAAAATGGCGGCGGCGTTGCGGCTTTTTGATGATCGACCTTGACCGGTTCAAAGCGGTCAATGATACCCTTGGCCATCCCGTCGGCGACCGGTTGTTGGCGCAGGTGGCAAAGCGGCTGCAAATGATCATGACCGACAATGAGCTGTGTTGCAGGCTGGGCGGCGACGAATTTGCGATAGTCATCCGCGACGCCACCGACATGCAATATGTAAACACGCTGGCCCGCAAGATTATCGACGCAATATCGCGGCCCTATGAAGTTGATCAAAACACGCTGTTTATTGGTGCCAGCGTGGGGAGCGCGCTTGGTCCGGCCGACGGGCGGACGGTTGAACTGCTCATGCGCAGCGCCGATCTCGCTCTCTATCGCTCCAAAGAAATGGGCGGCAATAGCCACAACAGTTATCAGCACAAATTGCATGCCAGCGCCGAAGAACGCCGCTTGATGGAATTTGAACTGCGCAATGCCCTTGAAAAGCAGCAATTCCACGTCGAATATCAACCGGTGGTCAATGCTGGCGATGATCATACGTTGGTTGGGTTTGAAGCGTTATTGCGGTGGAACAATCCAAAGTTTGGTAATGTCTCTCCTGCCAAATTTGTGCCTGTCGCCGAAGATGCGCGGTTGATCGTGCCGATTGGCGAATGGGTGCTGCGTCAAGCATGCAAGGATGCGATGAACTGGCCCGACGCGACCAAGATTGCAGTGAACATTTCGGTCGACCAGCTGACCAGCACGTCGTTCGTTGAAACCGTTATTTCCGCGCTGCACGATAGCGGACTGCCCGCGTGGCGGCTTGAGCTGGAGGTAACAGAAAGCATATTCCTGCGCGACGGCGGGCTTGCCATTCAAGTGCTGGACCGGATCCGCGGCCTTGGCGTAAAATTATCGCTCGACGATTTTGGCACCGGCTATTCGTCGCTCGGATATTTAAGCAGCGTTCGTTTCGACACCATCAAAGTCGACCGCAGCTTTGTTCGCGGTGCGGCGCAGGACAAGCCCGAAAGCTTGGCCATTATTCGCGCCGTCGTTGCCATGGCCGAAAGCCTGAACATTTCGACGACCGCCGAAGGCGTCGAGACCGAGGCTGAATTGAATTTGATCCAGAAACTCGGCTGCAAAAAAATCCAAGGCTATTATTTCGGGCGGCCCATGTCCTATGCGGACAGCCTCGACTTATTCAAAGCGCACCAACGCAGCGTGGCTTGAATCGCACAAAATGACATTTCGCCGAAAAGGCCAAGTTGACACCTAGTTGACAAAGTTGACGCCCATTTTGAAACTAATTGCCTCTCCGAGTATAGATAATTTCCTACATCGGGGTTATTTTGTAATTTTACGTTTTCGCAAATCCAACTGAGAAATGCGTAATTGACCGCCGACAATGTCAAAGAGCCAGCCCTCAACCAGCGGCTATTTCCTGTGTTCCCAGAACAAATCCTACATTGCAAGCGCCAATGCGCGCTTTAGGATTGTGGCTGGCGTCGTGAACCGGCATGCGGTAACCAACGTGTGAATTTGCGTTGGGGAGAGAGAGCGTTGACTGAAGTAGCAATGGGGGCCGCGCCGCTGAAAGGCGAACAACAGCAATTGAGCAAATCGCTCAAATCACGCCATGTCTCGATGATTACGTTTGGTGGGATCATTGGCGCGGGCCTGTTCGTCGGTTCATCGACGGCGATCAGCACAATCGGCCCTGCTGCGGTGGTGAGCTATGCCTTGGCAGGTTTTCTTGTCCTGCTGGTGATGCGGATGATTTCTGAAATGGCGATTGCAATGCCCGGCATCCAAACTTTCCCTGATTTCGCGCGCGCAGGCGTTGGCAACTGGGCCGGGTTCATGGTCGGCTGGCTGTATTGGTATTTCTGGGTCGTCGTGATCGCGATTGAGGCGATTGCAGGCGCGAAGATCATCAACAGCTGGTTTCCGCAAATGGAGGTTTGGCAGATCGGCGTTGTATTGATGGCCATACTAACCGCGATCAACCTGATGTCGGCAAAACATTATGGTGAATTTGAATTCTGGTTTGCATCGACCAAGGTGGTGGCCATCATCGTGTTCATTTTGGTAGCCGCCGCTTATGCCACCGGCGTGACGTCGCCGGGTGGTTCGACTTTCTCCAACCTAACTGCGCATGGCGGCTTTGCTCCTGCGGGCATAACCGCCATTCTGGTTGGCGTATCCACCACTATCTTCTCGCTTTGCGGCGCGGAAATCGCAACATTGGCTGCCGCCGAATCTGAAGACGGTGCCAAGACGATTGCCAAAATGACGATATCTGTTTCGGTTCGGATATTGATCTTTTTTGTGCTGTCGATCCTGATGATTGTGTCGGTTGTCCCGTGGAACGAAATCCAGACGGGCGTTTCGCCATTTGCCCATGCATTAAGGCAGATGGGATATCCGGAGGCCGACCTTATCATGAACGGTATTGTTCTGGTGGCGGTGCTTTCATGCCTTAATTCAGGTATTTATATAACATCAAGGGCTATGTTTGGCCTAGCGCAGAATGGCGATGCGCCGCAATCTTGCGTTCAATTGAGCCGTGCGAGGGTTCCGGCACGGGCAATATTGATCGCAAGCCTGTTCAGCTATTTTGCGCTTGCTGCCTCTGTATTGTCGCCCGACCGTGTGTTCAACTTTTTGGTAAACTCATCCGGCGCGATCATGCTCTTCATCTATATATTGATTGCAGCGGCGCAATTGCGGCTACGGTCACGGTTAGAAGCCGAAGCACCCGAAAAACTGGAGATCAAGATGTGGTTTCATCCTTACGGAACGTGGGCGGCCATTGCCGGGATGGCCGGGGTGTTGTTGTTGATGGCCACCTCATCGACCCATTCACTTGAACTTTGGGCCAGTGTATTGGTGACATTGGCATTTGCCATCGGCTATTGGATGAAGCGGTATTTCAAGCGCGACGCCGCGCCCGCATAAAGCACCAAGAAAAGTTTCCGGTCACAACAAACTTTTCAATCGCGAAGTTCGCATGGCTTAAAGCATAACACAGAGAAATTCTAATGATGGAACCAGCAAATGAAACTTGAAAACGGTCCCTTAGCTGCCTTTTGGATGCCGTTCACCGCAAATCGCGCGTTCAAAGCGACTCCGCGTCAACTGGTCTCCGCCAAGGATATGCATTATACCAGCGAGGACGGGCGGCAGATATTGGATGGCACTGCGGGTCTTTGGGCGGTGAACGCAGGGCATTGCCGCGCGCCGATTGTCGAAGCCATCCAGAAGACAGCGGCTGTGCTCGATTATGCGCCGCCGTTTCAACTCGGCCATCCGCTGGCATTTGAATTGGCATCGCGCATTGCGGCGATCATGCCTGAGGGGCTGGACCGTATATTCTTTACTAACTCTGGATCAGAATCGGTTGATACTGCGCTTAAAATTGCCTTGGCCTATCAACGCGCAATCGGCCAAGGCACACGCACCCGGTTGATCGGGCGCGAACGCGGCTATAGCGGCGTCGGCTTTGGCGGGATTTCGGTCGGCGGGATTGTCAACAACCGGCGGCAGTTCGGCACGCTGTTGTCTGGCGTCGACCATCTGCCGCATACGCACAACATGGAACATAACGCCTTTACCAAGGGCCGTCCGCAATGGGGCGGGCATCTCGCCGAAAATCTGGAAGCGATAGTTGCCCTGCACGGCGCAGAGACCATCGCGGCGGTTATCGTCGAGCCGATGGCAGGGTCCACCGGCGTGCTGGTGCCGCCGATTGGCTATCTGGAAAAACTGCGCGAGATTACGAAGAAGCACGGCATCGTCCTGATCTTTGATGAAGTCATCACCGCCTTTGGCCGTGTCGGCGGTGCCACCGCATCGGGGACTTTGGGCGTTACGCCGGACATCATTACGATGGCCAAGGGGCTGACCAACGCCGCTGTGCCAATGGGCGCGGTCGCGGTTAGCCGCCATATCCATGACGGCGTGGTCGAGGGCGGACCCGACGGCATCGAGCTGTTCCACGGCTACACTTATTCGGGCCATCCGCTGGCCGCTGCCGCCGGAATTGCGACGCTTGACCTCTACAAATCCGAGGGTATTTTTGAAAATGCCACGTCGCTCCACGGCTATTGGCAAGACGCCATCCACAGTCTGAAAGGCAAGCGCCATATCGTCGATATCCGCAACATGGGCATCGTTGCCGCCATCGAACTCGCGCCGCATGCAGGCGGCGTCGGCAAACGCGGCATGGCCCTGTTCCACAAATGCTTCGACAATGGCCTGTTGGTCCGCGCCACCGGCGACATCATCGCGCTATCGCCGCCGCTGATATTGGAAAAAGCGCATATCGACGAGATGGTCGGCCGGATTGGCGAACTGGTCGAAACGGTGGATTAAAATGCGGGCTTCCCGCCGTGCATAAGTCTAAACTTTGAATGCTCTGAGTGAAGGAACCACACATGCTGTTTGACGACGTTATCTTGGGCCGCCGCAGTATTCGCGGGTATAAGCCAGATCCGGTGCCACAAAAGCTGATCGAAGAAGTCATTGGCCTTGCCATGCGCGCGCCGTCTTCGATGAACACGCAGCCTTGGAATTTCTACATCATCACCGGCGAACCGCTCGACCGGATCCGCCAAGGCAACACCGAACGAATGGTTGCGGGCGTCCCGCAATCGCGCGAGTTTCGCACCGGCGAAGCTTTTGCCGGACAACACCGGGAACGCCAGATCGGCGTCGCCAAGCAACTGTTCTCCGCCATGGGAATTGCGCGGGACGACGCGGCTATGCGCCAAGACTGGGTCTTGCGCGGCTTTCGTCAATTCGACGCGCCGGTGTGCGTGATCATCACCTATGACAAAGTGCTCGACGGCAGCGACGATACCCCGTTCGATTGCGGCGCGGTGGCAACGGCGCTGGTCAACGCCGCCTGGTCACGCGGGCTGGGCGCGGTGATCAACAGCCAAGGCATCATGCAGTCGCCCGTGGTGCGCGAACATGCCGGTATCGCCGACGACCAGATCATCATGAAAAGCATCGCTTTGGGCTGGCCGGACGAGAGCTTTCCAGCCAATGCCGTTGTGTCGGAACGCAAGTCGGTGGACGAAGCGGCGGTGTTTGTCGGGTTTTGAAGTGGGGCGTTACTTAACGCGGAATGTGATTTTGGCGGCAAGAAACGGGACGTTTGGCGCTTCATTTACTGGCATGATAATCGGCCGTAACGTTGGAGCCTGATATGACGATAACATTGCGAAAAGCGAACGCCAGTGACGCCGCAATCATTGCGCTGCTAGGTCGGCTCACCTTTCGGGAGACTTTTGGCGCGCTATTTGCAGGGCGTGAAGACGAGCTGCAGACATATCTGGATCAGACATTTTCCGTCACCAAGATCGCATCGAGCATAAACAAGCCGCAAAATCATTACTATTTGGCGTTGCTCGACGAACTGCCCGTTGGTTACGCCAAGCACAAGCATCCGTCGGCCAATCCGCTAATCAATGATCCCGCGCCAGCCCAGCTTCAGAAAATCTACGTTCTGTCCGAATTCATTGCTCACCATATCGGCCACGCATTGCTGGATGCCGTGATGCAGGCGGCGGTGGCAACACAGATTCGAGTAATGTGGCTCACCGTTCTGGACAGTAATGACCGCGCGATCCGCTTTTACGAACGCCACGGCTGGACCAGCGCAGGCAAAGCGATCTTTGCGATTGGGACGCAAGATTTCTCATTCCTTGTGATGCAATCCGAGGTGATAGCCGATTGAGTGGGCTGGAAAGGGGGGAAGTTGGGGAGGCAATTATAGTCTTTTGTTCGCGGTTATTCGGACATTTGACACCAGCAATCTAGCATGTTATACAAATATATAATTAACTGGAGTTTCCAAGATGCACATCACCAATCTTCGTAAGGTTGGCGGCTCCGTGATGCTCGCCGTGCCGCCTGCGCTTCTCGATCTGCTCCACCTAAAAGCTGGCGCATCTGTTGGCGTGGCCGTCGATGCTGGGCGGTTGGTTGTCGAGGCGTCACCCCGGCCGCGCTACACGCTGGCCGAATTGCTCGCCGCGTCGGACTATTCCGAAGGGCCATCGCACGAAGATCGCGAATGGCTTGATGCGCCCGCGATAGGCAAAGAAATCCTGTGAAGCGGGGTGACATTTACATGGTGTCGCTCAACCCCGCACAAAGCCGTGAACAACAGGGTCACCGTCCCGTTCTGATCGTGTCGCCAACGCAGTTCAATGCCGCCACCAAGCTGCCCATCGTTTTGCCCATCACCAATGGCGGCGATTTTGCGCGGCGCATCGGCTTTGCGGTCGAGATAACCGGCATCAAAACCACCGGGATCATCCGCTGCGACCAACCCCGCGTCCTCGACATAGCAGAACGCGGCGGACGCAAGGTGGACACACTGCCCGCTGCGCTGCTGGATGATGTGCTGGCGAAGGTGGTGACGCTGTTTGAGGGCTGATTTGGGGGAATGGATGGACTGGAAGAGACAAATTCAGGTAAAACCGTACCAGATGTACCACTAAACGAACGCTAAGTTGAATTGCGTTGGCATGTAGGGGCGAATATCGACTGATATAACAATCATTGCATCCCGCTCATCCCGATCGGGCTTTTCAAACTCTTCCAAAAGGGTGTCAGACGTAACCGTCAAGCTGGACACCAGAAAGTCATCTTCCATGACCGTAAAAAATGGACATTCGTCGTCAGCAGGAGTGTGGTATTTACCGCACAATTGGTTTGTTTGGGTTGGCTTCGAAAGCGCATCGATCACGGTTTTGACGCGATTATCTAAGTCGCCGCCTTTTAAAGTGCCACTTGGATTGCCATGCCGCAGGAAGAGTATTTCGATTTGGCAAAGAACGCTAAAATCCTTGCAAGCAATTGGAACAAAACTGTATTTACCGAGCTTAAACTTGTCTGCTAGATGATCTTTCACATCAACAAGTTCGTGCTCGTCAAGGCCTGATTCGAAGTGCTTAGAAACATGATTATGATTCATTTCGCAAAACTTGCAATATTGCAGATTAGACAGCGTCGGATGATTGTCCCAAAGCTTCTTAAGCTGGCGATGAAACACCGTTCGTATTTCCATCTTATGTTCGGCGAGGGTTACCTGCTTTTCACTGCATGTGTCCGGTTTGCGATCCTGTGATGGCTTAACTGGGCCCCTATACGTTAGTCTAAATTTCATAACTTGCGCTCCCTCATGCTCCCACCCTCTAGTCAAGCATATCTGCGATGTCCTACACATTCTGCATCTTCATCAAAACCGCCATGTCCGCGCCAAACACCTATCAAGGCAGATCACGATAACAAATCCTCCCCCGAACCGGGAGGTGGCGCGTGGCGGCGGAGGGGGCCGCGCTGGCAGTAACATGCGGTGCTGCGAACGTGGGACCCCTTCACCACTTCGTGGTCCCCCTCCCCTCCTGAGCGGAGTCGAATTGGCCGGGGAGGATTTAAGCAGCGGTAAACTGCCCCAGATACCACTCCTGAAATTTCACCACGCTGCCTTCCTGATCGGAATAGCGGCCCGGGCTATAGCGGCTGGACATGATGCCGTTCTGATTGTTCTCGGTAATGATTTTGTCTTGCGTCGTCGTGGCGTGATAACCCCAGATCATCTTGTCGATATCCACCTCCGCCTCGGTGGCGCGTCCGTCGACGAGCCAGATCATTTCAACGTCAGACGCAAGCGCGCTGCGCGGGGTGAACTGGAACAGGATAACGAAATGATCATCGGCGACAATTTGGCTGAAAGGGCTAAAACTCAGGTGTATCCGTCCGCCATCAGGCGCGGCGCGCTTGCCCATCAAGGGCGCGGGCGCGGTGCCGTCTTGCGTTTCGGCGGCCCAGCCGTCCTTGTTCATCCGCTGCATCATCAGGCGCAGATGGCTGCTGCTGGGCGGTTCATCGATGGTCCCGATCGGCCGTCCCAAGGCGGCCGCCTGCGCTTCCCAGGCCTCCAGCTTTGGCGCGAAGCTGGCGATGGCATCGGCCGGCCCCGAACTGGGGCCAGCCCCAACCGCGACGATCGATTCAGCCGCATGCATCGAACAAAATTCAGGGTGCGAAGGCACGCAGTGATAGCACTCGAAAAAGTTCTCTACGACCAGCTTCCAGTTGGCATCGGTGGGATAGCTGGCGGCATAGGCAATCCGTGCATCGGCCATGCCATGATAATCGAGGATCGGGCCCATATCGCCGAAAGTGGCGTCGAAGTCGTCAGGCTCCTGCTCGCTCAGGTTGATGAAGAACAGCCCGTGGAAGACCCGAATGTGACAGGCAAACAGACTGTTCTCCGCCTTGTCGAAATCATCGGGCATCAGCCGGGCGGCCAGCAGCCGGCCATCAAGGCCGAAGGTCCAGGCATGGTAGGGACAGACCAGCCGCGGAGCATTGCCGCTGTCCTGCGAACAGATGGTCGATCCGCGGTGGCGGCAGACATTGAAAAACGCGCGGACACTGCCTTCATTCTCGCGGATCACGATGATCTGCTCTGCACCGATCCGGAACAGGAAAT
>JAYUPJ010000208.1:0-5465 GCA_043760195.1 Sphingomonadales bacterium | reverse complement strand
ATGAGCGAGCTGCCGCAGGAACGCCTCAGCATCGCGGTATCATCACAGGCTGCGGCGCAGCGGGCCTTTGACCAGACCGTTGCCTTTTGCCGCGACCGTAAGGCGTTTGGCAAATCGGTGCTCGATTTTCAAAACACGCGGTTCGTGCTGGCCGATCTCAAGACCAAATTACAGGTCGGTTGGGCCCATCTCGACTGGGCATTGGCGCGTCATATAAAGGGCGCACTGACCGCAGAAGAGGCGTCGGCGGCGAAGCTGTGGCACACCGATTTGCAGAATGAGCTGGTCGACAAATGCCTGCAACTGCACGGCGGTGCGGGATATATGAACGAATATCCGATTGCCAAACAATGGCGCGGGGCGCGGGTTACGAAGATATTCGGCGGCACCAATGAAATCATGAAAGAACTGATCGGGCGGAGCCTGTAAATCAGTGGCGAAACCAGAAGCATGGCGATTGTTGCCCGATATGTACCCGGTGCAATTGGAGATGCAGACCCGGTTTCAAGACCTGGACCCGAACCGGCATTTGAACAATGTGGCGTTTGCCATTCTGTTCGAAAATGGCCGCGTTCGCTTGCACCGTGACGCGCGTCCTTGGGATGACCGGCCGGGCAACGAACGCACGATGGTCGCCAATGTTACCATCAACTATCTTGGCGAAGGTGGCTATCCTGATCCAGTGACGGTGTGTTCGGGCATTGGCCGGATCGGCAATTCGAGCTGGATTATTGAACAGGCCATGTTCCAGAACGGCATTTGCATTGCCACTTGCGACAGCGTCATCGCCTGCCGCACCGACGGTCAGGCAAAGCCCCTGCGTGCGGAGCTAATAGCCGGGCTGGAAACAGTGCGCATGAAGGCGCGATAAAGCTGCGATGACGGGCTTATGTTCTGCAACAGGCCTAATGCCCTACCCCGCAAACACCGCCGCCCGTTTTTGCATCTGTGCCATCACTGCCTCAACCTGATTGGGTTGCCGGATGATCTTCATTTGCTCCACGCTTTCGGCCATTAAGATCGCATCCTCATCCATATCGGGCAGCCGGTTGAACATATCTTTTGCCAACCGGATTGCGTCAGGATTTTTGCCCGCAATGTCGTTGGCGATTGCCATCGCGCGGGCATATGGATCGGCGTCGACATAGGTTGCAAAGCCAAGCGACAGCGCTTCTTCGCCTGAAAACTCGCGGTTGGTGTATGTCAATTCGCGCAGCACATCATCGCGGACCAGGCCGCGCCACAAGGCATAGCCGCCCATGTCGGGGATCAGGCCCCATTTCATTTCCATGACCGCCATCCTTGCGTCAGGGGCGACAACGCGAATGTCTGCGCCGCTCGCAATCTGCAACCCGCCGCCAAAACATACCCCGTGTACGGCGGCAATTACGGGCACTGAAAGCTTGCGCCACTGCATTGCCACGCCTTGAAAATCATTTGCATTGCCCTGCGTCCGGTCCGTCAGCGCGCGCGCGCTACCTCCGCTCGAGTTGCCGCCGCCGGTTGCGGCCATGCTTGCCATATCAAGTCCAGCGCAAAAACTACGTCCCTCACCGGACAATACAATCGCGCGTATTCCCGCAGTTTCAGACAGTTCCTTACCGGCCGCGATAATAGCCTGAAACATTGCGGGGTCGAGCGCATTCATTTTATCGGCCCGGATCAGGCGGACATCGGCGACGTGGTTTTCTATGGTGATACTTACCCGGTCGTTCATTTCATATTCCTCTTCAAAGCCGCCTCGACAAGCGGCAGTTGGTCATTTCCAAAGTACATATATGTTTGATCAACAAAAATTGTCGGCGATCCATATCCGCCGCGCGCGATAACTTCATCGGTATTGGCGCGCAGCATGGCCTTGACCGCATCGGTTTGCGACGCCGCACGCATTGCCGCGCCGTCCAACCCGGCTTTATCGGCAACCGCCACCAGCACATCGGGATCATCCAAATTCTCCGCTGCGCCAAAATAGCTTTCAAACGCGGCCTTGGTAAATTTGGTTAGGGCGGGCATGTCGCCTGCCAGACTGCACGCCATACGCATCGCATTCACGCTTTTCGCCGGGTGGAATTGTGATGGAAAGTTCATTTCCACTCCGGCAAGTTCTGCCCAATCCTTCAATATTCGCCAGCTGTGCTTCAACTTTCGATTGTCGGTTTGTTCGCGCGCCGCATACACAGATTGATTGACCGCATTAAAAACGCCGCCGACCAATATCGGTCGCAACACGGCTTGCTCGCCGGTTCGTTCCAGCAACGGCCCCAGATTGGTAAATGCCAGATAGGTCCATGGGCTGGATAGATCATAAAAAAACTCAACTCTCGCCATTATTTTTATCCTCTATCCCGAACAATATTCGCCGTCCTTTTTCATTGTCTTGAGGATTGCGGTTGATCGCTTCTTTGGCAAGGTCCAATCCGCGCTGGATGCCGGGGCGTTCCTTCAATGCCTTATACCAGCGGTACACGCCGGGAAAGTTTTCAAGCGCAATTTCTTGCCGCTTATACGTGCGCACCCATGGAAAAATAGCCATGTCCGCGATGCTGTATTCCGCGCCCGCAACATGCGCGTTATCCGCCAATTGCCGGTCGAGCACGCCGTAAAGCCGCAGCGCCTCTTTTTCATACCGCTCAATTGCGTAAGGGATTTTTTCTGGCGCATAGAGCTTAAAATGCCCGCTTTGTCCCAACATCGGCCCAAGCCCGCCCATCTGCCACATCAACCATTCGGTCACTTGTGTGCGCCCGCGCAAGTCACCGGGCATGAACCGCCCCGTCTTTTCCGCCAGATACAAAAGGATCGCTCCGGTTTCAAAAACGCTGACCGGTGCGCCGCCGCCCAATGGCGCGTGATCGACGATTGCGGGGATGCGGTTATTGGGGCTGATCGCCAAGAATTCCGGCGTAAATTGCTCGCCCGCCATAATGTTGACCATCACAACATTGTAATCCAGCCCGCATTCTTCGAGCATGATTGAAATTTTCCAGCCATTGGGCGTGGGCGCATAATAAAGGTCAATCATCTTACTTATCTCCCTTCGCCTGCTTCGCGGACCAACGATAGCTGGCATGGTTTCTAATGCCAACCGGCCAGCAATGCTTACGCAAGCAACGCCCCTTAACGCGCCGCATCAAATTCTGTGAATATCTGGCCGATCCAATCGGGCAATGGCATCGGCCGGTGCGCGGCCAAATCGACGTGAACGTTTACCAGCTCGATTGAAGCGCGCAGATCATCGGTGCCCTCGCCGTTTACGCCGTGAATTTCGACAAGCTGGGTCATGCTTGTTCGGCCAATGGCGACCGTGCGCGCCATCACTTCGATCATTTCATCGGGGACGATTGGCAGTTCAAACAAGACCGTCGCCTTTCTGACATGAAATTCAAACGGCTCATCAGGAAACTTTTCGCGCCACCGGCTGGCCCGCCAATATTCGGTGATCGCGATATCGGCGTAATCAAGATAGCGCGCATTGAACACAACGCCTTGCGCATCGGTTTCTGACCAACGAACGCGGAATTGGTGACGGAAAGCAAAATCGGATATTGGCATAGAAGGGTATCTGGATGAATGTTTGGACGCTTGCAAGAGGCAATGCGTGGGGGCAATTACATGCGGCGTGCTGCGCGCATTGACGCAAATTTAATCCAACATGGCCCAACGCCAAAAACGTCCAAGTTGACACCTAGTTGACAAGATTGACACCTATTTTGACATTTTGCGAAAGGTTGAGGTTCGATTATTTCCTACATCGTGGTTATTTGTAGGGTATTGTTTTCGCCGATTTGACCGCCAACAATGTCAAAGAGCCAGGTCCTGTAAAAGCGGCCACGCCCTGTGTTCCCAGAACAAATCCTACATTGCAAGGGCTAGGTGATACTTTCATTCAGAAGTAGTTTTTTGGAAAAAAATATCGTCATTCCCGCGAAGGCGGGAATGACGAAATTGTTGTTTTTAAATGTTTTATATTCTAAAAAAATTTAGGATCACGAACTTGGGCCAACCACATGTCGTCATACTCATCGTTGGCAGCGCCCCCCTAAATCACTTCATTCTGGCCCGGCGTATTGACGCCCATCGATTGTAGATATTTTTTCACATTGCGCGCGGCTTGACGCAGGCGTTGTTCGTTTTCTACCATTGCGATGCGCACGAAGCCTTCGCCTTCTTCGCCGTAGCCAACGCCGGGTGCAACCGCCACTTTGGCCTGTGTCAACAATTGCTTGGAAAATTCAAGGCTGCCCATGTGCATCAAAGCGGGCGGCAACGGCGCCCACGCAAACATTGATGCGCGCGGCGCAGGGATATCCCACCCTGCCCGGCCAAAACTTTCCACCAGCACATCACGGCGTTTATGATAGAGTTGCCGGTTCGTTTCGACAATGTCTTGCGGGCCGTTGAGCGCCGCACAGGCTGCCGCTTGGATCGGTGTAAAGCTGCCATAATCAATATAGCTTTTAACCCGGCTCAACGCCTCAATCAGCGTCTTGTTGCCCACCGCAAAGCCAACCCGCCAACCCGCCATCGAATATGTTTTCGACAGCGACGTGAACTCAATCGCCACATCCTTTGCGCCCTTGGCCTGCAATATCGACGGCGTCGGCTTGCCGTCAAAATACAACTCGGAATAAGCGAGATCGGAAAGTATCCACACCTTGTTTTCTCGCGCCCACGCCACCAACCGTTCGTAAAACGCCAGATCGACGGTTTCTGCGGTCGGGTTCGACGGATAATTTACCACCAGCAACGTCGGGCGCGGCACGGTGAACGCCATCGCCCGTTCCAACGCCTCAAAATACTTCTCATCAGGCGTGGTCGGAACGCTGCGCACGGTGGCCCCGGCAATGATGAAGCCGAATGTGTGGATCGGGTAACTCGGGTTCGGCGCCAGGATGCAATCGCCCGGTGCCGTGATCGCGGTGGCAAGGCTAGCCAGACCTTCTTTTGATCCCAAAGTGACAACCACTTCGGTTTCCGGATCAACGTCGACACCGAAACGCCGTTCGTAATAATTGGCCTGTGCCTTGCGCAGACCCGGTATGCCTTTTGACGCCGAATAGCCGTGCGCATCGGGTTTTTGTGCGACCTCGCACAATTTGTCGATGACGTGCTGCGGCGGCGGCAAGTCCGGATTGCCCATGCCAAGGTCGATGATGTCTTCACCCGCCGCCCGCGCCGCAGCCCGCATCGCGTTCACTTCTGCGATAACATAGGGCGGCAGACGTTTCATACGGTAGAATTCTTCGGACATAGGCTGGCTCTCGTTGGGCTATTGTTAAAAGTTCAACTCGTGTCCATTGAACGAGCTGCCCGAAAATTACCAGCGTTAGGGTCTCGCCCCGAATGAAATGCGGGTATTATTTTGGGGGCGAGCCAGCTTTACCTTGATTTTTCCGATAACAAACCCGACCTTGATGTCGATGTTATTTTTCGCTGGGCATTTGCCAAGAAGGGCTTGCATGAAC
>JAYUPJ010000207.1:0-15342 GCA_043760195.1 Sphingomonadales bacterium | reverse complement strand
ACGGTTTTTGTTGCAGTCAAAAGCTCCCCATCCGTTCGCGCTGCCTCCCTCTCCGTTCGTCCTGAGCCTGTCGAAGGATGAGACCAGTAACCTGTCCTCCGCCCCGAAAACCGGCGAAAACAGCGTCCTACAAAAAACCACATTGTAGGAAATAATCGAACGCCGTTCTTTCGCGAAATGTCAAAATAGGTGTCAACCTTGTCAACTAGGTGTCAACTTGGGCGGTTTTGGGCGGTTTTGGCACCGCTCCATGTAGGACTTATTTGCTCCCAATATGCGCGTGGGTAATGGCCACCGCGAGGGCATCGGCGGCGTCGGCTCCTGCCAGCTTTACGCCAGGTAGCAAGATCGCCAGCATCGCCTGAATTTGCGCTTTTTCCGCATTGCCGACGCCGACAACCGCTTTCTTCACCAGCCGCGTTGCATATTCGGCGACCAGCACGCCGCCGCGCGCCGCGCCCAGCAAAACCACGCCGCGCGCTTGGCCCAATTTCAACGTCGATTGCGGGTTCTTGTTAACATAGACTTCCTCCACCGCAACCGCATCGGGCCGGTATTCGGTGAGGACATCGTGCAGCGCCAGATCAAGCTGCAACAACCGCGATGCCAATGGCATTTTAACATCGGTCTTTATCTGGCCATTGGCAATATGCGAAAGCCGGTTGCCGTCGCTGCGGATGACGCCCCATCCGGTAGTACCAAGACCCGGATCGAGGCCCAGAATGATTTGAGCGGAACGCACGCTCAGCCCAATTTCTCCATGACTTCATCGGAGACATCGTAATTGCCCCAGACGGTCTGGACATCATCATCGTCTTCAAGCGCGTCGATCAGCTTTAGCAAAGTTGCGGCATTGCCTTCGTCAACCTCGACGGTCACCTGCGGCCGCCATGCCAGCTTGGCGCCCGCCGCTTCGCCAAGGCTGGCTTCCAGTGCCTTGGCCACTTCGTGCAGGCTGTCCATTGCGGTCCAGATCTCGTGTTCATACTCGCCCGATTCGACATCGTCTGCGCCCGCCTCAAGCGCGGCTTCAAAGACATCATCTGCGCCGCCCGCGCTGACCGAATAGGTGATCAGGCCGAGCCGGTCGAACCCGTGCGCGACCGCACCCGACGCGCCCAGATTGCCGCCGTTTTTGCTGAACGCGGTGCGCACGTTGGTGGCGGTGCGGTTGCGGTTGTCGGTCAACGCCTCGACGATAATGGCAACGCCGCCGGGGCCATAGCCTTCGTAGCGCATTTCATCATAGGTTTCGCCGTCATTGCCGGCCGCTTTGTCAATCGCGCGCTGGATATTATCCTTGGGCATGGATTGCGCTTTGGCGGCATTAATCGCGAGACGCAGGCGCGGGTTAAAATCGGGGTCGGGCATGCCCATTTTGGCAGCAACCGTAATTTCCCGGCTGAACTTTGAAAACAGGTTGGAACGCTTTTTGTCCTGCGCGCCCTTGCGGTGTTTGATATTTGCGAACTTGGAATGGCCAGCCATAAATCACTTCTTTGGTCTAATGTGACGTGAATGCGCGCCCTTACATCACGGTGAAAAGGCGCGCAAGTATGGCCATGCGTCCCGCGTCATCGGCGGGTTAGCCCTTTGTCGGCGATAATCCGGATACAGAACCCTTTGCCGACGGGTTGGAAGCGTTCTGTTTCTTGGGCTTTTCGGCCTTGGGCTTGCGGACTTCTTTGTTGGTCTTTTTCTGGCTTTTGGCCATGATGGCTCTCCTATTAATGCCGCAGCATAGACTGCGTGATGCATTTATCCTAACTGAACCTCGATGTGCGTCATAGAAGTTAAACCCATTGGAATTTATGATGAATGAAACCAGCAAATCAGACGTCAATTTAGAAAAGGAGGTCCAGGAAACTTTCCTGATGATCTTGGTTCAAGACGTCATATCATCATTCGAACGTCATGATATTGAACCAACTCAATCAAATAAAAGGGATTTGATTCGAACAATTTTTGCGGCCATTGAGGGTTTGAGTTGGACTTACCGAGAAGATGTTCGTTCAACTGCCAATACTATCGATCCATTATCCCCTCTAATGGAACTAGCTTTTACCGAAACATCATACTTCGTAAGTGAAAAAGGTTTTGTTCAGGAACAGACCCGTTTTATTTCCATGCCTGCAATGATACGGTTAGCATCTCGCGTAGCAGAACAGATTTGTCCGAAGTTGAAAATCGACTTCGGCGTTGCTGGATGGACCGATTTACAATTGGCCATCAAGGTTCGAAACCGCATAACCCATCCCAAAAATATATCTGACTTACAGGTATCGAACGGTGATATCGAGATATCGAATTCAGCTCTACTTTGGTTTTTAAAACTTACAAATGACGTTTTGGAGGCCACACTTTCGGCTTCAAAGCAGTACCTTTCAGAAATTCGGCTTATTGTAGAAAAAATGAAAGCGGGTGACGAAGAAGTCTTGAAGCAATACCGCGCCGTTTTGATGGACAATAAATCTTAAAAATCACTTCTATTAAGCCAAACCTAATGCAGATTTATATAGGTCCAATATCGCTTCCATTTCTTGCCGGTCATCATGGCTCATTTTGCGGAGACGCACGATCTGCTTCATGATTTTTGAATCATAACCTTGACTCTTTGCCTCGGAATATACGTCGCGCACATCATCTGAAATGCCTTTTCTTTCTTCTTCCAGTCGCTCAACGCGCTCAATGAATAAACGCAATTGATCGTCGGAAACGGCACCTTCGGACATATTATTCTCCTAAAAATTTTGCTGAGGCATCTGCCTCGAATCAAAGATGCCCCGCCTTAATCAGCCTTGGCATTTTTGGCGACACTTTCCTGCATCCGCTGCAATTGTTCCGGTGTTGCGCCGGTTTGGTGGCGCGCTTTCCAGTCTGTCATTGGCATGCCGTGGACCAGTTCGCGGGCCTCGTCCTTCGACAGGCTGCCATCTGCCTCCATTACCCAGTCGGCCAGGCAATTGCGGCAAAATCCGGCGAGCCCCATCAGGTCAATGTTCTGGGCGTCGTGGCGGTGCTGCAAATGCGTCAATAGCCTGCGGAATGCAGCGGCGGCGGCGGCGTCGGTGATTTGCTTGTTCATGTGCTGCTCCATTATTGCGGTGTCGCCGCGTCATTCGGGCTTTCACGTTCGGCGGCTTGCCGCTATGCAGCAATGCGACGAAATTTCCAAATCAAGCTGACGAAAAAAGCGGAGTATCTTTTGACCCAATATCCCCAGCCGCGTAACCGCAAAGTACGCATTCTCGCCACATTGGGTCCGGCGAGCGACACGCCCGAAATGATCGAAAAATTGTTCCTGGCCGGTGCCGACGCATTCCGCATCAACATGAGCCACGGTGAACAAGCGGACAAAGCGGCGCTGGTGAAGCATATTCGCGCGTTGGAAAAAAGCCATAACCGGCCGACCACGATATTGGTCGATTTGCAGGGACCTAAATTGCGCGTCGGCAGCTTTGCCGATGGCAAGGCGATGCTTGAGACCGGCGCTAGTTTTGTGCTCGATGCCGATCCCACGCCGGGCGATGTCACCCGGGTTTACCTGCCGCATCCCGAGATATTTGCGGCGCTGGAACCAGGTACCCGGTTGTTGCTGGATGACGGCAAGCTCGTTTTACGGGTCAGATCGGTAATCGCGGGCCTTATCGAAACCCGCGTCGAAGTGGGCGGCGCATTGTCCAATCGCAAAGGGTTAAACGTGCCCGATGTTGTCGTGCCCGTTGCCGCCTTGACCGACAAGGACCGCAGTGATCTGGCCTTTGCCGTTAACCTTGGCGTCGACTGGATTGCGATGTCATTTGTGCAGCGGCCAGAGGACGTCGCCGAGGGCCGCAAGCTGATCGGCGGGAAAGCCGCCTTGCTGGCCAAAATTGAAAAACCCGCTGCAATCAACCGGCTTGAGGAAATACTCGAACTGGCCGACGCCGTGATGGTGGCGCGCGGTGATTTGGGCGTCGAAATGTTGCCCGAAGAAGTGCCGCCATTGCAAAAGATGATCGTCAGCACGGCGCGGCGCATGGGTAAGCCCGTTGTGGTCGCCACGCAGATGCTGGAATCGATGATCACGTCGCCGTCCCCGACCCGCGCCGAAGTGTCCGATGTTGCCACCGCAATCTATGACGGCGCAGATGCCATCATGCTGTCGGCAGAAACCGCTGCGGGCGCTTGGCCGATAGAAGCGGTCGCAATTATGGACCGGATTGCCAAACAGGTCGAGGCTGATCCCGATTATTATGCGCGCGTCCACTTCACCGAAACCCGCCCCGACGCCACGACCGCTGATGCTCTGGCCGAATCCAGTGCCCGCATTGCCGAAACTGTCGACACCAGCGCGATCATCTGTTTCACTTCATCGGGTTCCACCGCGCGCCGGATCTCGCGCGAGCGCCCGACGGTTCCGTTGTTCGTGCTGACCCCGCACATGGAAACGGCCCGGCGGCTCGGCTTGTTGTGGGGCGCGTTCGCGGTCCGCACCCAAGACATCGGTAGTTTTGAAGAAATGGTTGCTAAGGGCAAACGCATGGCGCTGCGCTATAATCTGGGGCAAGCGGGCGCGCGGCTGATCATGCTGGCGGGCGTACCGTTTGGCACGCCGGGTTCAACCAATGTGCTACATGTTGTCCGCCTGACAGGGGATGAATTGAAGGGGCGGTAAGTTCGCCTCACCCATCCGGCAACAACAAGCTGCTATCGCCATAACTGTAAAAACGGTATGCTTTCGCAATCGCATGGGCATAGGCCGCCTGCATGCGCTCGCGGCCCATCAGCGCGCTGACCAGCATGAACAATGTGCTTTTGGGTAAATGGAAATTGGTCATCAGGCCGCCGACCGCCTTGAACCTGTAACCCGGCGTGATGAAAATGTCGGTGTCGCCTGCAAATGGCGTGACCGTACCATCATCATCCGCCGCGCTTTCGATGAGCCGCAGCGAGGTTGTGCCAACCGCGATCAGCCGCCCGCCTTTTGCCCGCACGGCGTTCAGCCGCGTGGCTGTGGCTGCATCAATCTGGCCCCATTCGCTGTGCATTACATGATCGGCAGTATCGTCGACTTTCATCGGCAAAAAAGTTCCCGCGCCGACGTGCAGCGTCAGCGTCTCGCGCTGCACCCCCGCCGCATCCAGCGCCGCAATCAGATCGGGGGTAAAATGCAGCGCGGCGGTGGGCGCGGCAACCGCACCGTCTTTATCGGCAAACATCGTCTGATAATCGCTGCGGTCCTGTGCGTCGGTGGCGCGCTTGCCCGCGATATAGGGCGGCAGCGGCATCGTTCCTGCACGCTCCAGCAACACCTCCACTTGTTCATCGCCCTCAAAACACAGTGTGAAGCTGCCGTCGGAATGCCGCACCTCGGCAATCGCAAATACGTCTGCGCCGAAATCGATCCGGTCGCCCGCGTGCAATCGTTTTGCGTTGCGAATAAAGGCCTGCCAACGGCGCAGGTCGATCCGTTTATGCAGCGTCGCGCCAATCGTCGCATCACCGCGTTTTCCGGTAAGCTGCGCCGGAATCACGCGGGTGTCGTTGAATATCAGGCAGTCGCCAGCGCGCAATGAAGCGGGCAAATCGCGCACAATATGGTCCGCCAGCCCGCCCGCGCCGACACACAGCAACCGGGCGGCATCGCGCGGCGAAACCGGACGCAGGGCGATATTTTCCGGCGGCAGTATAAAATCAAAAAGGTCAACACGCATCGCGGCGTGTTAGCGTAGACGGCGTTTCTATAACAGGCTTATTTGCCCAATTTGTCGGCGGCGATAACAGCAGCGACCGGTGCAGCGGGAACAAAAACGGGCATCGGCTTATTGTCCGCAGCAATCGAAGCTTGCAATATGCGGTCCGGATTTACCGGCGGTTCGCCCCGCTGAATTGCATCCACATACTGCATCCCGCCGATCACACGGCCAAACACGGTGTAGTTGTTATCAAGAGCAAAGCGCGGCTGGAAACAGATGAAGAACTGGCTGTTGGCCGAATCCGGATCGCCCGCCCGCGCCATGGAAACCGTACCGCGCAAATGCGGGAAGGCATTGAACTCGGCTTTCAAATTGGGCAGATCGGATTCGCCTGTCCCGGTTCCGGTTGGGTCGCCGGTTTGCGCCATAAAGCCCTCGATCACGCGGTGAAACAATATGCCGTCATAAAAACCTCTGCGCGCCAGAGTCTTGATCCGCTCAACGTGCGCGGGGGCAAGCGCCGTGTACATTCTTATGGTCACCCGTCCGCCGGTGGACAGGTCCAGATGCAGCGTATTTTCGGGATCAGGCGCATTGGGATCAACCGCAGGCACCGGCGCAGCAGGCGTTTCAGCCTGCGCATACGCAGCCTGCATGCCGAATAATGCGGTCAGGATCAGCATCGATTTTGCGATAAAGCGGGAAAGGCGCATACTAATATCAGTCTCCGGTGAGCAATAGCCGCCTCTAATAGCGAAACCGCCTGTCGCTGTCATGAACGAAATTTGTGGCGGCATCGGTTCCTCGCCGCTGATGGACGTTACGTGTTCAACCAAGAATGAAGCGAGAGGTGTACATTTGCCGCCATGCTGGGCGTGAAAAGCTTGGCGCTTCGCAGTCTGATGGCGCCGCTGGTGAAAGCCGGGGTCACAGTTTCATACTGGCCTGGGTGATCTACGAACAAAGTGCTGAATCCAGCAATTACATCGCGTCGATGGTCGATTTGGACGCGGCATTTGAATTCGGGCTAACGGTGCTCGTAAGCGGCCTGCATCAGCAGCTGGCGGCACGGTGACGCTTTTTTGGCAGGGCCGGAAAATCGAGCTTTGGACGTGAAAAAGCAAAGAGTGCCTTTACAATTGCGCCAGAACAACGAACATCGCGGCCAAATTGAATAGTCCAAATTGGGGCGGGGGGAATGCAATGACGGATTGGTCCAAAGACATTGACTATGGCGCTTATGGTCAAAACACGCGCACATGGTCGGGAATGAAGATTAATCCGGCGGTGTTTTTCCCGTCGGTACTAATCGCATTCGCCGTCATCATTTTTACCGTCGCCGCGCCCAAGGAATCGGCTGAACTGTTTGCGTCTCTGCGCTCCAACGTGGTGGCGCAGTTTGACTGGTTCCTGATTTCGGTGGGCAATCTGCTGTTGCTGTTTTGTGTGGCGGTGGCTGTGTCTCCGCTCGGCAAAATCCGTCTTGGCGGCAAGGGTGCGACGCCGGATTATTCGCGCATGTCGTGGTTTTCAATGCTGTTTGGTGCCGGCATGGGAATTGGCCTGGTTTTCTATGGCGTCGGCGAGCCCGTCACCCATTTCACCTCATCCATGGCAGGAGGCGCAGCTGCACCCCTTGGCGGAGCGCCGGGAGATGCCGCCGCCGCGCGCAGCATTGCGATGGCCGCCACGGTCTATAACTGGTCGCTTCATCCATGGGCAATCTACGCCGTTGTCGGCCTCGCGTTTGCGGTGTTTTCGTATAATTTCAATATGCCGCTTTCGATGCGATCTGCATTCTATCCGTTGCTGGGTAAGCGCGTATGGGGCCGCACGGGTGACGCCATTGATATCCTTGCGGTCTTCGCGACCTTGTTTGGACTTGCTTCGTCGCTCGGATTGGGCGCAGGGCAAGCGATGGCGGGTATTACCCAGCTTTACGGGATCGCCAGCACGCCGCTTTCCATCATCGGGCTGATCGCAATCATGGCGTTCATTACATTCATGTCGGTCAGGGGCGGGATTGATCGCGGCATCCGCATCCTCAGCGAGATTAACATGTGGGTCGCGTTGGCGCTGATGCTGTTTGTTCTTGCGACCGGCCCGGCTTTGCTCTTGCTTGGCGGTATCGTCAGCAATATATTCCACTATCTGCAGCTCTTGCCTGCTTTGTCTAACCCGGTGGGGCGGACAGATACCGGCTTTTACAACGACTGGACGGTCTATTATTGGACATGGTGGATCAGTTGGGCACCGTTTGTCGGACTGTTCATGGCACGGATATCTCTCGGCCGGACAGTACGTGAATTCATGGCGGGTGCGTTGCTTGCCCCCAGCTTGCTTGGCATTATCTGGCTCACTATCTTTGGCGATGGCAGCATCGCGCAGATTGTCGCGGGCAATGCGCCCGGACTTGCCAAGGCACCACTCGACGCGCAGTTGTTTATATTGCTTGGCACGCTTCCTTGGACGCAGATAACGTCGTTCGTTTCAATTTGCCTTATCCTGATCTTTTTCATTACCGGCTGGGATTCGGGCACGTTGGTGATTGATACGATGACGTCGGGCGGCAGCACCGACACGCCGCTGCGCCAGAAAGCGATCTGGTTGTTCGCGGTTGGCGGCATTGGCGTCGTGCTGTTGATCAGCGGCGGACTATCGTCGTTGCAAGCCGCCGCTATTGCATCGGGCCTGCCGCTTGGCACAGTGCTGCTGGTCATGTGCATCGGCACGCTAAAAGGACTGTTGGTGCTGCACCGGACGCAGCATGTCGTGCCGAACTAACCTTCGCCCGTCAGAACTTGAAACCAGCTTCCACACCCACCAGACGGCGCGCACCCGGGGAGATAAACGAACCACCGAATTCAATCGCCGGAATAACTTCGTTCAGATATTCACGGTCGAGCATATTTTCGGCAAAGACGGCTAAGTTCCATGTTTCGCCCTCAACGCCGAACCGCATGTTGAGAACGCCAAATGGATCGCGGCGCGCAATCGTATAATCAGCATTGCCGACAATTGCGGGCAACGCCAATGCCGATATCGGCAGCAGTCCACTGAAGATTGTCGGCCGCTCCTGTGCCTGAACGGTGTGGAACCATGTCGGTCCGGTAATCCGGTAATCCGCCCGCATCACCAGATTGACTGAACTGGTAAGCGGCGCATCAATTTGCGAACCAAGGTTAACGGTGTAATCTGCGGTGTACGGCGATTTATTACCGACCGTATAAGGACGCGAGCTGTTCTTCTTTATCTCGCTATCGGTGACATTAAGCGATCCGAATATTTTCCAACCGGGTATGATTTTGGCGCTGGCGTTGAATTCTGCACCCTTCACCGCGACCTTGTCGATATTGGAAACGGTTCGCAGCAATCCGAAACTGCCGACGAAAAATTCAAAGAACTGCATGTCGGTGATGCGGGTGTAATAGCCGGCAAGATCAAATGTAATCCGGTTATCAAGCAGCGATCCTTTGACCCCTGCCTCAAACGCGCTGGAAACCTCTTTGTCATATTGATCGGGAACGGTCACGCCCGCGCCGATGGTCGGGACATTGAAATTGGCATTGATGAGCGCCGATGAACCCTGATTGTTAAATCCGCCTGATTTGAAACCAATGCCCCAGTTCGCATAAACATTCGTGCCGCTATCTGGCCGCCAGCTTAAGCTGACCTTGGGTTCGATCTGTTTGAACGTCTTGGATTTAGGCGTCAGCGGACCAAATGCTTGGCCGGCATTGATCGGCCCGCCCGTGAATGGATCGGTTGCGACCGGCACCAATGATGAGGTGTTGCGTTTTTCAATATCGTAACGCAGCGCCAATCCGGCATTGAACGTCTCGCCAATCGCATAGTCCGCCGATCCAAAGACCGCAAAAACATCGGTTTTGAATTTATCAGCCAGCAGCAACGACGTCGGGTTGGCCGAGGTTGGCAGATTGTATAGGTTCTGAATTATTCCGGCACCAGTGTCCGCGCCAAGGCTAACGCCAACTTCCCGGTTGATATGAAGAAAATAGCCGCCCAATTGCCATTGCAATGCGCCGCCATCATTGGAAGCGAGCCTGACCTCTCCGCTTATGTCGGATTGTTTGCGGGTTTGGAATTGGGTGCCGTCGCAAGTTGTCGGCGAATACGCGCCAAATACCGAGCCGTTGGCCGGAGCAAAGATGAAAGGTACCGGAATTGCGCCGATGAAGCCCGGTGGGTTGACCGCAAATCCGGTGTTGGCGGCGGTGCTGGCAAAGCAGCTGTTTACGGCAGCCGCACCGGCGGGGTTGGCCGCGCCGATATAACGTGCAAAATCGGCAGACGTGCCGTCGGCCGTCAACGCCTGATCGACATCGGAGTAAAGCGCCCATGCGGTCAGTTTGATCGCGCCAAGATCATGTTCGATCTTTGCCGACACATCAAAGCTTTGTTGATCGTTGGATGGGCGGATATTGCCATAATAGCCAAAAGGATGCTTGTTCACGTCTTCAAAAAATGCCCCGCCAAGGCGCGGGATATGGAACACCGAGTTGAAGTTAATCGAAGCCCCCGAAAGATCGGCATAGCGCGCCTTGATATCCAATTCGGTGGCTTCGCCCAGATTGGCAACGAAGCGGCCATCGACCGACCAGACTTCTTGGTCATCGACAACTTTCGCGTTCAAGAACCGGTTGCGGTAAAAGCCGTCTGTCGTCCGGTAATATCCCGACAATACCAACCCGGCGCTGTCGCCCAGCGGCGCGGAAATATAGGCGGTGCCTTCGGCGGTATTTTCATTGGCATAGCTGATCTTGCCGCCGCCTTGCAGGCTATCGCCCGGCTTGAGCGTCGAAATCACAATCGCACCGGCGGCAGCATTGCGGCCGTAAATCGCGCCTTGCGGACCTTTCAGGATTTCAATCTGGCGCAAAGTGCCCTGCGTCTGGTTGAGCTGCGCCGTGTTGGTTTTCAAGATACCGTCGACGACCAAGGCCACCGAACTTTCGGCGTCGCGCGCACCATTGATACCGCGAATGTTGATCTGGGTATCGCCCGCTTCGGCTGTGCCAGTAACGATTGTCACGCCGGGGGTCAGCTGGGCAAAGCCTTGCGCATTGTCGACGCCGGTTTTCTGCAGCGTTTCTGCGGTAAGCACGGATACTGATGCAGGAACATCGACCAGCCGTTCATTTTGGCGGCGGGCGGTAACGATAATTTCGCCCTCTGCCGCTTCTTCAGCGGCGGGCTGGGCATCTTGCGCAAATCCGGGCGAGGCAACAGTGGAAATTGCAGTCGCCGATAGCAACATCATCATTTTGATCTTACGCATGAATTATCTCCTTGAAACGCTACCCGCCTGAATAAATTTTGCCGACAATTGATGTCGTGCATTGATTTCCACCATCTCTATTGTATACAATTAGGGAACGTCAAGCCTTTTTGGGTCAGGCCTTTTTGGAGTCTTACAATTCGGAGTCTTACAATGTCGCGCGCGTCTGAACGAGCATATCAACAGATCCGGTCAATGATCTTGCGCGCCGAGTTGGTTCCCGGGGAGCAAATTCGTGAAGAACAATTGGCCGAAGCCTGCGGGGTATCCCGCACCCCGGTTCGAGAGGCGCTGCAACGGCTGGAGGCGGAGTCGCTTATTCGCCGTAACGATTCGCAGCGCAGTTTTGTTGCAGAATGGTCACGCGAAGATGCAGAAGAAGCTTTTCGGCTGCGCGCCATGTTGGAGGGGCATGCCGCGCGCCGGGCGGCTGAACGTATCAGCGGCGCGCAACTCGCTGCGCTTTGGGCAGCAAATTCTGCGCTTGAGGCTGCGATCAACTTGCCGACGCCGGACATTGCAAAGTTCCTTGAACATAACCGAAGGCTGCATGCGATCATCATCGAAGCCGCTGCATCGGTGCGCCTGACGAATATGCTCACGCATGTCATTGAACAGCCGGTGATCTTGCGGACGGCGCAGCAATATGACCGCGAAAACTTGCTGCGTTCACACCGCGAGCATTTGGAGCTGCTGGCCGCGTTTGAACGGCGCGACGGTGATTGGGCAGAGGCAATTATGACCGCGCACATCCGGCGGGCATTTCACGCCTTTGCCGACGCGCATCAGCGCCACATAAATAGCCTTCCCGCAGGCATTGCCGCATAAAGATGGCTGCGTGAAGAGCTATGGCATTGTATACAAATATGTGCATAAGCAATTTATGGTAATCCCTAAGAATATCGAATTTGTCGAGGTTGGACCGCGTGACGGGCTGCAGAATGAGCAGACGCTGGTAACGACGGCGGACAAGCTTGAGCTGATTGCGCGGGCAATCGGTGCGGGGGCACGGCGGATCGAGGTTACCAGTTTTGTAAATCCAAAACGGGTGCCGCAAATGGCCGATGCTGATGCGGTATGCGCCGGATTGCCGCCGCGCGATGACGTAACGTACATCGGCTTGGTCATGAACGCGCGCGGGGCGCAGCGGGCGATTGCCACCGGGCGTATCGACCAACTGGGCGCAGTGTGCGTTTCCACCGACCAGTTCGCAATCGCCAATCAAGGCCAAACCAGCGCAGAATCTGTCGAAGCGGCCAAAGCGATTATTAACATGGCGCAGGCAGCGGGGCTAAGCGGGCAGGCGACTATCGCTGCGGCTTTTGGTTGCCCGTTTACAGACGAGGTGGCCGAGGATCATATTGTTGCCATCGCCCGGTTGCTTGCCGACGCTAACCCTGCTGAAGTTGCGCTCGCCGACACAATCGGTGTGGCCAATCCGGCGCAAGTGCTGCGCCTTGTCAGCCGCGTTCGTGAAGTTATTGCGCCGATACCATTGCGTGTTCATTTTCATAATACCAGAGGCACGGGTCTGGCCAATGTCTGGGCCGCGATAGATGCGGGGGCATGCGTGATCGACGCCTCTATCGGCGGACTGGGGGGATGTCCCTTTGCGCCGGGCGCAGCAGGAAATGTGTGTAGCGAGGATGTTGTCTATATGCTTGAACGCGCAGGGATTGCGACCGGCATGGATTTACCCAAATTGATTGCCACCAACGCGTGGCTCAGCAAAATCATGGAAAAAACTTTGCCCGGCATGGTTAGCCGCGCAGGCGTATTTCCAAAACCGGCCTGAACGGGCCTGTAAAGAGAGGAAGAAACTATGGGTTACCGATTGGGTGTTGATGTCGGGGGCACCTTCACTGACCTTTTGCTATTCAACGAAGATAGCGGAGCGTTCTGGCGGCATAAAACCCCGTCAACACCGCATGACAGCAGCGAAGGCATATTGAACGGCGTCGATGCAATCTGCGCCGAAGCCGGGGTCACTGCGAAGGATATCGAATATCTTTTGCACGGCACGACGGTCGCGACCAATGCGGTATTGGAGGGCAAGGGCGCGCGCGTCGGGCTGGTCACCACCGAAGGTTACCGCCATATCATGCAGATCGCGCGCAGCTATGTGCCCGGCGGATTGGCTTCGTGGATCATCTGGCCCAAACCGCAGCCGCTTGCCGCGCTTGAAGATACGGTTACTGTCAAAGGGCGGATGGACGCAGACGGCAAAGAGCTGCGCCCGTTTGATGAAGCCAGCGCCCGCAGCGCGCTGACGATATTGAAGGCGCAAGGGGTGGAGGCCATCACCGTGTCGCTGATCAATGCCTATGTGAACGGCGACCATGAAAAGCGGGTAAGCGCGATTTCCGCCGAGATATTGCCGAACATTCCGGTGTCGCTCAGCCATGAAGTGTTGCCTGAAATGCAGGAATATGAGCGGACTTTGACCACGGTTGCCAATGCCGCCGTGCGGCCGGTGGTGAGCAAATATGTTTCAAGCCTGCGGACCAAGCTGGCGGACAAGGGATTTGCCGGACGGTTATCGCTGCTGCGCTCCGATGGCGGTCTGATGTCGGCCAGCAAAGCCGAAGAACATCCGGTCAACATCCTGATGTCCGGCCCTGCTGGCGGGGTGACTGGCGCGCTTTGGGTAGGCAAAAATGCGGGCTACCGCAATATCCTGACGCTTGATGTCGGCGGCACATCGACCGACGTCGCCTTGATTGAGAACCTGGAGCCGCGCCGGGTGCGGACCACCGAAGTAGGGCATCTTTCTGTCCGGGCATCGTCGTTAGATGTAAAGACCGTTGGCGCTGGCGGCGGATCGATTGCTTATGTGCCCGAACTGACCAAGGCGCTGCGCGTCGGGCCGCAATCGGCGGGCGCGGTGCCCGGCCCTGTGGCGTATGGCAAAGGCGGCGAGGCGCCCACCGTAACCGATGCGAATGTCGTGCTGGGTTATTTGCCAGAGAATTTGCTTGGCGGTGCGTTCAAGCTTGACCGTGAAGGCGCGACCAAAGCTGTGCAGACTATCGCTGATGCGTTGGGTATTGACCTGATGGCGGCAGCGCGCGGGATAATCGACATTGTGAACGAAAATATGTTCGGCGCGCTGCGGATGATTTCTGTCCAGCAGGGCTATGACCCGCGCCATTTTGCGTTGATGGGTTTTGGCGGCGCAGGTCCGCTGCATGTCAACGCGGTTGCGCGGCTGATGGGCAGCTGGCCCGCAATCTCGCCTGTTTCGCCCGGCGTTCTATGTGCGCTTGGCGACGCGACAACGCGGATGCGGACCGAAACTGCGCGAAGCTTTTCAAAGCTGGCTACGCAAACCAGCGTTGACGATTTGATTGCCATCCTGACCGAGATGGAAGCGCAAATTCGCACCGAACTTCGCGGCGAGGGCATTGCCGACGACGTGATCGAGACCGAGTTTGAAATCGACGTTCGCTATTCCGGCCAAGCGTTTGAAGTGCCGCTGATGATCACGCTTGATGTTCTAAAAAGCGACGGCGTTCAGGGATTGCTGACACGGTTTGATGCCGAACATTTGCGGCTTTTCACCTTCAACATGGACACCCCGCACGAGATTGTGAACTTGCGCGCCGTTGCCTTGGGTCAGGCGCTTGACCTGCCTGCGGTGCAATTGCCGGTGGGCGATGGCAATCCGGCATCTGCGAAGATGCGCGACCATGTGCTGTGGATGGACGGAAAAGAACAAGCCGCAATTATCTATGACCGAAGCAAATTGCGGCAAGGCGACATCATACCGGGGCCCGCGATCGTGATTGAGATGGATTCGACCACATTGATCGAATCGGGCTGCGTCGCGGCTGTCGATGCGGTTGGCAATATTTTGATCGAGCTTGCGAAATGAGCTCGAAAAATAATCTCTCTCCCCTTGAGGGAGAGAATAGACTCGGCTTGGCAACTTGTTGCCTAGCAAGTCTTAGAGAGGGGTATGCGGAACTCCGTTCCGCGCGAGGCAAAACCTCGCATCCCCTCACCCAACTACAACTAGGCAACACGTTGCCAAGCCTCCGTAACCCTCTCCCTCAAGGGGAGAGGGGCGGAAAGAGGAGAGAAGTTCATGCCCGCAACTATCGTTGAAACCAACACCACCCCGTTTAACAAAGTCGCGATTGACCCGGTTACGCTCGACATCATCGAAAACGCATTGCGGAACGCACGGATTGAGATGGACGCCACGCTTGTGCGCACTGCCATGTCACCCGGCATCCGTGAGCAGGGCGACGCATTCCCGCTGATCGCCGATCACACAGGCAAGATGATTGTCGGCCAGTTCGGTAGTTTCATCGGCGGCTTCCTGAAACAGTTTGATGGCACGTTGGAGGATGGCGACATGAT
>JAYUPJ010000206.1:0-5504 GCA_043760195.1 Sphingomonadales bacterium | reverse complement strand
GCGGCGGGAAGGGGAAATTTTCGATGCTCCGCTGTGTTTGCGCCCCCCAATATGCGGCGGCGGGAACGTCAATGGGGCCAAAGCTGTCGGTTTCGGTGCGGGTATTGGTCATTTTATTTCCCCCCATTCGTCATCCTGAACTCGTTTCAGGATAACACACTACTGTTTCCGCGTTATCTCGAAACAAGTTCTGAATAACGAATAGGGCGTAGGTCAATTTAACCCTATCGAAGGTGCCAAATCCAACCATTCAGGATTTTCGCTCTCAATAAAATTAAATTTCCAGTTGCGGTGCCAGTTCTTCAGCTGCTTTTCGCGCAAGATTGCCAATTCCATTGTTCCGAAAAGTTCAAACTGCACGAGCCGGTTCGTATTACGGCGCTTTGAATATCCCTCAATCAGGCGAAGTTTGTGTTGGGAAAATCGTTTGGGTAAATCCGATGTTGCGCCAATGTAAATATAACCCCGTTTGCCACTTGCTAAAATATATACACAGGGCTGGAATTCTTTCACCGTGAACGTTGCTTGTTATCCTGAAACAAGTTCAGGATGACGAGAAGGGAAAAGGACGACCAATAAATCTCTCGTCATCCCGACCTTGTTTCGGGACAACGCACTGCCGCTCACTTCTTCCGCCCGAAATCAACGCTCACCACATTGGAGCCGTCTTCGACTGCGACGGGCGATTCGTCATTGCCGGCTGCTTCATGCGGCTCTGGTCCATCGGACGTCGCATCGACGTGAAATTGTAGCGCGAAATCCACCAATGGATCGACAAATGCGGTGATTGCGGAATAGGGAATCACCAAATGCGAAGGAATCTGGCTGAACGACAGGCCGACTTCAAAATGCTCATCCTCTATTTTTAGGTCCCAATATTTATGCTGCAGGACGATTGTCATCTCGTCGGGAAACCGCTCATGCAAGTGAGAAGGTATTGCAACACCGGGCGCTTGTGTCTTGAAAGTTATATAAAAATGATGGTCGCCCGGAAGGCCGCCAACGGCAATTGATCGCAGCACCCGGCCGACCACGGCGCGCAATGCTTCTTGCACTATATCGTCATAGGGAATCAGGCTCTCGGGTGTATCATCGCTCATGATCTTATTCGTGGACTGGCTTGGCTGCGAAATCAAGACCGTTATTGGCATTTTCAGATACTTGCCAAAGCCGTCCATTTGCGTATAGCGACGCCCATGCGCACAGGGATTATCAGTCGAAAAACTAACGAAACGTCGATTGACGTAGAGGTCAATCTGGACGGCACCGGCATTTACGAAGTTTCGACCGGGATCGGGTTTCTCGACCACATGCTCGAACAACTCTCGCGCCATTCGTTGATCGACTTGAAGGTAAAGGCGATTGGCGATCTGCATATCGATCAGCATCACACCACCGAAGACACCGGGATCGCGATTGGCGAGGCTGTGCTGGCGGCGCTTGGCGATAAGCGCGGGATAACGCGCTATGGCAGCGCCTACGCGCCGATGGACGAAACGCTAACCCGCTGTGCGCTCGATATTTCGGGGCGGCCTTATATTGTCTGGAATGCCGCGTTTAGCACAACCAAAATCGGTGAGTGGGATACCGAGATGATCGAACATTGGTTCCACAGCTTTGCCACGTCGGCGGGGATCACGCTGCATATCGAGAATTTATATGGCAGCAACAATCACCATATTGTCGAAAGCTGTTATAAAGCATTGGCGCGGGCATTGCGGGTTGCGGTGGAGATTGACCCACGCAAAGCCGATGCCGTGCCGAGCACGAAAGGTATTTTATAGTCGTGAATGTCCAGCCTGACGCTGCTCCAGCGAAGGCTGGAGCCTATCCCGCTTTTCAGTCATGATCGACAGACGTAATGGGCACCAGCCTTCGCTGGTGCAGCGGGGTTCTTGAACAAATGAGTATTGCCCTGATTGATTATGGCGCGGGGAATTTGCAGTCGGTGTATAATGCACTGAAAGCGGCGGGCGCAGGCGATGTTATTGTGACCGCTGATCCTAAAGTTATTACAAAATCTGGTCGCATTGTACTTCCCGGAGTTGGAGCTTTTGGACATTGCGCCGCCGCATTGAGAGCCATTGACGGCATGGAACAGGCTATCAATGATGCAGTAGGGCTGAACGCAGTTCCATTTCTTGGAATTTGTGTTGGTATGCAGTTAATGGCCGAAGAAGGTGAAGAGCGGTTTGGTGCATCAGAAGACGAGGTCGGTGTTTATTTCGGCTTAAGTTGGATTGACGCTGTCGTTCGGCGTATTCAGCCACATGATGCGTCGATCAAGATTCCACATATGGGTTGGAATGATGTCGTTCCGGTCGGATCGCACCCTCTTATCGAGGCAGGAGAAGCATACTTTCTCCACAGCTATTCCGTTGAAGTTGAACCGGATGACCAGGACACGATTCTTGCGACGACATATCATGGCGCAAAATTGACTGCAGCAATTGGATTTCAAAATCGCATTGGTGTCCAGTTCCACCCCGAGAAAAGCCAAGCCTATGGTATCAATTTCCTTACGAGGTTTTTGGAGTGGAAGCCATGACGTTAAATACTGAAATTCTCCGCGTCTCCGCGCCTCCGCGTGAGGATTTTTTTGGTTCACGCGGAGGCGCGGAGGCGCGGAGAGAATTTGCTATATGGCCATGATCGTATTCCCCGCAATTGACCTTAAAGCCGGACAGGTCGTGCGTCTTGCCGAGGGCGATATGGACCGTGCCACGGTGTACGCCGATGATCCCGCCGCGCAGGCATTGCTATTTGCCAGCCAAGGCGCGGAGTTCTTGCACGTCGTCGATTTGGACGGAGCCTTTGCTGGCCGCCCCGAAAATGCCGAAGCGGTGGAGGAGATTATCGAGAATTTCCCTGGCCACATTCAACTCGGCGGCGGTATTCGCAATGTGCAGACGGTGGAACGCTGGTTTGATTTGGGCGTATCGCGGCTGGTTATTGGCACAGCGGCGCTGAAGGATCCTGAATTCGTCAAAGACATGGCCCGCGAGTTTGAAAACGGAATTGTCGTTGCGGTTGACGCCCGCGACGGTATGGTCGCAACCGAAGGCTGGGCGGAGAAATCTGACATGCCGGTGATCGATCTGGCGCGGCGGTTTGAGGATGCGGGCGTCGCGTCGATCCTGTTCACCGACGTGGGCCGCGACGGGATGCTAACCGGATGCAATATCGAGGCGACGGTTGATCTGGCGCGGCATGTGCGCATTCCGGTGATCGCCAGCGGCGGGGTAAAGGGCATCGACGACATCCATATCCTCAGCCTGCATGCCAAGGACGGCATCGAGGGCGTGATTACCGGACGCGCGATTTATGACGGTCGGCTGGACTTGGCGACGGCGATAAAGATGGCGGGTAGGGCGTGAGGGTGCAGCCGGCCCAAATCCTCCCCGAAACGGGGAGGGGGACCATCCGCAGGATGGTGGAGGGGCACCAGCACGATGTCTCGGCCCTTCGAAGTCAGGAAAACCCGGCAGTGCCTCTCCACCCCGCCACTTTGTGGCGCGGTCCCCCTCCCCGTGCCGGGGAGGACTTGTGACCGTCCGTATCCGCGTTATCCCTTGCCTCGATGTATCGAATGGCCGCGTCGTCAAGGGCGTGAACTTTGTCGACTTGCGCGATGCTGGGGACCCCGTTGAACAGGCGCAGGCTTATGATGCGGCAGGGGCGGACGAGCTTTGCTTTTTGGACATTGGTGCAAGTCACGAGGGCCGCGATACGATCATCGATGTCGTCCGCCGTACCGCCGAAGTGTGCTTTATGCCGCTGACTGTGGGCGGCGGGGTCCGCAGCGCCGATGATGCCCGTGCGCTGTTGCTGGCCGGAGCGGACAAGGTCGCGGTGAACAGCGCAGCGGTGGCACGACCCGAAATCGTCGCCGACATTGCGGACCGTTTCGGAAGCCAGTGCTGCGTTGCATCGATTGATGCTCGGGCGCGCAAAGGCGGCCATGGCTGGGAGATTTTTACCCATGGCGGACGCAACGCCACCGGCATCGATGCACTGGAACACGCGGTAAATCTAGCACGGCTGGGGGCAGGCGAATTGCTCGTGACCAGCATGGATCGCGACGGCACGAAAGGTGGATATGATCTGGCGCTAACCCGTGCCATCGCCGATGCGGTCAGCGTTCCTGTGGTGGCCAGCGGCGGTGTCGGGGATTTGAACCATTTGGTCGACGGCGTAATCAAGGGCCATGCCAGCGCCGTATTGGCCGCGTCGATTTTCCACTTCGGCAAATATACTATTACAGAAGCGCACGCAGCCTTGCGTGCAGCGGGATTGGAGGCAAGACGATGAGCGACAGCAAACCGAAATTGATACTGCGGATACTTATTGCAATATTTTACCTGCTTGCCGGGATCGCCCATCTGCGCAGCCCGGGCGGGTTCTTGGCGATTACTCCGGCTTGGGTGCCGTTCCCTGAATTTGTTATCGCGTTTACCGGCATTGCCGAAATTGCCGGAGCCATCGGCCTGATGATCCCGCGCCTGCGTTATGCGGCGGGGATCGGGCTTGCACTTTATGCCTTGTGTGTTTGGCCTGCGAATATCCATCACGCCATCAACAACGTGGCGGTCGACGGGCAGACGTTAAGTTGGTCGTATCACGGGCCACGCTTTTTGGCGCAGCCGGTGATTATCTGGTTGGCATTATGGGTGGGCAAAGTGACCGATTGGCCGTTTCGCAGGAAAGCGTAATTTACCAGCGGATCAAGCGCGGCACAATCATCCGGCCGCAAACCGCGCAAACACCCACGGCCAAAGTATACCAAGCACCAGTGTAGACAACATCGCTGTATGGGCAGTGGAAATTATAGGCAAATGCACCCAGCGCGCCCGATGCTATACCCGTTAGCCAGCCTGCGCGTTCGGGCGATGTCGGTGCGCCTTTTCGCAGCCACAACACCGCTGGAATCGCAGTGCCAAGTCCGCCGATCATGCTCATCGTCAGGCATTCGGCACCATAGCCCATTTGTTCGATGGCGGCGCCATAATTACCGCTCATCGCGGCGATTATTGCGGCAAGGGGAAATAGCAAAGCTGCGGCCAGTGCCATCTGCCAGCGGTCGCTGTGTTTGCCCACAGCGGGGCTGGCCATGGCAATAACACCATGCGCCGATGCACCGCCAAGCAACGCCAAGATGCCGGCGCGCAACAAAAACATCTCGGATGGACGGCCCGCGATCAGATCTGATCGCCAACCCATTTGCGTGCCGATCACCAGCAAAGCAATCCCGGTAAAGATCACCGGCAATATCAATCCGCGTGAGGTTTTAAGACTGCGCACAGGTTGCAGATCATCGACGAGATCGGAAATGTTGAAGTTATTGCGGTTCATTGACTTGTCCAATTTATTCACTTTCGATCAAGGCGGATAGTCGTTTCAACCCACGATGGATATTTACTTTTACCAGCGATTCCGATTGGCCCGTTTTTTCGCAAGCTTCCGAAATGCTATGCCCTTCGATTTTGACGTACCGAATGACATCG
>JAYUPJ010000205.1:0-15458 GCA_043760195.1 Sphingomonadales bacterium | reverse complement strand
CGCCCGAACACATCGCCGCCGCCGCTTCGACGCCGACAAGGCGCGGCAAACGCTGCGTCCCGCCTGCACCGGGCAGCAAGCCAAGCTTGACCTCTGGCACGCCCAGTTTCGCCGATGGCACCGCAATCCGGTAATGACAGCAGAGCGCAGTTTCCAATCCGCCGCCCAATGCCGTGCCGTGAATGGCGGCGATGATCGGCTTGGTCGCGGTTTCCATCGCGTCCAGCGTCGCGCCTAAAGCGGGTTCTTTTGGCGCCTGAGTGAACTCGGTGATATCCGCGCCCGCAATAAATGTGCTGCCATCACAGATCAGGACGGCGGCCTTTATGCTATCATCGCCCAATGCTTCAGCGACGCCGTCCTTCAAACCCTGACGCACATGCCAGCTGAGCGCGTTGACGGGCGGGTTGTTAACGGTAATGACCAAAACATCATCGTGGCGCTGGGTGGTAACGGACTGCATGGGAAACTCCTCTTGGTGGGTTACGCGCTGAGCGCGGAATAGATCATGGTGCGGATTTCGCGGCGGATGGGATAGGTGCTGGACGGCATCAGTTGGGTCATAAACACCATGTAGATATCTTCAAGCGGGTCGATGAAGAATGCGGTCGAATACATCCCGCCCCAGAAAAACTCGCCCGGGCTGCCCGGAACCAATGTCAATGCCGGGTTCATTGTTACCGCAAAGCCGAGACCGAAGCCTGTGCCGGCATTCTCTGCCTCGCTGAATAATGCGGTCGAATGCTCGGTTAAATCGCCGCCGCCGGGCAAATGGTTGACGGTCATCAGTTCCAGCGTTTTCGGGCTGATAACTTGATTGCCATCAAGCGCGCCGTTGTTGAGCAGCATTTGGCAGAAGCGGCGATAATCGGCCACGGTCGAGGAAAGCCCGCCGCCGCCGGATTGGAACTTGAACCCGCGTGCCCATGCGCTTTTCGCGCCGCCGGGATCGTTCGGGCTCATTTTGTCGCGCGGATGCCATGCGAAACTATCGGGCAAGCGTGATGTCTTTGCCGCATCCACTTGAAACGAGGTGTCGGTCATGCCCAGCGGCGCGAAGATGTTTGTTTGAAAATATTCACCGAGGGACATGCCGGAAATACGCTCGACAATCACACCCAGAACGTCGGTGGATACCGAGTAGTTCCAGCTGGAACCGGGATCAAATTGCAGCGGGATTTTGGCGAGGCCAGCAATAAACTCGGCGCTGTTAAATTTGCCCCAGCTTTCGATATCGGTGCGGCGGTATTCGGCGTCCACCGGCGTGCGTTCCTGAAAGCTATAGGTCAGCCCGCTGGTGTGCCGCAACAAATCGACGATCCGCATTGGCGACGCTGGCGGGCGGGTGACGAACGGCACATTGCCGCCGCCTGCAACGAACACGCCGATGTCGGCAAATTCGGGCAGGTATTTTGCAACCGGATCGGACAGCGCGACCTTGCCCTGTTCGGCCAATTGCATGAACGCAATCGAGGTGATCGGCTTGGTCATTGATGCGATGCGGAAGATCGCATCCTCGGCCACGCCCGATGTCCAGCGGTATGCAATCTCGTCCCCGCGCCCGACGAGCAGCGAGGCAAAGGGCAGCAATCCGGTATCGAGATACTTCGCCTGAATATGCGCGCCGATGCGGTCCAGACGGTCGGGCAGGAAACCCAAGTCGCTGGCGATATTCATAAGCCCCTCCTCTTTAGGGGAGGGGTTGGGGTGGGGCGGTCAAACGCCGTGCAATGTTGAAAGGCCCCACCCCCGTCCCCTCCCCTGAAGGGGAGGGGGGAATTATTTTGATTGCTCATACCGCAGTCTTCCCGGTCAATTGCCGCGTTACCGGATGCGAGCTTGACAGGCCGCCATCGACGGCGATGGCCTGACCATTGACATAGCTCGCTTGATCGCTGGCCAGGAAC
Source organism: Sphingomonadales bacterium (assembly GCA_043760195.1). GTDB lineage: Bacteria > Pseudomonadota > Alphaproteobacteria > Sphingomonadales > Sphingomonadaceae > Sphingorhabdus_B. The sequence continues at coordinate 13,551 of JAYUPJ010000205.1, read as the reverse complement.
AGCGCCATATTGGCCAGTTCTTCGGGCTGCGCGCCGCGGCGTAGCGGGTTCAATTGGCCCAATTTATGGGTGACGCCCTTGTCCTTGGCATATTCGAACGTCGGTTTGGTCATCCCGGTTTCAGTCAGCCCGGGGCAGATCGCGTTGACCCGCACGCCGGTGTCGCTCATTTGCTGCGCCGATACTTTGGTTAGGTTGATCACGCCTGCTTTAGATGCCGAATAGGGCGGGCCGCCTGCGCCAGATCGGATGCCCGCAACGCTGGCGGTCAGGATTATCGAGCCGCCGTTTTTGGCATCAACCATCGCCTTGCCCGCATGCTTGACCATCAGCCAGGGGCCGATCAAATTGACGCGCAGCACTTCAGTGAAATTCTCGACGGTGTTGTCGAATATCCCCTCCATGCCGCCCGAAATTCCGGCATTGGCAAAGGCGATATCGATATGCCCGAATGTGGCGATGGCGTGCGCGACAATCTTTGCAACGTCGTCTTCCTTACCCGCATCCATCTGCATCGCCGCTGCCGCATCGCCGATAATCTTTGCGGTTTCATGCACGCTGTCGCTCATATCGCCGAGCACGACCTTGGCCCCTTCTGTGGCAAAGCGGATTGCCGACGCGCGGCCGATGCCCGAACCTGCGCCAGTGATGATTGCTACTTTGCCTGCTAGTGCGCCCGTTGATGTCGCCGTCATTATCCTGCTCCTCCGCCGCTTGATGTTGCTCCGCCATCGATGACGAAAGTTTGTCCGGTAGTAAATGCGCCCGACCGTGCGGCCAGAAATACCGCTGCGCCCGCAATCTCGTCCGGCTCACCAATCCGGCGCAGCGATGAACCCGCTGTTGACCGTCTCAGTGTTTCCGGATTGTCCCAAAGCGCCTTTGCCATGTCGGTCTTGATCAGGCCCGGCGCGATGCAGTTTACGCGCACACCATGCGGTCCATATTCGTCGGCCAGATTACGCGCCAGTTGCATATCGGCGGCCTTGGAAATGCAATAAGCGCCGATGGTGGTCGAACCTTTCAGGCCGCCGACCGAAGAAATGATCGTGATCGATCCCTCTTTGCGCGCGATCATTTCGGGCACCACCATCGTGATGATCCAGTTGTTGGCGACGATATTGTTGGTCAGGATCTTGGCAAACGCCTCGTCGGTAATCTCTGCCAACGGGCCATAATGCGGGTTCGATGCCGCGTTGCAGACGAGTGCGGTGATCTTGCCAAATGCTTTGCGGGTTTCATCGACCAGGTTTTGCAAGCTGGCTTTGTCCGAGATATTGGCCGCCACCGCAATTGCCGTACCCGCCCCAAATTTCGCGTTGATCTCGTCCGCCGTAGCGATGCAGGCGTCCATTTTTCGGCTGGAGATGACGACCTTTGCGCCCTGATCCGCCATGGCAAAGGCGGTCGCGCGGCCGATGCCGCGTGATGATCCAGTGATAACGGCGACCTGTCCGGTCATATCGAATAATGTCATTCTCTTCTCCTCTCTCTGTTCTCCCCATCGACTTGCGATGGGGAGGTGGCGCGCTGGAGCAATGCGGAAGCGTGACGGAGGGGCCTCTATCCCTCTATCACCCAAGACCCCTCCAATATTCGCTTCGCGAACGGTCCCCCTCCCCATCGCAAGTCGATGGGAAGGATTATGTTTTTACGCCCCCGCCAATTGCGCGAAATGCCATGCTCTGTCGGCCAGCGGCTTTACCCGTTCGGACATATTCTTGGCGTGTGCCGAATTTGCTGTGCCATCGATGACCCGCTTTTTGATGCCCTGAATAATCCCCGCCAACCGGAAGAAATTATAGGCGAAATACCAGTTCATATCGGGCACATTGTCCCGTCCTGTCGCGGCGCAGTAGCGTGTAACAATCTCGTCCAGTTCGGGAATGCCCAATGCGGCGCGGTCCAGATCGGCGACACCGGAACGGCCTTCGTTATCCGTCACCCATGCCATCGCGACATAGGTGAAATCAGCCAGCGGATCGCCCAATGTTGATAGCTCCCAATCGAGCACCGCCCGCACCTTTGCCTGATCTTGCGCAAAGATCATGTTATCGATCCGGTAATCGCCGTGGACCACACTGACGCGGGTTTGTTCGGGCATGGTTTCGGGCAGCCATTTGATCAGGCTCTCCATTTCGGGCATCAATTCGGTTTCCGATAAACGGTATTGCTTGGTCCAGCGTTCAATCTGCCGACCGAAATAATTGCCGGGTTTGCCGAATTCGGAAAGCCCCGCCGCGCCGACATCGGTGTTGTGCAATGCGGCCAGCGTATCGATCATTTCAAAATATACCGCACGGCGTTCGGCAGGATTGCTACCGGGCATCGACCCGTCCCAGATGGTCCGGCCCTCGACCATGTCCATGATATAAAACATGCTGCCTGCGACATCATCGTCGGTGCAAAGCCCGAACGGCTTGGCGACGGGAAAGCCAGTGGGGTGCAGGCCGGATATAACCCGAAACTCGCGGTCTACGGCATGGGCAGAGGGTAATAATTTGCCCAGCGGTTTGCGCCGCAAAACATAGGATTTGCTCTTTGCATCGATCCGGTACGTCGGGTTCGATTGCCCGCCCGCAAACTTGCCAATCGTTATCGGCCCGGCGAAACCCTCAACATTGGCTTGCATCCATGTTGTCAGTTTTGCTTCGTCCAGCCGGTCGGCGCCTTCGGGGGCTACCGTGCCCGAAAACGCGGCCTGGGCATCGAGGATTTCGGTCAATGGCCGAATACGATAACCGATCGCGCGGCATCGCCTTTCTTCATTTTTTCAAACCCTTCGTTGATTTGCGACAGCGGTATTGTCTCGGCAACAATGCTATCCAGATCAAGCAATCCGCGCATATAGAAATCGACAAGGCGCGGGATATCGACGGGGAAACGGTTGCCGCCCATGATCGCGCCTTGCAGTTTCTTGCCCGACAGCAAATCAATCGCGCTAAGGCCGACCGAATGCTGCAATGGCATCATGCCCAATATCGTCGCCGTGCCGCCGCGCTTCAGCGATTTGACCGCGAGTTCGCCGGACGCGGGTCTGCCGACCGCTTCAATCGCATGATCGACCCCGCCTTTGGTCAGTTCGATCACTTGTGCGGCGGCATCATCGGCCATTGCGTCGACGACATCGGTTGCGCCGAGCTTGATCGCCAGAGCGCGCTTTTCAGGGATCGGATCACAGGCGATAATCTGCCCCGCACCCGCTATTTTTGCGGCGTTAATGGTGGCAAGGCCAACCCCGCCGCAGCCGATAACGGCAACGGTTTCGCCCGGCGTCACTTTGCACGCATTGAATATCGTACCGGCACCAGTGGTGACGGCGCAGCCGATAACGGCGGCGCGGTCCAGCGGCATTTCGGGGTCGATCCGGACGCAGGCATGTTCGTGGATCAGCATCATTTCGGCAAACGCCGACAGGTTGAGCATCTGGTGGACCACGGTTCCGTCGGGCCGGGTAATGCGCGGGGCATCACCGGCAGCCCGCCGCGTTTCTGCGCCCAGACACAAGGACATACGCCCCGTCACGCAAAATTCACAGTGGCCGCAAAATGCCGACAGGCAGGTCACGACGGCGTCGCCGACCTTGACCGTGCGGACCTCGCTGCCCACCGCCTCGACAATCCCCGCTGCCTCATGCCCCGGAATTGCGGGCAGGGGGTGCGGGTATAATCCGTCGATAAAGTGCAGATCGCTATGGCAAAGACCACAGGCCGCCGTGCGGATAAGCACCTCATGCGGCCCGGGGTTTGATATCATAACGTCTTCGATTTGGAGCGGCTTTCCCGGCTCAATCAAGATTGCGGCTTTCATCTTGAACTCCTCTCCCCTTGAGGGAGAGGAAAGACTTGGATTACCGGCTTGCCGGTTAGCAAGTCTTGGTGAGGGGCCGTAAGCCAACGGCTTGCGCGATGCAGGGCATCGCTCACCCTCTCCCAGCTACGCCTAGCAAACAAGTTTGCAAGTCTACGCAGCCCTCTCCCGTCAAGGGAGAGGGGTATGTTGCGTCGCCGCCTCACCGCGATGCTGCCACGTCACCCGACGAAACACCCGATGACGGGCGACCGCCGTGTTTGCCAAACTCCATCCTGGCAATGGCGCGGGAGTGAACTTCATCGGGACCGTCGGCCAGACGCAATGTGCGCTGATGGGCATAGGCGCTGGCCAAACCAAAGTCTTCGGAAACGCCGCCGCCGCCATGCGCCTGAATCGCATCGTCAATGATTTTCAGCGCCATATTGGGTGCCTGAACCTTGATCATTGCGATTTCGGCGGACGCCGCTTTGTTGCCAACCTTGTCCATCATGTCGGCTGCTTTCAGGCAGAGCAAACGAGTCATTTCGATATCGATGCGGGCACGGGCAATCCGTTCTTCCCAAACGCTGAATTCCGCGATGGTTCGGCCAAATGCGACGCGCGACAACAGGCGCTTGGTCATTTTCTCCAGCGCTTCTTCGGCGACGCCGATGGTGCGCATGCAATGATGGATACGGCCAGGTCCAAGGCGGCCCTGTGCAATCTCGAACCCGCGGCCTTCACCCAGCAGGCAGTTTTCAACGGGAACCCGAACATCTTTCAATTCCACTTCCATGTGGCCATGCGGCGCATCGTCATAGCCAAACACAGGCAGATGGCGGATGATGTTTACACCGGGCGCATCCATCGGCACGAGGATCTGTGATTGCTGCGCATGACGTTTCGCTTCGGTGTCGGTTTTGCCCATGACAATCGCGATTTTGCAGCGCGGATCACCAAGGCCCGACGACCACCATTTGCGGCCATTGATGACATAATCATTACCGTCGCGGATCATACGGGTTTCGATATTGGTCGCATCCGAAGACGCCACCGCTGGTTCGGTCATCAGGAACGCAGAACGGATTTCTCCGTTCATCAACGGGATCATCCACTTTAATTTTTGTTCGGCGGTGGCATAGCGCATGAACACTTCCATGTTGCCGGTGTCGGGCGCGGAACAGTTGAAGACTTCGGACGCGAAACCGACACGGCCCATTTCTTCGGCGCACAACGCGTATTCCATATTGGTCAGGCCGGGGCCTTCAAAACCGATGGTATCGTCAACATGGGGATGCCCGGACGAAGGCGGCATGAACAGATTCCATATTCCCGCCGCCTTGGCCTTAACCTTCAATTCCTCAACAACTTGCAACACTTTCCAACGTTCGCCAGACGCCTGTTCGGCCACATAATCCGGCACGCGCGGGCGGATATTGGCTTCGATAAAATCGCGGACGCGGTCACGCCAGTATGTCTGTTTTTCGTTAAGGTCGAAATCCATGAATCAGTTATCCTTTTCTTTTAATCACTCGATTAACTTGGCATGCCCGGAAACATTATACCAGCCTTGTTGCGGCATTATTTATTTGGCTCGGTCTATTCCGCCAACGCCAGTTGCCGCAATCGGTCCTGATGGTCGCTGCGCCCGATCGGGAATTTGCGGAATATAAATGCGGCGGCGATAGCCAAAACTGCGACCGCGACAATATAGCATAAAAACAGGCTGTCGATGATCGATTCCGGCACTTGCCCGGGCACGGCTTTGTCCGGGAAACCTGAAAATTTGATGATCATTCCGGACAGAAATATACCGATGCCGGTGCCGCATTTCTGGGTGAAGAACCATCCGGCGGCAAACACCCCTTCGGACCGGCGGCCGGTTTGCAATTGCGATGCCTCGACAATATCGGCGACCATCGATTGCGCGGTGATCATCACCGTAACCGATAACGTATTGGTCAAAAATGCGACCAGAAAGATGCCATAAGTAGATAGGTTTGAGCCTGCCTGCGGCCAAAGATCCACCACCGCCAGCGAATAGGGGATTATCCAAAACGTCATCGCGATCAGCCCGGTGTAAATCGCCACCGCCTTTTTACCGAACCGCTTTGTTAACGGTGCGACAATGAAGAATGCGGAAACAACGCTGACGAACAATATCACGGGATAGAATGCAAATGCAGCGCCGGAAAACTGCCAACCATATAAATAGAGATAATTGCCGATGGCAAAAGTAATCCCTTGGCTGGTGTACATCAGCAGCGCGCCGAACATCAATATCACTGCCGCTGGATGGCTCAGCGACTCGCGAATTTCGCCAAAGGCATGCCGCAGCCCGAGCCGCAGAGGTTTCTCGGCCGGATAATGTGCCACCCGCTTGTGCTGCCCCAATGCGGAAATCAATGTCGCGGCCAGCATCCCTATCGCGCCGAACAGTCCTAATTTCCAATATCCGTTCGCGTTCAATTGCCCCACTGGATGCTCTGCGTCGGGCACCAGAAATACCGTGTAAGCAAGGAATAAAGTGATCAAGCCCGATGCCCAACCGAACAGATAGCGGAACCGCATCACCTGCGTCCGCTCGTCATAATCCTTGGTCAGTTCGGGGATCAAAGATGCTGCCGGAATCTCGTATGACGAAACCAGCACCCGCACCAATATTGCGGTCAAAATCAGGTATAATATGATCCAGTTGCCCAGTCCCTCTGGCGGGCTCCACAGCAGCAGCCAGGAACAGGCGAGCGGCAGCGGCGCAAGATACAGCCACGGCAACCGCTTGCCCCAACGGGTGTAAGTATTGTCACTGTAATGCCCGATCAACGGATCAGCGAGCGCATCGGCGAACATCGCGATCATCAGCGCCAGCGACACCAGTCCAGCATCCAGCCCAATGACCTGATTGTAGAAAATCAGCAGGAATGTTCCGAACCCATTGTCTTTAATGCCATAAGCGACGGAGCCGATGCCATGGAATATCTTGGTCGAAATGGGCAGGTGCTGCGAAGCTTGCATCAATGACGTCCGATTAGAAATCTAAGGTCGAATCGCATCAGTTTAATTCCTCACTCTCGGATTAAAGCTGGCCTGCGCCGTGGCGGCTGTCAATGCCGGTGCAATTGACGTTACGTCTATCGCAGATCGCAGCATGGCGCTTGCATTGGCGGCGTTCGTGCCATTAACGTCAGGCTGAATTTGCAAGGAGATGATTCATGACCGATCTTGATCAGTTTCGCCAAGACACCAAAGCTTGGCTAGAGGCCAATTGTCCGCCCGAAATGCGGCAGCCGGTCAAAAGCGACGATGATATTTGCTGGGGCGGGGGCAATGTCGTGTTTCAAAACGACGCGCAAAAACTGTGGCTCGAACGCTGCGTAGAGAAGGGATATACCGTCCCCGATTGGCCAAAAGCCTATGGCGGCGCGGGGTTGTCGGCGGCGGAAACGAAGATCCTGCGCGCCGAAATGGCCAAGCTGGGATGCCGCAGCCCGCTCAACAGTTTTGGCATCTGGATGCTTGGGCCTGCGTTGCTGAAATTCGGCAGCGAAGAACAAAAGGTACATTATCTGACCCAGATCGCGCGCGGTGAAATCCGCTGGTGTCAGGGATATTCCGAACCCGGATCGGGCAGCGATCTGGTGTCGATGCAAACTTATGGTGACGATAAGGGCGATCATTGGTCAGTGACCGGACAGAAAATTTGGACCAGTTACGCCGATAAGGCCGACTGGATTTTCTGCCTCGTCCGCACCGATAAGACCAATAAATATCAGGGCATAAGCTTTTTGTTGTTCGACATGGAAACGCCGGGCGTATCGACGAAACCGATTAAGCTGATTTCCGGCAACTCGCCGTTTTGCGAGACATTTTTCGACAATGTCGTTGTACCGAAACACCAGATAGTTGGCGAACTCAATCGCGGCTGGGACGTCGCGAAATATCTGCTGGGCCATGAGCGCGAGATGATTTCCGGAATGGGCGGCGATGGCGGCGTCACCTCCATCGGCGCGGCGATGAAAGCGACATTATCCGAGGAACCTGTTTTGCGCGCGCAAATGGCGTTGTTCGATGTCGATAACTTGACATTTCGTGCGCACGGCGAACGGTTCATGGACGAATGGAAAACCGGCAAAGCGCATCCGGCGTATTCCAATCTGATGAAATATGTCGGCACCGAGCTAAACAAAAAACGCCACGAGCTGGTGATGGCCATCGGCGGCACACAGGCGCTGGAATGGGACAGCGAGAAATCCGGCGGCGGATCGAAAGCGCGCAACTGGTTGCGGACCAAGGCGAACAGTATCGAGGGCGGGACCAGCGAAGTGATGCTGAATGTCGTTTCGAAGCGGATATTGGAAATGCCGGGCGGGTGAGTTTTTAGTCCCCCTCCCCTTCAGGGGAGGGGTTAGGGGAGGGGGCTGTAAGAATCGCGCGAGATTTCAACGCCCCACCCCGCGGCGACTAGGCATCAAAGATGCCAAGTCTCGCTGCCCCTCCCCTAAAGTGGAGGGGCTTGATAGGAGAAGATATATGGCAATGACCCTGAACGAAGACCAGTCGATGCTGCGCGACAGCGCGCGTGATTTTATGAAAACTGAAGCGCCGACCACCCATTTCCGCAAATATCGCGACATGGAATGCAAGGATGGTTTCAGCCACGACCTATGGAAGCAGTTCGCCGATATGGGTTTCACCGGCATCCTGATTCCGGAAAGCGACGGCGGCATGGGGCTTGGTCATATCGAGGCCGGAATTGTGCTCGAAGAAATTGGCCGCAACCTGTCACCATCGCCGTTTTTGTCGACATCGGTGGCGGCGGTCGAGGCATTGAAACTGGCCGACAAAGCGATGCGTGACCGCTGGTTCCCCGGCATATTGGCGGGTGAAACCATCATAGGCCTTGCGATTGACGAGGGCACAAAGCACCGCCCCGACAAAATAGCCTGCGCGGCGGAGCGCAGTGGCAACGGGTTCAAACTAACCGGGCACAAGCAATTTGTGGTCCAGGGCGGCTCGGCCGATATGCTGATTGTGGCGGCGCGCACGGCGGGCGCAGCAGGCGAAACCGATGGGCTGACGTTGTTTGCTGTCGAAAAGGACTCGGCGGGAATGTCGCTGGAGTCTGCGCGGTTGGTGGATGCGGCGATGGCGGCGCATATTACGCTGGACGGCGTTCAGGTTAATGCCGACGCGGTCATTGGCGAAGTGGACGGCGGCTGGGACGTGCTGACCCGGTTGCTTGATGCGGGACGCACCGGCGCAGCGGCGGAGATGGTTGGCGTTGGCTGCGGTGCGATGGACATCACGTTCGATTATCTGAAACAGCGCAAGCAATTCGGACAATTGATCGGCGAGTTTCAGGCGCTGCAACACCGCGCGGCGCATTTATATGGCGAGATGGAAGGCGCACGTTCGATTGTGCTCAAGGCGCAATCAATGCTGGATGAGGGCCATGCCAAGGCTGATCTGTACGTCGCGGCGGCCAAGGCCAAAGCGGGGCTGGCCTGCAACCTGTCAGTGCGCGAAGGCGTGCAGATGCACGGCGGCATCGGCATGACCGACGAATATGACATCGGCCTGTATATGAAACGCGACCGCAGCTTGAACGAGTTTTTCGGGGACGCTTATTATCACGCCGACCGCGTCGCAACGATGAACGGGTATTGATTTTACTCCCCTCCCGCTTGCGGGAGGGGTTGGGGGTGGGTCTCCGCCCTCGCAATTACGAATGCTTGCTTGCAGCGAGCCCCACCCCTAGCCCCTCCCGCAAGCGGGAGGGGGATTGAAAGAGAAAAAGCATGGACCTAAATTCACTATTCAACCTCAATGGCCGCGTGGCGCTGGTCACCGGCGGGTCGCGCGGCATCGGCAAGATGATCGTCGAGGGCTATCTGGCGGCAGGATGTTCGCGGGTGTATATCAGTGCGCGCAAAGTTGATCAGATTGCCGAAACCGTCGCCGAATATGGCGACAAGGTGATCGGCCTGCCGTGCGACCTTTCTACGGTGGAGGGTTGCAATTCACTCGCCGCGCAATTGGCCGAGCGTGAGGATAAGCTCGACATACTGGTCAATAACGCCGGCGCGGCATGGGGTGCGGATTTTGGCACAGTCACCGACGCACAGTGGGATAGGGTGATGGACCTGAACGTCAAAGGCTTGTTCTTTCTGACGCAGGCATTGCACGGCATGATGAAGAATGCGGCGACATTTGAACGCCCCGGCAAAGTGATTAACATTGCGTCGATTGACGGCATCAAAATCAACCCGTGGCAAACCTATGCCTACCAAGCGTCAAAGGCTGCGGTCATCCATCTGACCCGGCGGCTGGCGGCGGAACTGGCGCGCGACAATATTCTGGTGAGCGGAATCGCGCCCGGTGCATTTCAGTCGGAAATGAACAAAGCCGCGCGCGATCATGCCGATGCTGTCGCCAAAAACATCCCGTTCCCGCGCATCGGAACGGCAGAGGATATGGCCGGGCTGGCGATATTCTTGGCGGCGCGGTCGGGCGATTATGTCTGCGGCGATACCATCGCCTGCGACGGCGGGATTGCTTACAGCAGCCTGCCGGGCAACGGGATTGCGCCGTAAACCCAAACTTCGTCATTCCCGCGAGATGAGTAACGCTTTTTAATACTATGATATTAATAGTAATTTTGTGCATTTTTTCATCTGTGTAGAATCTGTGTAGATAAAATTGGAACTCAGCTTGTGTTGAAACTATTACTCTTTAGCAATGCCATACGCTTAGTTTGGGCTGTATTCAAATCCAACTCCGTTTCGGTAAATCTTTGTGCTTGGCGATAGAGCTGGGGTTTGACTCAATTGTCAACGGTCTCGGCCCTTGAGATCATTATTTTGCTGTTGGACCTTGAACGCCCCGTCCATCGACACAAGCAATATCTCCGGTATTCGTGCGTAACGGTTACAGAATAATCATCGGCACCAAGATTGCTCATTATCGCCAATACGCGCAGGCTATAATCAAGTTCCGGCCTCGTGAAGAATTGCGCATCACTTCGAGAAATATGTCATGCACGCATGTCTAGCTTGCCCAACGTCGCATCGAGGCCGGATGCCCTATAATTTGGGAAGGCGCCGGACGACCGTTGAAGATTGGACAATGGCCGTGTCAGCCGACGAGAATGGCAGGAAGCGATCAACCACCGTTTGAAGTGCCTGCACGTTGCTAACCAAGACTTTCGCCAAAAAGCAGTCTTCTCCGGTAACCCTGTCCGCTTCGACAACCTCGGGCGTGTCGTTGAGCATTTGCGCAACTTTTTTAACTTGCCCAGGCATGGCACGAATTCGCACATGGGCCACAATACCGAGGCCGAAGACTTTGGGGTCAACAATAACCGTATATCCTCTGATCGCCCCCGCATCTTTAAGCTTGTCAATACGAGCAGTGATGCTGGGGCTCGACATTTTGAGCAATTCGGCAACGTCCTTGATGGTTCTGCGGCCATCTTCGTACAATGCGGCTATTATTGCTCGATCAATATGATCGAGGGGCCTGACTAAATAAAGGCTTCGGTTCATGGTTTTACCCCTAGCTGGATGACGCCAGCGGGGCCTTGTGATTGCGAAGGCAAATGTTCGATTTTGCCTTATTTGTGTGAACTCTCCGCAAAAATCTGTTGATCGCGAACCCACCCAGCAATGCGACGAGCATAGTCCGCAGGGTCAAGATTGAAGGTCAAAGGTCGTTTCCGGTTCCGATTTTAGAGTCGAAAAGCCAGTTACGCCTTCGGGAAACCATAGCTGACTGTCTGCTCCCACAGCTATCGTTAGTGCAATAGTCAAATGGAGCATTCTTGAACGAAATCAACAAGTCGGGAGCAGTGCAATGATCTTCCAAGTGCAATCAAGATCAAATTCGGGACAGCGGCTGTAATGGCCCATTCTGCGACTGCCTTGCTTGCATTGGCGTCGCAATGCGCACCAAGCGTCGCACCGGAAACGGTGCTAGCCATCATTCAAACCGAAAGTAGCGGCGAGCAATTCGCCCTCAACGTCAATGGCGGGAAGCAACCCGCCCGCCAGACAAGTGCCGCCAATGCCGCCGCAACTGCCCGCCGCTATGTGGCGGCAGGCTATTCGGTCGATCTGGGGCTTGGCCAAATCAATTCGCGCAACATGCGCTGGCTTGGCCTGACATGGGAAACCGTATTCGACCCCTGCACCAATGTCGGGGCATTGGCCCGAGTCCTCACCACGAACTACAACGCAGTGAAGGCTGGACGTGATCCGCAAACCGCCCTTCGGGTCGCACTCTCGATGTATAATACGGGAAGCCAAACGCGCGGTTTTCGGAATGGCTATGTTGCGAAGGTCATTGGCAACGCAGGCGTCACTGACGCGGGCGTGTCATATGCCACGAGCCTTCCAGCAGTCGCTTTTGCTGCGCCGGAAAGTGACGACTTTCGAGAACGCCTGACCTCTGAAAACGAGGCACCCCCGAGGCCGATACTGCAAGCCCGCCCCACGCCACCGCCGAAATGGAACGTCTTCGAGCGCGCCGCCTACGAACGCGAAACGCTCATTCTCGCTGAAAACGAAAGGGGCAGCATATGAAAGTCATCCAGAGGTTCGGGCGCTGTGTCGGAACGTGGCGCGCAAACATCGCCGCCAGATTCAATGCGATGCCCAAATTGCGGCAAAACGCGATTCTGTGGGGCGCAGCACTGGCAGCGGCGACCATTATTACATTCGCAAACCCCGATCCCGCTTACGCGCAAAATCTGGAGAGCTTCGCTAGCAAGGTGCGCGGTCTGCTCTCTTCGACGCTGCTCCGCACGCTCGCGGTGATCGCGGTCATCGTGACGGGCTTGCTCTGGTTCACGGGGCGCGCATCGACCGCCGTATTGGTCACGGTGATTATCGGGATCGCCATTGTCTTCTCGGCTGATTCCATCGTCGGCATCATCGCGGGCTGATGCGGTGCAAGACGACACCGAAATCCTGGCCAAGAACACGCTGTTTCTCGCTGTGACGCGCCCTGCGCTGTGGGCAGGCATTCCGATCGAGGCAGCGGTGTTACTGCTCATTGGAAGCGCATCCGTGCTGATATGGAGCAACAGTCCGGTTTATGCCGCACTGGTCGTCGCTTTCGGATACTCAATCTCGCGGTTGATCGTGCGGCACGACGTCAACGCATTCCGACTACTGTTCCTGTGGGGGCGGACGAAGCTCGGCAATCGCAATCGGGCGTTCTGGGGCGGTAGCAGCTATTCGCCTCTTCCACTGGCCGGCCTTCGCCGGAAGGGCTTTGGCCGTCATGGCTAAGCTGCTCCCCTCGACAAACGCGGTGCCGCTCAAGGTGGCTCAGCGCGAGGCAGACCCTGCCAAATTCCTGCCTTATGCGCGGCATTTGAACGAAGACATGGTGGCGCTCGATTCCGGCGACATCATGCTGACATTCGAGTTGCAAGGCCGTGCGTTCGAGACGGCCGACGTCCGCGACCTCAACGACTGGCATACGAAGCTAAACGGCCTCTTTCGCAACCTTCACGACGAACGGCTGTCGATCTGGACGCACCTGATACGGTTGCGTGTCGATCAATATCCGGGAGGCACGTTCAAATCCGGTTTCGCGGCCGATCTCGACCGCGCCTATTTCGAGCGGATCAACCGCGAGCGAATGTTTATCAACCGCTTCTTTGTAACGCTGGTGATCCGTCCCGGCGCGACGGGCGGCGACAAGATCATCCAGTTGTTCAAACGCCGTGTGTCGAAAGCTGCGCCGCAAGGTCCG
>JAYUPJ010000204.1:0-15484 GCA_043760195.1 Sphingomonadales bacterium | reverse complement strand
CCAGCGCGTTGGCGTCGCGCGCAAAGTTTTCGATGTCGGCGTAGCGCCGGTTGATGCGTCGCGCGACATAGTTAAGCGCTTCGATCCCAATTGCCGTGCCACGGTCTGCAAGATGTTTTTGAATTAACTGCGACAGCAATTCATCATCGGGCAACGGAATTTGAATGAGCAAGGCGCTGGCCAAACGTGAGCGCAGATCCTGCAACCCAATTTGCCAATCTGCCGGTGCAAATTGTGAAATCAGCAACAACGGCCGCGCCGTTTCTTGTGCCCGGTTCCAAGCATTAAACAGGGTTGCTTCACCAACCGAATCGGCATTATCAATTGTCACACCATCGACTTGCGATGCAAAATACCGCGCCATCAGGCTCTTTCCGCTGCGTGCTGGCCCGCAGAGAATCGCACAGCGGCTTGGCCAATTGGCGGCGTCACTCAACGCCGCAGCGCAAGCCGCATTTGATTCGGTGATAATCAAGCTGGCAGCCTTGCCAGGCCTCAACTCATCAAGGGGTAAAGCGATTTGCCGCATAAATTGTGACCTAGGATCAGGGATAACAGCTTAATTGTTGCTGTCGATTTCGGCTTCGCGGGCCCTGCGCTCTTCCTTGGCTCTGCGCTCTGCTTCCTTACGTGCTTTCTTTTCCGCCTTTTCCCGCTCGCGCTCCAGCTTCTTTTGTTGCTTCTCTAATTCTCTGATTTCTTTTTCGGTCAATTGCACCGGCGGCGGGGGTGGCGGGGGCGGCGGCGGAGGCGGCGGCGCAACCGGTTCGATATCCTGATCAAGCACGTCCAGCGGCACAACGTCCAACCGGCGCGGTGCTGATGGCCGGTCTAAATCGTCAGAATTTCGCGTTGGCACAGGCGCAACAGGCAAGTCTTCGTCAAGCGCTTCTTCGTCGATCAACGCTTGTTCAAAAATCAGCGAAGTATCAGCACGCAGCCGGCCAGCCGCCAAGGCGCTTTGGAACAATTCATCCATTTTTTTGACGCCGATATTCATCATCGCCGGTACGCCCTTGCCATTCGGCGCGCTCAGCGTAAAACTGCCCAGATATTTGTTGTCTGGTCCATAACGCGCGGAAAAATGGGCTGTAACCGGACCGCCGGGCCATTGCCTTTGCAACCGGACAATTGGCATGACGACATCGGCGGCACCAAATTGATCCAAGATCGTTCGCCACCAATTGCGGCCGCGCCGATCCAATTGGCCAGCATTTAGCAGCAATGATTCGGAGCCAATCCCGCTGGGGCGAACATAATCGATGCGGCTATCTGCTGTCCGGAATTTCGCCCACGCATCTTGCCATGCATTGCGCTGTTCAAAAACGATCGGCGCGCCGCCATCCCAAATAACCGGTATCACCAACAACGGCGCGGATCGCCGTGAGATACCGCGAACGCCCAATAACTGCCCGGCGCGCGCACGGTCGAACACGACGCCCAATTTGGCGATGTAGCGCCGTGGGCCCATTTCCTCTTCTTCAACAACAATGGCCGACACGATGCCGTTTAGCGACGAATCGGATAGCGACGATTTGCCACCACCATGGTTGCGCGCCCACAATGCGCTCCAAGCCAGGCGCTGCGCTTCTTCCCAACCGTTTTTGCGGGCGTCCTCGGCATTTTTGCCAGTCGCCTCAATTTCGATACCGGAAATTTCAAAGTCACCAGTGCTCGCAATCGGCATGATTCCGCGCTTTGGCCCCTCAATCTGGGCGACGACGACCACGCTACCGGCGACCACCAGCGGCAACGATAACGCCGCGACCATGCCGCGATTGCTGTTAAGTTTTCCGAACCATTTTTTCATTACCGGGCCTTTTGGCGACATTGGCATGGAAATCCAAGTCTCTTCTCGCTAGCAGCGTAAAAATGGACTCAAAACACAATCAAACCGAACCCTATACCTATGCCAAAGCTGGCGTATCCATCGACGCCGGAAACGCGCTTGTGCGCGCCATTGCGCCGCTTGCCAAGGCCACCCGCCGCGCCGGAGCTGACGCAGACCTTGGCGGTTTCGGAGGATTCTTTGATTTACGGGCGGCAGGATTTAATGATCCCCTGCTCGTCGCCGCCAATGACGGGGTCGGTACAAAACTGAAACTGGCGATTGATTCGGGCCGCCGTGACGGCGTCGGCATCGATTTGGTCGCAATGTGCGTCAATGACCTGATCGTGCAAGGCGCAGAGCCTTTATTCTTCCTCGATTATTACGCCACCGGCAAACTTGACATCGATGTTGCCACCGCCGTGGTTGCTGGCATTGCCGAGGGATGCAAAATGGCCGGATGCGCGCTGATCGGCGGCGAGACCGCAGAAATGCCGGGCATGTACAGTGACGACGATTATGATCTCGCTGGATTTTGTGTGGGCGCGGTGGAACGCGGCGATGTGTTGACCGCCGATAAGCTGGCCGATGGCGATGTGTTGTTGGGGCTGGCCTCATCCGGCATCCATTCCAACGGGTTTTCGCTGGTGCGCCGGTTGGCGGCGGATAAGGGCTGGAAACTGGACCGCCCTGCGTTGTTTGACCAAAATGTCATCCTGATCGACGCACTGATGGCTCCGACCAAGATTTACGTGAAATCTCTCCTGCCGTTGGTGCGGACGGGCAAAATTCACGCGATGGCGCATATAACCGGCGGCGGTTTGCTGGAGAATATCCCGCGCGTTCTGCCGGATCATCTGCATGCTTATGTCGATGCCGATAGCTGGGACCAGCCACGGTTGATGGCGTTCCTGCAAGCACAGGGCAATATCGAACCCGAAGAAATGGCGCGGACGTTCAATTGCGGCGTCGGCATGGTGATCGCGGTTGCCGAAGCTGATGTTGCCGATGTTACGGCTTCATTGGCAGCAGCGGGTGAAACCGTCCACCGCATCGGCCACATCGCCGCGGGGGATAAGGGCTGCACCGTTTCGGGCAGCGCCGAAACCTGGAGCGCGACGGGTGCATGGACCGCGACGCATGACGGCTAATGCCTTACCTACCCCGTCACTCGTCATCCTGAACTTGTTTCAGGACAACAAGCCACCGCCGCCCTTTATCCTGAAACAAGTTCAGGATGACGAAATTTTGGGAGTGGAGGGGGCACGCGCAGAGCGTTTCCGCTGCTCGAAGTCAAGCCAACCGACCTGTGCCCCTCCCCCATGCTACGCATGGTCCCCCTCCCCGTTTCGGGGAGGATTTTCATGAAGGCCCGGATCGCCGTCCTAATCTCCGGCAGCGGCAGCAACATGGCCGCGTTGCTCTACGCCGCCAAGGCCGCCGATTGCCCCTATGAAATCGTGCTCGTCGCCAGCAACAATCCCGATGCGCCCGGCCTGAAACTGGCCGCAGCGGAAGGGATCGCCACCTTTGCGCAAGCCCATAAAGGCATCGACCGCGCCGTCCATGACGCCATGATGCACGACCGGATTGTCCATCACGGCGCGGATTATGTCGCGCTGGCCGGATATATGCGGATATTGTCGGCTGAGTTTGTGGCGCGGTGGGAGGGACGGATGTTGAATATCCATCCCTCGCTGTTGCCCAAATATAAGGGGCTACACACCCACCAGCGCGCGATTGACGCAAACGACAGCCACGGCGGATGCAGCGTGCATTTGGTGACGGCGGAACTCGATGACGGCCCGGTTCTTGGGCAAACCAAGGTTGCGATCATGACTGGCGATACCGCCGATACGCTGGCAGCGCGGGTGCTGTTCGCTGAGCATCAGCTTTATCCGCGCATACTCGCCGAATATGTTGCCCGTGAATTGGATGCCGATTGGTTGATCGCCAAAGTCGGTGAACTCGCCCTCGCTTTGCCCGAAACCAGTTTCCGCGAAAGCCACGGATCGCCCGCATGGCGCGTCGGCCCGGAAAGCAGCGGCAAGTTCTTCGCCTATGTGTCGGTTAACCACCATGGCGAAGACCGGACCGCGTTGCTGGTCAAATGCAGCGGCCCCGATGAAATGGCGGCGCTCATTGAACAAGACCCCGAAATATACCACCGCCCCGCATATTACGGCGCATCGGGCTGGATCGGCGTGCGGTTGGACCGCGCAGGTGTGGATTGGGGACATATCAGCGAATGGCTGGAACGCAGCTGGGCCAATGTCGCGCCGAAGCGGTTGACCAAGATGATGGACGTGGCGGGGGAGTTTTGAGCTGCGCACTGCCGATAGCGTATAGCCCCTCATTTGGGAGAGGATACATGTACATCCGTTGGCTAAGCATCTGAATTCAGCTGCCAACAAAACCTAGAATCGTCATTGCGAGGAGCGAAGCGACGCGGCAATCTAGAGCCTGAATATGCAACACTGGACTGCCGCGCTTCGCTCGCAATGACGGCGACTGTTTCCAGTTACCTGATAATCTCTGCCGGCTTGGAAAAAGTAAACTAACGCAATCGCAGCTTTCTCGTCGCTGCCTGAACCCTGCACTGTGTTCGCTTCGTTGTTTTCGCCGCATCGTTCCGGCCGCTGCGTCTTTGGGGTTGGCTGCGCCCACTATGTCGCGGCTGCCTTGCGCCGCACATTCGCGCTTGTAATGTAGGATTTGTTCTGGGAACTAGGGTCATTGCAGCTGGTTTAACGGCACGCTCTTTGAAATTGTTGGCGGTCACATTACCCCCCTTCGCAGCGGAATGTGCGGAAACGGAAAAGGACAGAAAACTACGATGTTGGTAATTATATTACGGCAGACTTTTGATAAATGTCAAAATAGGTGTCAATCTTGTCAACTAGGTGTCAACTTGGGCGTTTTGGCCTTGTGGCTACCCAGAACATTTTGCTGCTGATTTTCACTCTCTGCCATCCCCGAATCGGTCGGGGATGGCAGATTTGGTGATCTAGGATTTACCCGACAATTTCTTCTGGCTTGAAGAAATAGGCGATCTCAATCGCTGCATTTTCGTCGCTGTCGCTGCCGTGGACGGTGTTGGCTTCGATACTTTCGGCGAGTTCAGCGCGGATTGTGCCGGGCGCGGCATCTTTCGGGTTGGTCGCGCCCATGATGTCGCGGTTGGCTTGCATGGCGTTTTCGCCTTCAAGCACTTGCACGATAACCGGTCCGGAAACCATGAAGCTGACCAGCTCGCCAAAGAACGGGCGCTCGGCGTGCACCGCGTAAAAGCCCTCGGCTTGCGCTTGGCTCATGTGGATGCGTTTTGATGCGACAACGCGCAGGCCCGCTTCTTCCAGCATTTTGGTGACGGCTCCGGTCAAATTGCGGCGGGTTGCGTCGGGCTTAATGATTGAAAATGTGCGTGTGACGGCCATGGGAGAATTCCTCGCGGTTGTTATGTGTGATGTTGGACGCGCCGATAGCGGGAGATGCGCGATGGAGCAAGAGATAAGCGTATTTCTAATACCGTAGCCCTGAGCCTGTCGAGCCGCAGGCGACCGCAGGTCAACGGCGTTTATCTTACACACACCCTTTGACAGGCTCAGGGCTACGGATAATTTTTCAATTTTGCTATGCCGCTAGCCGCTATGGCCCCTGCACCCATTTGCCGCCGTCCTGCCGCCAATATCGGCGCTCCACGCCCTCTGCATCACCAAGCGCCCGCCACGCGGCGCGTGCATCATCGGTGCGTTCGGGTGGGAATAGGTAAAAGGCACGGTCAAACTGGAGCGCAGCTTCGCGCCATACGCCATCGGCCAGCGCGATATTCCTGGCGCCGTTTGCTGCATTCGCAGTATGCGACAGCAGGATCGGCTGCGCCGCATCGCCCTGCCCGCCGTCCGATATTGCATGCGCCAAAAAGCTATCGGCTTTGTGCGTCCAAAGCGCGGCGGACACATCGCCCAATTGCTTGGCATCATCGCTAACCACCAGCAGCCTTGCATCTTCGCCCATCAATTTGGCCGCCAAAGCGGGCAGGATTTTCTCCGCCGGATCGCGGGTCAGCTGGTAGAAATCAACCTGCATCCCCGCGTTCCTTTAACCCTCAAAATTATCCGCGATAAACCGGTCGAGCAACTTCACGCCAAAACCGCTTGCGCCCTTGGCCCAAGTCGGCCCGGCTTTGGGTGTCCAAACCGTTCCAGCGATGTCGAGATGCGCCCATTTGACGCCGTCCTTGATATACCGGTGCAGGAATTGTGCGGCCGTGATCGACCCGCCGCCGCGTTCGCCAACATTCTTCATATCGGCAATCGGGCTGTCGATCATCTTGTCATACGCCGGGCCAATCGGGAAACGCCACAGCGCGTCGCCGGTTGCCTTTCCGGCTGCGTCCAGCTTCGCCGCCAGACCGTCGTCGTTGGTGAACATGCCCGCATATTCATGCGCCAAGCTGATGATGATCGCACCGGTTAATGTCGCCAGATCGACGATATATTCCGGGTTGTAAGTTTCCTGCGCCCAATGCAGCGCATCGCACAACACCAGCCGCCCCTCGGCATCGGTGTTGATGACTTCGATGGTTTGCCCAGACATGCTGGTCACCACATCGCCGGGACGCTGGGCATTGCCATCGGGCATGTTCTCAACCAGCCCGCAAATACCAACGACATGCGCGTTGGCCTTGCGCCCTGCCAGCGCCTTCATTGCGCCTGCAACCGCGCCCGCGCCGCCCATATCCCACTTCATATCTTCCATTCCGGCCGCTGGCTTGATCGAAATTCCGCCAGTGTCGAACGTCACGCCCTTGCCAACGAAGCATACCGGACGTTCTTGCTTTCCGCCCGTGCCGTCCCATTTCATCGCCAACATCCGCGATGGTCGGCGTGACCCCTGCCCCACGCCTAGCAACGCGCCCATGCCGAGCGCAGCCATTTGCGCGTCGTCCAGCACGGTTATTTCAACGCCGAGTTCCGCCAGATGCTGACAACGTTCAACGAAGCTCTCGGGGTAAATAATATTGGCCGGCTCGCTGACCAGTTCCTTGGTCAACTCAACCCCTGCTGCAATCGCTGCATAACGCGGCCAAGCCGCCGATGCTGCGTCTGGCGCACCTATCACATAGATTGTCTCAATCGTCGGCTTTGCTGTCTCTGCCAATTTGGTGCGGTATTTGTCGATCCGCCAATTGCGCAGCAATGCCCCGTAAGCGACCTCTGCCGCATTTGTTTCAGCCAGACCATCTGCGTAAACCGCAATAGTTTTAGCGCCGCATGTCTGCACTTTTGCCAATATCTCGCCGCCAGCCTTTTGATGCTCGGTCGCGCCATCGCCGACACCGACCAATATGATGCGGGTCATTTTGCCATCGACAGGGGCGATCAACAAAAACGATTGCCCCGCTGCACCTTCAAACCGGGCCAACTTTGCCGTTTCAAACAGCTGCGCGGTATTATCGACCGCAAACGTCATGCCCGCAAAATTCGCCTTGGTAACGACAAATGCAACAACATCGGCGGCGTCAGGGCGTTGAGCGACAAATTCTATTTTCATGCTATTTTTAGCCTCTTAGCTAGATCGATAGTTTTATATCCGGAAACTGGCCGGACAATTCAATATCGTCTCTATAAGCGCAATCATTACGCCGATTAAAGCAAAACATTGTAATCTTGATTGCTATGCCGAAAAAAGCGGACAATAGAGGCAGCAACGCGCTGGACTGGGCTAGACCGCGCGCAAACAGGGCGATAAAGGACGAGCAAATCTTATGAACGCCCTACTCCAACTTATCCGGCCTTCGCGCGCGATGTTATTTGCTGCTTCGCTTTGCACATCTGTGGCTTCGATGCTGATAGCTGCTGATCCGGCATTTGCCAAAGAGCCGGAAAACCCGAAATCTGAAAATGGCACCAAAACGAAGGCCGAGCCTGTCATCGACTTTTCCGCCGAACGGGTCGATTACGATTCCAATGCGGACGTCGTAACTGCTGCTGGAAATGTCATATTGATCCGCGAAGGATATCAGCTGCGGGCGGACACAGTCATCTGGGATCGCAAATCCGGAGAGGTCACTGCCCAGGGTAACATTCGTTCTATCGGACCAGAGGGTGATACTGCTTATGGCGATTCTATAAAATTAACAGACTCGCTGAAAGACGGTTTTATTGAAAACTTGCTGCTGGTAATGACCGACGGTGGCCGCTTGGCGGCTCAACGAGGCGCGCGGACGAATGGCGCGCTTGAACTGGATTATGCCGCATACACGCCCTGCGCCGTTGAACGTTCAGATGGCTGCCCAAAAAGGCCAAGCTGGCAAGTCAAGGCGGTAAAAGTTAGATATGATCCACTAACCAAGCGCGTCACGTATGATGGTGCGCGGATTGAGCTGTTTGGCCTTCCGGTTATCCCGCTGCCTTTCTTATCCCACCCCGCAGAAACCAAGGCAGCCAGCGGATTTTTAGTACCCAACCTGCGTTATTCTCGCAACAATGGTGCCGAAATTGAATTGCCCTATTATTTTCGGTTGTCGCAGAACCGCGAGCTGACCGTTTCTGGAACCCTATTTTCAAAAGTGGCCCCGTTGGTGCAAGCTAAATTTCGGTCGCTGGAAGAAAAAGGCTTGATCGAGATTGGCGGCTACGCGACCTATAGCAGCCGGATTTCGACTGCGGCTGGTGCTTCTACGATAGAAAATCGGCGGTTTCGTGGATATCTAGATGGCACCGCCAATTTTCAGCTCGACCCGAATTGGTCATTGAGCAGCTCATTGAGGGTAACAACCGACCGCACGTTTTTGCGCCGCTACGACATTAGCGATGATGATCGGCTGCGCAACACAGTCCGGTTGGAGCGCATCGACAGCGGTAGCTATTTTTCTTTGTCCGGATGGGCCGTCCAGACACTGAGAGCGGGCGATCGGCAGGGGCTAACGCCAATTGCCCTGCCTGAAATTGACTATCGGTTACGGCTGAATGATCCAATATTGGGCGGTAAAGTTCAGCTGCAAGCGAACACTTTGGCGATTGGCCGCACATCGGGCCAAGATACTCAGCGCGCCTTCGCCTCGGCGCGTTGGGACTTACGAACTATTACAGGCCTTGGTCAGGATATTAATTTAACGTTGTTTGGTCGAGGTGATGTGTATCACAGCGATGAAAATGAAAGCACTTTGACCGCTGTTTATCGCGGCAATTCCGGTTGGCAAACACGCGGGATATTCGCCGCAGCGGCTGATATACGTTGGCCGTTTGTGGGTCAGGTGTTTGGCGGCACACAGATTTTGACGCCTCGCGTGCAATTGGTCGCCGCTCCAAAAGTTGCCAATCTCGTCATCCCCAACGAAGATTCGCGAGCCGTTGATTTGGAAGACAGCAATCTGTTTGCGCTCAACCGGTTTCCGGGGCACGACAGGTTTGAAGACAATTATCGTTTAACCATTGGCCTGGACTGGGCATTTCGCGGTCAGAATGTTGCAATTGATACCACCGTTGGACAAAGCGTCAGGCTGTCCAATCGCGACACGATTTTCCCCGATGGCACTGGCCTATCGGAAAAAGTTTCAGACTTTGTCGGACGTACTGAAATTCGGTTCAAAGACATTGTGAAATTGAACCACCGTTTCCGGCTCGATAAAGACAATCTGGCGATACGCCGCAATGAAATTGACGCCACAATTGGTTCGCGCGGCACTTATGCGCAGGTCGGTTATCTTAAGTTGAACCGAAACATCGGCCCGGCCATCGAGGATTTATCAGATCGCGAGGAAATTCGTTTGGCCGGGCGCGCCAAGATAGCCCGTTATTGGTCGATTTTTGGATCGGCAATTGTTGACCTGACGGACCGGCAAGAAGATCCATTGTCTATATCTGACGGTTTTGCGCCCATTCGTCACCGTCTGGGTATCGCGTATGATGACGATTGCCTGACGATCGGTTTCACTTGGAAACGCGACTATCAAGCAACGGGCGACGCACGGCGCGGTAACAGTTACTTGTTCCGGCTGGCGTTTCGAAATTTGGGTGTGTAAGCAACGAACGAATTTTTGGAGAAACAAGCGCAAGTTGCTCAGCTAAGGTTAAGCAGCGCGTGGCTATTTCCCCGGCAACATTAACTAACTTGGACTTCATCTATGAAATCTTTTTTGCGTTTTTCTTCTTCGGCTGCACTGCTTGCACTTTGTGTTTGGACGCCGACTAGCGCGCAAACGGTATCAGACGACACCGCGCCTGAGGTTCAGCTGGACATTCCAGCGGGCCAACAACTATTTGCTCTAAACAATCCAAATGTGCGGCGGGCGACCGCAGTTGTAAATGGCGAGATTATTACCGGAACGGATATCGACCACCGTGTTGCATTGATCCTTGATGCCAATAAGAACAAGATATCAGACAGCGAAGCGCAGCGATTGCGTAGCCAGATCTTGACCAATTTGATTGACGAAACGCTTCAAATTCAAGAAGCCAAGGCCAATGAGATTGAAATTACAGATGCGGAAGTGAACGAATATTTCAATCGAATTTCGCAGCAAAATTTCAACCGCCCGCCCGCCGCCGTAACAGAATATTTGAACTCCATCGGATCGTCCGTGGCGACGTTAAAACGCCAGATAAAAGGAGAGCTCACTTGGAGCCGCTTGCTGCGGCGAAATGTTGAGCCGCTGGTAAACGTGAGCGACGACGAAGTGAATGCGATCATATCCCGCATCAATTCCACTAAAGGAACCACTGAATATCATCTGGGCGAAATTTATCTCGCGGCATCTCCTGAAAATCAGGAACAAGTCTATGCGAATGCAGCGAAGATTCTGGAGCAATTGCGCCAAGGTGGCTCATTTCAAGCCTATGCGCGGCAGTTTTCGGAAGCCTCAACTGCTGTTGTCGGCGGCGATCTTGGTTGGCTAAATCTTGGGCAGCTGCCGCAATCGCTGGCGGACGCCGCAACGCGCCTTAATCCAAATGAAATAGTCGCGGTCCCCGCACCGGGCGGCATTTCATTGTTGGTTTTGATCGACAAGCGCCAGATCGCTACTGCCGATCCCCGTGACTCTTTGCTCAGCCTTAAACAAATCGCAGTAACCTTCCCCGCTGGCACCTCGGCGAAGCAGGTGGAGCCGCTGGTCAAACGGTTTAGCGATGAAACACAAAAAATAAATGGATGCGGCGCCGCCGATGACATGGCCAAGCGATTAGGCGCGGAAGTGGTAAATCGTGACGGAGTAAGGGTGCGGGATTTGCCGGGGCCGCTTCAACAGGTCATGCTTGATCTACAGATCGGGCAATCAACGCCACCTTATGGTTCGTTGGACGAAGGGGTTCGCGTCTTCGTGATTTGCGGCCGGGATTTGCCAGCCAATGCATCTTCGCCATCTTTTGACAAGATCATGACCGACATTAACGACGAACGCGTCAATAAGCGGGCTCGGATATATTTGCGCGATCTGCGCCGCGACGCAGTTATCGATTACAACTGATCATAGATCGTGACAGCGTCAACACCCCCATTACCGCTGGCCATTTCGGTCGGCGACCCAGCGGGAATTGGCCCTGAGATATTGGGTAAAGCTTGGGCCGCTCGCAAACGGGCCAAGCTGCCAACATTTCTTGCAATCGGTGACATCGCCAGCTTTTCAAAGCATTGGGACGGTCCCGTTGTCCGGATAGATGATCCTGCCGATGCACAAAAGCACTTTAACAAGGCATTGCCGGTCTTTCACGTACACGACTGCCAATCGATCATAGCTGGAAGACCGGATCTGGACGGCGCGCATTGCGCTTACCAATCACTTGAACTTGCAGTGGGATTCGCGCGTGCTGGAAGTGCAAGTGCAACAGTAACCGGCCCGGTTTGCAAGGCGCAACTTTACGCGGTTGGGTTTACGCATCCGGGACAAACCGAATTTGTTGCTGAACGATGCGGGATTGCAAAGAACAATGCGATCATGCTGCTCGCTGGCCCCGATCTAAGGGTCGTACCGATGACAACACACATTGCACTGAACGAAGTTTCCAGCACGCTGGATGCACGCTTGGTTCGCCAACGCATTCGCGGAACAGCGCGCGGATTGCAGCGCGACTTTGGGATCGCCAAGCCAAGAATTGCAATCGCAGGCTTCAATCCGCACGCGGGCGAAAATGGAACAATGGGCCAAGAAGAATTAGACATTTTCCTTCCGGCAATTGCACATATGCGCGGCGAAGGATTGGAAGTATTGGGGCCAATGTCCGCGGACACAATGTTTCACGCCGAAGCGCGAGTCAAATATGATGTAGCCATCTGTGCTTATCATGATCAGGCGTTGATTCCGCTGAAGACGTTGTACTTCCATGAAGCCGTGAATATGACATTAGGCTTGCCGATCGTGCGTACTTCACCAGATCATGGAACAGCCTTTGATATCGCCGGAATGGATAAGGCCAATGCAGGCTCAATGATTGCGGCGATTCAGATGGCCCAAAGCTGTGTGACTAACCGCCAAAAATTCGCCGCAAACAAACCGTGAGTAAAGCGCAGATCGACTTACCGCCGCTGCGTGAAATCATTGCGCGCTACCGGCTGACGGCGAGTAAGGCATTAGGCCAGAATTTCCTGCTCGACGAACAGTTGCTTGACAAGATTGCCGCAATTCCCGGATCGCTTGATGGCCAAAACGTCTATGAAGTTGGTCCCGGTCCCGGCGGACTTACCCGCGCGTTACTGAGGGCTGGCGCGCAAGTAACGGCTGTCGAGCGGGACCGGCGCTGTCTTCCTGCATTGGCGGAACTAGAGTCTGCATTCCCCGGAAAGTTACGTGTAATAGAGGGCGACGCAATGGCGATCAGCCCGGCTGAGGAAATCAGCGGTCCGTTTCACATCGTTTCTAACTTGCCCTATAATATCGGCACCGCATTGGCCGTTAACTGGCTAACTGAAGAGGGTTGGCCGCCAAAATGGTTGTCGCTAACTTTGATGTTTCAACGCGAAGTTGCCAACAGAATTGTCGCCCCGGCGGGTACCGATGCTTTTGGCCGCCTCGCTGTGCTGGCACAGTGGCGCAGCGAAGCACGAATTGCTTTGCCGGTGCACCGGTCTGCATTCACACCGCCACCCAAAATCATGTCCGCCGTTGTCAGTATCAAGCCAGTGCGCCAGCCCGACGGGGTCCGGATGCAAGTGTTAGAACGACTAACAGGTGCCGCATTTGGACAAAGACGCAAGATGCTGCGGCAAAGTCTGAAAGGAGTGGCTGGCGCGATTGACGCTCTTTCGGCTGCATCTATTGCACCTGACAGGCGTGCCGAAACGCTAAAGATCGATGAATGGTTAGCTCTAGCTAGAGCTATGGATGCATAATCAATTGCAAGATCACTAGGCTGGCATTCCATTACTGCTGCGGCTATTGGATACAAATGCAAACACTTTCAACAATTGAACAGGCGATGCTGGAGCAGCTTGAGCAGCCAGAAATGCTGCAACAAGTGCAAACATGGGCGAGCGTGAATAGCGGTTCGAATAATCTTGCCGGACTGTCAAATACTGCGGAATTGCTCGCCGAAGCGTTTTCAAGTTTGCCCGGCGAGATCGCGTTGGTTTCGCCGACCGCCGCGCAGCGTGTTCATCCCGACGGTCGTCTGGAAGCAACCGAACATGGCAATCATCTGGTGGTTACTGTGCGGCCGCAAGCATCGGTGCAGATGCTATTCACCGGTCACATGGACACGGTATTCCCGGCCGATCACCCGTTCCAAGAACAAAAATGGCTGAGCGATGGTGTGCTGAACGGACCGGGAGTGGCCGACATGAAAGGTGGCATTTCAGTCATGCTGAACGCCTTGATTGCGCTCGAACAAACCGGCTTATGTGATCGCCTCGGGTACCAAATAATGATTAACAGCGACGAAGAGCTGGGTTCACCCTCGTCGGCACAATTGATTACAAAACTTGCCGCCGGAAAGTTAGCAGCGCTAACCTATGAACCTGCGCTTCCCGATGGTACGCTTGCAGGAGCAAGGGCGGGAAGCGGGAATTTCTCCATCATCATTACCGGAAAGAGCGCGCATGCAGGCAGAAATCCCGATGAAGGTAGGAATGCTCTAATTGCGGCAGCGGATTTAGCACTTCGGTTGAAGGCGCTGACGCGAGATGGCCTATCGGTAAACCCCGCGAAAATTGATGGTGGTGGCCCCAACAATGTAGTGCCCGACCATGCTGTGCTTCGCGTCAACCTGCGGCCTTATACGCCTGCGATGGAGCTGCTTGCCGAGCAAAGTATCGCGGCGTTGGTGTCCGCCATCGAAGCGGAGCATGAGGTTTCTGCGCATGTCCATGGCAGTTTTGGCAGGCCGTCGAAACCTATAAGTGACGGCACGGCGAGCTTGCTCGGATTGATAAAAAAATGCGGTGCCGATCTGGGATTACAGATTGGCTGGCGTGATACCGGCGGGGTATGCGACGGCAACAATATTGCAGCGTGCGGCATTCCCGTTGTTGACACTATGGGAGTACGCGGCGGCAGCATTCATAGCGCCGACGAATATCTAATCACAGAAAGCCTAGTCGAACGCGCAAGCCTGTCGGCTCTGACCATCATGCGGTTGGTCAATCAAGGAACTTTATGACCTATATTATCCGGGCTGCCCGTCCAAAAGATATGCAGCAAATTTATGAAATGGCCAAAAGTACCGGCGGCGGATTCACCAATTTACCGCCGGACAAACCAGCTTTGACGGCAAAGCTGGAACGTTCGGCGGCAGCCTTTGCCCGCGATGACGACCAGTTGGCTGATGACTTGTTCGTATTCGTGCTGGAAAACACTGAAACTGGTAAAGTCCACGGAACTTGTCAGATATTCGCGCAAATCGGTTTGAAATGGCCATTCTATAGCTACCGTATCGGCTCACTTACCCAGCATAGCGAAGAGCTGGGCCGCACGTTCCGTGCCGACATTCTAAATTTATCAACAGACCTGGAAGGCGCAAGTGAAGTGGGCGGATTGTTCCTGCATCCTAGCGCCCGTTCAGGCGGATTGGGATTGTTGATTGCCCGCAGCCGATACCTCTTTATTCGCAATCATCGTGCGCGGTTTGCGGATAACACCCTTGCTGAATTGCGCGGTGTAATCGATGAAGCGGGCGGATCGCCATTTTGGGACGGCGTCGCTGGCCGATTTTTCGGAATGAATTTTCAAGATGCCGACGAATTCAACGGCACTCACGGTAACCAGTTCATTGCCGATCTGATGCCCAAGCACCCTGTTTATATTGCCATGCTTTCCGAACATGCGCGTTCTGTTATTGGTGTGCCGCACCCATCGGGCAGAGCGGCGATGCGGATGTTAGAAAATGAAGGTTTTACGTGGGAGAAATATGTCGACATTTTTGACGGCGGCCCAACCATGACGGCAAGAACAGATAAGATAAGAAGCATAAGCGACGCCAAAGATTATGCAGTAGTCGGCATTGGTGATACCTTATCAAGCGGAAATTCGGCGGAAAAAATGCTCGTCACCATCGGCAGATTGTCAGATTTTAAATGTGCCTACGGGCAGATTGTTATGCGCGAGGGAGGCGCTGTAATTGATCCGGATTGCGCGTCGGCGCTTGGATTACAAGTGGGCGATATGTTCACTTGCATACCGCGCAGCTAGGGCAAGAATATGCTTCGCGAAATCAACTTTGA
>JAYUPJ010000203.1:0-15552 GCA_043760195.1 Sphingomonadales bacterium | reverse complement strand
ATGGTTCAACGACCCCAACATCGACTTCGCTGATTTTCCAAGTCACCATCGATTAACAAGAGAAAGAGGCGGCGTTTTTGGGGCTTACCGGACGGTTTTCCCCGAAACGCCGCTTTTCTTAAATATGAAGATATTAACCAAGTCTATTATACAATTCGCAGCTGTGCTTGCGGCGGGGATCACAGTTCCCACCGCAAGCATAACTGCGTTTGGACAAAATACTTCACCCGCGCCAAGGATCATTTCGAACACAGCTCTTGCCGAATGGGATGTTGCAAACCAAACACTGTCACAATCTTCAAACACCGTTAACATTGCGGTCCAGTCCCCTCCCCCATCCAACCCCGTTCTCAATCTCTTTCACTTCTCCAACACGCCTGGTGCCGCGCAAACAAATTTGCCGGCGACAATGTGTGCGGGTTCAAACGGCGCGACGCCCATAGCATTGGGCGGCGTATTTTCGGGTGTCTCGACCAGCCCGGCTAGCCTTAAGCCCGCTACCGCAATCCGCGCTGGTGAGCCTTTGGTGATTGAGGTCAACGATCCCGCCCAAAATACCGACAGCTCGGTTATTGAACGGCTTGATGTCACGATTGTTACAGAAAACGGTGACAAAGAGAGCATCACCCTTGTTGAATCAGCCGCCAATAGCGGCATTTTCCGCGGGATGATTAACACTGTGGCTGTGCCGGCAACTCCGGTCAAGGGCGATTGCGTTCTTTCGGTTCGCCCCGGTGACAAGCTAACCGTAAATTTGGACGAGGTCGGCACCGGGGTTTCTGTCGGAAGTGCAGACGTTGACATCCTCGTCGATCCGTTCGGCTTGGCTTTTGACAGCGCAGATGGCAAGATCGTCGCTGGCACGCGGGTTACGATCGTCGACGCGGTAACTGGCGTTCCTGCGCAAGTATTCGGCGACGACGGCGTTTCTGCTTATCCTAACTCGGTCATCGTCGGCACGCAGGTGGTTGATGCTGGCGGGCAAGTCTACAATTTCGAAGCGGGCTTCTATCGCTTCCCGTTTTTGCGGCAGGGTACTTACCGGTTGATAGTACAACCGCCCGCGCCCTATTCGCATCCATCGGTTGCCACACCGGCTGACATTGCAAATCTGACGCGGCCCGAAGGCGGCGCATTTGTTATCAGCGATGGATCCTATGGCGGCGTGATTACATTGAATGATCCCGCACCTGTCCGTGTTGATATCCCATTGGACCGCCCCGGTGGATCGCTGGTATTGCGCAAAACCACGACAACCAATAACGCTGTACCTGGCGACATTGTCCAATATCGTATTGAAGTCAGCAATCCTGACCGATCACGCAATTCCAGCGCGATAACAGTAACTGACAATCTTCCCAAAGCCGTTCGCTTGCGGGCAAATACTGTCCGTTATCAAGGACAGCCGGTAACCCCGACGATATCGGCGGATGGATCGTCTTTCTCTCTGGTGATTCCATCACTTGGGGCCGGGCAAAAGGGCTTGATCACATATTTGGCGGAAATTCGCCAAGACGCAAGGCCGGGCGACGCGATCAACATCGCGTCTGCACGCGATAGCCGCGGTGCAACCAGCGCGCCTGCAGATGCTTTAATCCGTATTTCGCGTGACGGAATAAGCGAGCGGTTCACGATTATCGGCAGAATTACCGAAGGTGCGTGTACTTTGGATCCGCAAAAAGCGCCGGGTATCAAGGGCGTTCGGGTTATGATGGAAGATGGCACGTACACTGTCACCGACGCAGACGGCCGTTATCATTTTGAAGGGGTTATTCCTGGAATTCATGTCGTCCAAGTTGATCCATCGACTTTCCCGCTCGATCAAGCTCCAGTGGATTGCGCGCAAAATACACGCAGCGCAGGCAGCGCCATCTCGCGCTTCGTTGAGGGCCGCGGCGGTAGTTTGAAACGCGCCGATTTCCGCAGTCAGAAAATCGCCCCCCGTCAAGCATTGTCGTCTGACGTTGCGCCCAAACCAATCGCGATGTCGGATCAGCAAGCGTCGGGCGCAGCCACAGATTGGCTTGCCGGGCAGAAACCGGGCGCCG
Source organism: Sphingomonadales bacterium (assembly GCA_043760195.1). Lineage (GTDB taxonomy): Bacteria > Pseudomonadota > Alphaproteobacteria > Sphingomonadales > Sphingomonadaceae > Sphingorhabdus_B. The sequence continues at coordinate 13,504 of JAYUPJ010000203.1, read as the reverse complement.
CATTCTTGTTCCCCGCTGCCGATCATAATCCCCGCGTTAAAGCGATCCGGATCGTCATCAAGCACAGCAACCAGCAAAAGGTAGCCCTGTTCCTGAATGGCGCGAAGGTTAGCCCGCTAAACTATGATGGCAAAAAGAAGAACGCCGATGCGTCGTTAGCGGTCAGCGTCTGGCGCGGTATTGAAATTCAAGATGGCGATAACACATTTACCGCAAACATCCTTGATAGTAATGGCAAAACCGTCGAAACTCTCGAACGCAACGTTTATTTCGCAAATGCCCCGGTTCACGCTCAATTTATCAAGCAACTGTCGGTTCTGCGCGCTGATGGCGTAACCCGTCCGCGCATCGCAGTTCGCCTTACAGACCGGAACGGCAAGCCGATCCAGCATGACGCGGTTGGCGATTTCAGCGTTACCGATCCATACGCCCCTGCCGTTGAAGCCGACGCGCAACAGGCATCGCAGCTTTCCGGATTGGAACGCGCGCAACCCGTTTGGCGGGTCCACGGTGAAGACGGTATTGCTTACATTGAATTAGAACCAACAACAGCGTCTGGAACGGTATCGATCGGTTTCAATTTCCAGGACGGCAAGGTTACCCGTGCCCAGCGGATTGAAGCTTGGTTGGATCCAGGCCAACGTCCTTGGACCGTCGTCGGCTTTGCCGCTGGCACCATTGGCTTTAACAAGCTGCAAGGCGGCCTCGAAACGCTTACCGATAAGCAAGATGATATCCAAGTCGACGGCAAGATCGCTTTGTATGCCAAAGGCCGCGTCAGCGGTAAATGGTTGATGACGCTGGCTTATGATACCGACATGAACGGAGACGAAACACGTTTCGCAGGCGTTATTGATCCGCGCCGCTACTACACTATTTATGCAGACCGCGCCGAACAACGCTATGATGCATCATCGTTGCGCAAGCTTTATTTGAAACTAGAACGTCCGCAGTTTTATGCGCTGTTTGGTGACTATCAAACCGGTATCGATGAACCTGAACTTGCGCGTTATCAGCGGTCGTTCAACGGACTAAAAGCCGAATATCGTAGCGATCAACTGTCAGCCCAGGTCTTTGGCGCGGATACCCCCTATCGCTATCGCCGTGAAGAAATTCAGGGTACTGGTTTGACTGGCCCGTATGCGCTTTCCAGCCGCGACGTTTTAGCCAACAGTGAACGGATCACTTTACAAACGCGGGATCGCTTACGCTCCGACCGTATCGCCGAGGAACGTGTATTGCTGCGTCACATTGATTATGACATCGATTATCTCGCCGGAACTTTGCGGTTCCGCGAACCGATATTGTCACGCTCAAGTGGCTTCAATCCGCAGTTCATTATTGCTGAATATGAAGTCGATGGCGTTGGTCAGCGGGTCAACAACGCGGGCGGACGCATTCGTTGGAAAGACAAATCGGAAAAACTGCAAATCGCCGCCACAGCGCTGCATGACGAAACAACCGATGCCAAAACCAACTTGTTGGGCGCAGACATCGTCTATCGTCCGGGTATAGGCACCGAAATACGTGCAGAGTTCGCCGGAACAGATGGCAAAAACAAGTCAGGCAGCACTCAGCCGAACGCAGGGCGCGCCAACGCATGGCTTGTCGAAGCAGAACATCACACAGGCAGCATCGATGTTCAGGCGTATGTGCGCCAACAGGATGCACGTTTTGGCGTCGGTCAGAACAATTTGTCCGAAACCGGCACCCGCAAATACGGGATTGATGCGCGCGCACGGATTAGTGACGCATTGTCGGTATCGGCGCTGGCCTATCAAGAAGACTATTTGACAAGCGATGCGCGCCGCCGCGCGGCAAGCGCCGAGCTGGAGTATCGCACGGGCAATAGCGCGCTGCGCGCTGGCTTGACCCACGCCAACGATAATTTGGGCGACGGGACCGTCAACCAATCGACCATCGCCCGGCTGGCTGGCTCGCAAAAATTGTTAGACAATAAGCTGGAACTTAGCGCGCAAACCGAATTTGCTCTTGGCGGACAAGATTCAAGCATTGATTTCCCTGCCCGTCATCAATTTGGCGCACGTTACGCGATCAAGTCTGACATTCAATTGATCGGTTCGTATGAAATCGCCAAGGGTGAAACAATCAACGCCCGCACCGCGCGGCTTGGTTTTGATATTGCACCTTGGGCTGGCGGCCGGATACTGGCCAGCGCCAACCAACAGGATATCACTGAATATGGTCCGCGCAGTTTCGCGGCCTATGGCCTTGCTCAATCCTTCAAGATTAGCGAAAAATGGTCAGTCGACCTATCATTGGATGGCAATAAAACCCTGTCTGGCATTGACCGCAATGATGTAGTCAATCCTTTACAGCCGGTTGCATCGGGCGGATTTCTGGGCAGTAACGGCAGTCTTACCGAAGATTTCACGGCTGTCACGGCGGGCGCGAGCTATCGCGGTGACAGGTATAGCTGGACTGGCCGGGCGGAATACCGCGCCGGTGATACAACTGATCGCTATGGCTTCAATACGGCAATTTTGCGCCAAATTGGCGAAGGCAAAGCTATCGCTGGCGCGCTCAGCTGGTTTTCAGCCAAGCAAAATGGTGGCCCTTCAACAAAAACCGCGCAAGCAGAAGTCAGCTGGGCAAATCGCCCGGTTGGCAGTGACTGGTCGTTCTTAAACAAATTTGAGCTGCGCTATGATGCTGTGAAAAACTCCGTCGCCGGGCTGCCTGGCCCAATCGGCGGCGCAAGCTTGTTCATTGATGGCAACGCAGCGTCACGGCGTGTTATCAACAGCCTGTCGATCAACTACACTCCAATAGGCCGCGGCGACGACGAATTGGGCAATGATGACGGCGATTTCTTTGAGCGCGGTGAATACTCGCTTTTCTGGGGCTCGCGTTACGCTTCGGAGCGTTTTGGCAAAGATGATGTTTCCGGATGGAGCAACGTTGTTGGCGGCGATTTCCGTTTTGATCTCAGCAAGCACGTGGACGTCGGCGTTGCTGGCACGGTCAGAGTGGGAACCGGCGGCAGAAACATTGCATATTCCGGCGGACCGATCTTAACACTCGTGCCGTTTGAAAATGCAAACATTTCGCTTGGCTATAACATTGTTGGTTTCAACGATCGTGATTTCGAAAAACTTCGCTACACGCGGAGCGGTCCTTTCCTGACCTTCAAACTAAAATTTGACCAAGAAAGCCTCGCCGGATTTAAAGCCGATTGAGCGAGCACCTGAATTAAATTCAGTAGATGTTGAAACATTTGAACAAAATGCTCATGCAAACAACCAAATTTATCAGTATTTTCCAGCCAATATAAACGGATTGTCAACAGAATTCTGACATAGCCGAGAGTATGGAAGTTTCGCAGAACATCAGCACTAACGAAACAATGACCGAAGCAGGCGCCGTGGGCGCACGCGCTATCGCGGGAAACGTTACGCCTCCCGTTGCATTTGAAAATCCACGTAAGGCTTTCGGTAAGAAACTGCTTTCCAATCCATGGCTTATTCTGGTTTCCGGCGAAGCATTATTCTTTCTGCTTTTCTCGATTGCGCCCGCATTTCTTCAAGACTTCCAGACTGCCAATGTATTGGCGATACAATCCAAATTTTGGCTTCTGGCCGGCTCCTCCTTTGCTATGGCTTGCATTGCGTTGATACTCACAACGGCATTAAAGCGTAAATCTGTCGATGTGCAGGCGCGTTTACATGTTGAAATTCCGATAACGGTAGCCGCATATTTGCCTTTGGGCTGGACTCTCGGGCTATTGATGTCGACAATGTCTTCAGTTGTGGTTGGCTTGACCGCTATGACCATCATTGGCTTGGTTGCCACTTTGGTACTTTCGCTTAACGAAAGCCCAAAAATTCTCGCTACTTCTCTTCTCTCCACGTCAGCGGGCATTGGTTTTGGATACAGCGTTACGAGTTATTGGTTGGCTTTTGGCGTGTTCGCTTTTGCCTTTATTATCTGGTTGCCTATTTATCTAAAACGGGCGCAGCAAAAGAAGGATCAAAGTGAGATCCAAATTCTATCCATGAACCGGGCAAGTGCAATTCTTACGGATTTCGAGAACTCTGGAAACGCTTGGTTTTGGGAAACCGATAGGCATAATCGCATCACGTATTTGTCGGAGCGCACGGCCAAGATTTTGAATCGGGATATCCAGACCCTTATCGGTGAGCCCGTTACAATCCTGATCGACGCGAGCCAGCAGAAGGATGAAAACCAGGAACGAACGCTGAGTTTTCATCTCACCACCAGAGCCCCGTTTAATGAACTGAATGTTCGCGTGGCCGCAGAGGATGAAGACCGCTGGTGGAGTATTTCCGGACGCCCAATATTTGACAGATATCATAACTTTCAAGGATTTCGGGGCAGCGGTACCGACCTGACGGAGATCAGAAAAAGCCAAGCGGAAGTTTCGCGTTTGGCGCACTTTGATTCTTTAACAGGGCTATCAAATCGTTTGCACATGCAAACTACGCTTGAACGAATTCTGGCGGCACCCAACCCTTTAAATCGTATCTGCGCTTTGTTTTTGCTGGATCTCGACCGGTTTAAGGAAGTGAATGATACGCTGGGGCATCCCGCCGGTGATGCGTTGTTGCGGCAGGTTAGCCAGAGGCTTCAGCGCATAATTGGCAATGCCGGTCATGTCGGCCGTCTTGGCGGCGATGAATTTCAGCTAATCTTGCCAGGCAAAGATTCTAAAACGCAATTGGGCCCGTTGGCCGAACAGATCATTCAATCCATTTCGCAGCCTTATATTCTGGACGGTAGCGCAGTGACGATTGGCGTTTCAATCGGGATTGCGCTGGCTCCAACCGACGGTGTAACCAACGAAGCACTTGTGCGAAATGCCGATCTGGCCTTGTATGCGGCAAAGGGCCGTGGCCGCGGCGTGCACCATTTCTACGCAGCTGACCTGCACAGCGATGCTGAAGACAGGCGGCAATTGGAAACTGATTTGCGCGATGCATTGGTCAACAACGGCTTGCACGTCGTTTACCAACCAGTGGTTGCCACCAAGTCTGAAAAAATTGTGGGTGTTGAGGCGCTGCTCCGCTGGAATCACCCTACCCGCGGCCTCGTTTCTCCCTCTCGCTTTATTCCGATCGCAGAAGATACCGGTATCATTGGGCAAATCGGCGAATGGACTTTGCGGACCGCATGCGAAGAGGTGGCCAAATGGCCCGGCGATGTCCGCGTTGCCGTGAATGTGTCACCAATCCAGTTTGCGAATCCGGGCTTGATCGGAGTGATTGCCAACACCTTGGCCAACAGCGGACTTTCGCCTGACAGGCTTGAGCTTGAAATCACCGAAAGCGTATTTTTGAACGACGATTCCAATACTGATGCGACCTTCCAATTGCTCAAAGGCCTTGGCGTGCGGTTGGCGTTGGATGATTTCGGGACCGGATATTCTTCGCTCGGCTATCTGAAGAAAGCGCCGTTCGATAAAATCAAAATCGACCAAAGCTTTGTGCGCGGTGCGACCCAAAAAGGTAGCCGCAATGGTGCCATCATTCGTTCCATCGTTAGCTTGGCCGAAGCATTGGAAATGGATACCACGGCCGAAGGTGTTGAAACACATGATGAACTTGAATTAATCCGCAACCTCGGTTGCAGCCATGTTCAGGGGTATATCTATTCCAAGCCGATTAGCGCCGAAGCCGTAGTTGCGATGCTGCAAAACGCCGCCAAAGAAGTAAAAGCAACTGGCCACAACACCAGCCGCGAGCCGAGACGGAAAATGCTGCGGGTGGTAACCATGATCCACAACAAGCATCGCTACGAAGCCCGCATTCGCGATCTATCGGCAAACGGTGTTCTGATCGAAGGATTGAGCAACGTGCCAATTGGTACCGAATTCCTGATCGACATTGGCGATGGAATGCTGACGCGGGCCGAATGCCGTTGGTCAAAAAATGATCGCATGGGATTGGCATTGAAAGAACAGGTCAGCACAGTTGATCGTGCCGAAGCCCAAGGTGCAATTAAACACGCCCCGTTTAGAACTAGCCGCGCTGCCAACGGTTAAGTTATTTAATCCGCGAACAAAAGCACCGGAGTCTCAATCAATTTTTTAAGCGCCTGAACGAAATTTGCCGCATCGGCGCCATCGACTACGCGGTGATCGCAGCTAACAGACATATTCATCAGCTTGCGTGGTTCAATCTTGCCGTCAACATACATTGGACGCTCAATGATCTTATTGGGGCCGATAATGGCGACTTCTGGCCGGTTTATTACCGGCGTCGTCACTATTCCGCCCAATGGCCCAAGCGAAGTGATGGTCAATGTCGAGCCCGACAACCCTTCACTTTTTGCGCTGCCATCGCGGGCTGATGCCGCCAATCGCGAAATTTCAGCCGCCAGTTGCCACACGTTCAAGTCTTGCGCATTCCTCAAAACCGGCACGGTTAGTCCTGCTTGCGTTTGCGTGGCCATGCCCAGATGAACGGCACCGTGCTGCGTAACGATGCCTGCGTCATCATCATAGCGGGCGTTGATCATCGGGAATGACGGAACTGCTTTGCAGATTGCAGTGATCAGAAACGGCAACATGGTGAGCTTCGGACGTCCGCCTCTGGCATTGTTCAGGTCAAAACGCATGGCTTCAAGTGCGGTTACATCCATTTCGTCGACATAGGTAAAATGCGGGATGTGACGTTTCGATGCCGCCATGTTTTCCGCAATGCGCCGGCGCAACCCAATGACCTTTATCGCCACGTCGGCCCGTTGTTTCGCATCGCCTGATGAACGATATCCCTGCCCCTGATTGTAACTCAGATAATTATCAAGATCGGCATGCCGCACATGATTGCCCGACGCCTTGACGTCAGATAGATCAACGCCCAGCTGCACGGCGCGCGCGCGCACAGCCGGTGACGCGGTAAATTTCGCGCTATCTTGCGTTGGCAGAGATTTGGCAGGCGCGCTTTCTGGTTCTGGCTCCGGTTTTAACTCTGGTTCTGACTTAGCTTCATTAATAGTTTCAAAAAAAGTAGTTTTTAGGCGCTCCGGCGCTTCAATTTTTGACGCCGTGACGTCACTTTCTATGGCAAGATTCTCTGCATCATCGCTGGCAATTGCACCCGTTTCAATTTCGACCAGCATTGAACCGATAGGAATGACATCGCCGGCCGCGCCAGCCACGGCTGTAACGATCCCCGAAACCGGACTTTCCATTTCAACGGTCGCTTTGTCGGTCATCATGTCCGCGACGGGCTGATCTTCTTCGATGCGGTCACCGACTTTCACATGCCACGCAACAATCTCTGCCTCGGCAATACCTTCGCCAATATCTGGCAGGTTGAAAATAAATTTAGCCATTGGTCTGGTCCTTAAATATTTTTTCAATCGCGGTTCGGATGCGAATTGGCCCGGGGAAATATGCCCATTCCAAGCTGTGCGGATACGGTGTGTCAAAACCTGTCACGCGCTCGACTGGTGCTTCCAAATGGTAAAAGCAGCGTTCCTGCACCAGTGCCGACAATTCAGCGCCAAAGCCGCTGGTCCGCGTTGCTTCGTGGACGATTAAACATCGGCCCGTTTTGCGCACAGAGGTCTCAATTGCTTCGATGTCCAGCGGCAGCAGCGTTCTAAGGTCAATCACCTCAGCATCTACGCCGATATCTTCGACGACAGCGTTCGCAACATGCACCATCGTACCGTAGGTCAGGATTGTAAGGTCATTGCCCGCGCGCACGATCGACGCCTTGCCAAGTTCTATGCGGTAATAATCAACCGGGACCTGGCTTGCGGCATGTTTCGACCACGGTTCGACGGGGCGGTCATAATAGCCGGAAAACGGGCCGTTATAAATTCGCTTTGGTTCAAAAAAGATCACCGGATCATTGTCTTCGATGGCAGCGATTAGCAAGCCTTTGGCATCAAATGGCGTTGCCGGAATGACTGTTTTAACACCGCAAATGTGGGTAAACATACTCTCCGGTGATTGGCTGTGGGTTTGGCCGCCAAATATCCCGCCGCCAAATGGCGTGCGAACGGTCATCGGGCAAATGTAATCGCCCGCTGAACGATATCGTATCCGCGCAGCCTCGCTGACCAGCTGGTCAAGCCCGGGATAAATATAATCGGCAAACTGGATCTCCGGAACGGGTCGCAGCCCGTATGCGGCCATGCCGACACCAACGCCGATTATTCCGCATTCTGTTATCGGCGTGTCGAACACTCTGGTTTTTCCGTGCTTTTGCTGCAATCCTGCAGTCGCCCGGAATACCCCCCCAAAATATCCGATGTCTTCCCCCATCAAGACCACATCGGGATCCCGCTCCAACATGATATCCAATGCGTTGTTGATGGCGTCGATCATGTTCATGGTTTTGGATCCCGCTTCAGCCATCAGCTTGGCTCCCAATCCGGGCCAAATTTAATACGCTGTTCCGCTAACATCTGTTCGCACTGTTCCCGCAGATGCCAAGGTATTTCTTCAAAGACATCTTCAAACATACTCTCAAACGGATGATGAAGACCATGACCCAAAACACCCTTTTTTTCAGCTTCTTTTTGCTGTGACTTAACATAATTTGTTAATTCATTCGTTTGCGCCACATGGCGCTCTTCATCCCAATCACCCTCCCCGATCAAATGTGCCTTCAAGCGTTCGACCGGATCACCAAGCGGCCATTTGGCGAATTCCTCCGCCGCCCGGTAAGCATTGGGATCGTCAGACGTGGAGTGGCCCTCGGCCCGGTATGTGAAGTATTCGATCAATGTCGGGCCATTGTTGGTTCTGGCGCGATCCGCCGCCCACTGCATTGCCGCAAAGACAGCCAATGGATCGTTACCATCAACACGCAGTCCTGCAATTCCATAGCCAACTGCACGCGCTGCAAATGTAGTGCGTTCACTGCCTGCAAAGCCCGAGAATGACGAAATGGCCCACTGGTTGTTGACGACTTGCATAATCACCGGCGCATTATAGACCGCAGCAAATGTCAGCGCGCTGTGAAAGTCACCTTCCGCAGTGGATCCTTCGCCGCACCAAACCGCCGCAATCCGGTTGTCACCGCGTGATGCAGACGCCATCGCCCAACCAACGGCCTGGGGATATTGCGTGGTCAAATTACCCGAAACGCTATAAAAATTCTGATCCGGCGCGGAGTACATGATCGGAAGCTGACGCCCCTTAAGATGATCGCCGCTGTTCGAATATATCTGGTTCATCATATCGACCAATGGACATTCTCTAGTAATTAGAATTCCTTGCTGCCGATAGCTCGGAAAGCACATATCATCGATATCAAGCGCCATGGTCGATGCCACCGATGTCGCTTCTTCACCAGTAGACTTCATGTAAAAGCTGGTCTTGCCTTGGCGCTGTGCCCGAAACATCCGGTCATCAAATGCTCTCAGCAACATCATATTGCGTAGTAAGTTATGTTTCTGACTAGCTGAAAGATCTGGATTCCAGCTCCCCTTTGCCTTTGCATCAAAATCGAGAACTCGGATCAAACCATAAGCCAATGGCTGCATCGCCGCGGGCAAAACACTCTCGTCAGGCTTCGCAAAACTGTCGACCGCAGGCACGACGATGTCGCTAAAGTCAACCTCGTCACCGGGGCGGTATTTAGGTTCAGGCACGTGCAACCTCAAAGGCTCCAAATTCTCGCGCTTGCCTCGTGTCATCGTCTCTCTCCAATATCACGTACGTCCATCGAACGACTCGCAAATATATTATCAACGACTGTTATTTTATTTCAACAATTGCTATAGGTCAATAAAACTGACCTAATATCCTGTTTGCCGCTTTATACCGCCACCACAGCCGCAATATGCGCTTGCGGCGAATAGTTACGGACCTCAAAATCTTCAATCCGATAGTCAAAAATGCTGTTTGGTTTCCTCAATATATGCAGTGTTGGGTTTCCGCCGGGCTCTCTTGCTATCTGTTCTTCCACCAAATCGGCATGATTCAAATATAAATGCACATCGCCGCCCTGCCAGATAAATTCGCCGGGTTCATATCCGGTTTGCTGCGCCAGCATTCGGACCAGCAGCGATGCGGAGAAAATGTTAAACGCAAAGCCGAGTCCCAAATCACAAGAGCGTTGAAATAACAGCCCGTTCAGCTTGCCGTCCGCAACTTGAAACTGATAGGTCTTATGACAGGGCGGTAGCGCCATTTGATCGATTTCTGCGACATTCCAGCCTTCGATGATATGACGGCGCGAACCCGGATTGTTTTTTAAACTTTCGACCAGCGTGGACACTTGATTGATGCCCTGATCCGCGCGCCGAAATGATCCATCATCGGCAGCGATATATTGCGGCCAATTGACCCATTGCGCGCCGTAAACAGGCCCCAGATCGCCCCAGTTCCCGGCGAATTCAGCATCATCAAGAATGCGCTGCTCAAACGCATCCTGAATGATTTGATCACCCGTTTCGCGCCGATATCGGTCCAATGGCCAGTCCGTCCAAATCCGGACCTTTTGCTCAAGCAGCGGGCGGATGTTGGTGTTGCCGGTCAGAAACCATAGCATCTCACGCGCGGCCGTTTTCCAGAAAACCCGTTTTGTCGTCAGCAGCGGAATGGCATCATTTTCAAGCGAGAATCGCATCGTCGCGCCAAACAAGGCTTTCGTACCGATGCCGGTTCGGTCATGCTGTACCGTACCTTCCGCCCATACCTTGCGCATCAGGCTGAGATATTGTTGCTCGTAATGTTCGCTTTTGCTCATTACCGCTTTTTACACCCCCGTTATTTCCAACTTTTGGCTAGGACGAGACTGCGATTTTGGCAACAGTGTCATCAGATTATTTCGCACGAAAGTTGATATTTGCACCTTTTTATCCAAACCGACATCTATCCGTTTAACTTTTCAAAACATAGTTAATCCGAAGTGGTGCATTCAATAACCAAAAATCAGCGGTTTCGCGCCGCTTTGCCAAACATTCGGTGCACGCCGCAAATTTCCCGTTAACCATTCCTTGACTTAGTTTGCGTATCGCGTTCGCATGCAAGCGCGTATTATTATTGTCGACGATCGTGCAACGAATCTGCGAATTTACGCGCAGTTTGTTGCAATGATGGGGTCGGGCTTCACGGCCAAATGCTTCAGTAGCGCGCTGGAAGCATTGAAATATTTGGATAATAATTCCGCCGACTTGCTAATTGTCGACTATCGTATGCCCGAAATGAACGGCGCAGATTTTATCAAGTCGGTCAGAGAGAAATCTGTTGGTTCACACATCCCGGCGATCATAATTACGGCAAGACAAGACCGTGAATGCCGCATTTCAGCGTTGGATGCGGGCGCCACAGATTTTCTGCAAAGCCCCGTTTCGCATATCGAATTTCGCGAACGCGCATTGTTATTGCTCAATCAGCACAAGAAAGAGATGGAGCTGGCCGGACGGGCCAAGCATGCTGTCGAAACAAATCTGAATGGTACTGCCAACGGTTCTGCCAACGGATATGCATCTGCAACAAATAAATCCATGCTTGAACAGATTATTGATACATCCCCGATCTTGATCAATGCCATTGATCGAAACGGCAAATTCCTGTTCCTCAATTCATACAATTCCGCGCTTTTCGGCAAAGAACCTGACGAGTTGGTAGGCCAGTCGATTTATGAGTTGTTGGACCCGGTATCGTTAGAACACGAGCTTAGGCGCAACAGCGCTATCCTGGAATCCGGTAACTCAATTCCCGTTTTTGAAGACCGATACATTAGCGACGGCGTCGAGCTGACATTTCAATGTAACAAGTCGCCATTGACCAATATCGATGGCCAAACAATTGGTGTGCTAACCACCGGTGTCGACATTACCGCCCGCAAATTTGCCGAAGAACACCGCACACATCTTGCCCTGCATGATATGCTGACGGGCTTACCCAACCGCGCGCTGCTGTCAGAGCGTATGCGCCAGACGATTGAAGATTGTGAGCGGGACGGTAAAATTGCAGCTTTATTGTTGCTGGATCTTGATCGCTTTAAGATCATCAATGACACACGCGGACACCAAGCGGGCGATATTTTGCTTCGCCAAGTCGCAGAACGAATTAGCAATTTGTTGGGACCAAATGATTTCGCCTCCCGCATTGGCGGTGATGAATTCGCGGTGATCTTGAGCGATGTAGCTGACGCCGAAGAAATCAGCGGTCAGTGCACCAAATTGCTAAACCAAATTGGCAAGCCATATACGATAGAAGGCGCAGAACAGCTTATCGGCGTCAGCATTGGTATTGCCCTGATCCCCGAAGACAATGGTTCGGCGGATGAGCTGCTGAGGCTCGCCGATTTGGCGATGTATGAAGCCAAATCACAAGGCCGGAACTGTCATTGCTTTTTCTCTCCGCAGCTGAACCAGATCGCGCAATTTAATGCCGGATTAGAGGCGGATCTTCGCGTTGGCTTGGCCAAGGAACAATTCGTTCTTGAATATCAGCCAATCATCGACATCAAAACCAACCGCTATGTCGGGCTCGAAGCGCTTATTCGCTGGAATCACCCCGAACGCGGGCGAATGATGCCCAATGAGTTCATCCGTATCGCCAGCGACAGCGGGCTGATTGATCGCATGGGGCAATGGGTCATTGAAGCGGCTTGCAAACAAATTGCCGAATTTGCCGAAGCCGGTATCGAGATCCCACATATCGCGGTCAACGTTTCCCCCCGACAGTTCGAAAATCAGGAAATGAGCAGCGGAATACTCGCGAACATCGCCAAATATGGTGTTAACCCAGGCAAACTTGCGATTGAAATTACCGAAGAACTCTTGCTTGATCAAAATCAGCATGTGCTCAAAGAACTTGCCACTTTACGTGCAAACGGAGTTGAAATTTCTATTGATGATTTCGGTACCGGTTATTCTTCATTGCAATATCTGCGTGATTTGCCGGCAACCCGGCTGAAAATTGATCAGACTTTTGTCTCCCGGATCGAGACTTCCGCTGCCGACAGAGCAATTATTTCAACCATTGCACATTTGGCACATGCGTTGGATATGCGGGTGATTGCCGAAGGTGTTGAAACGGAAACCCAATATGCACTGCTTCGCGCATCAGGATGTGATGAAGTCCAAGGATACTTAATTGGCCGTCCGTTGTCAGTTCAACAACTTTATGAACTTTTCGATAGTCAAGCTGCGTCGTTCAAGGTGATTGAATAATGCTCGCGCTCTTAAGATCAATCCTTCCAAAATTTGGTACTGCCCGCAAAAAGGCAACGCCGGAGCAAGAGATATTGCTCAATCGCGTCGTCATGGGCAGCGTTGCGGCCATCGTTTGCGATTTTGCCGGATTTGATCTCCGCATCGTTTTTGCGTTTGTCGCATATCTGACATTGAACGCAGGTTTGATGATCATGGAGCGCTCCTCGATCTTTCAGCCCGAGAAGAGGTGGTTTGCGGCAATAATTTTGGATGTTTGCATGGCAACCTCGACTATGTTGGTTGATGCAGAGGGCATGTCTTGGGCATATGCCGTCATTCTGAGAATGGTGCTGGGCAACGGTTTTCGCTTCGGCCGAAAATGGCTCGCGATCGC
>JAYUPJ010000202.1:0-15591 GCA_043760195.1 Sphingomonadales bacterium | reverse complement strand
TTTTGGTGATGGTCATTGCGCTTATCGTCATCGGGCCAAAGGATTTGCCCAAAGTGCTGCGGTTCGTGGGCAACTGGGTGAGCAAGGCGCGGGCAGTGGCGGCACAATTTCGGTCCGGCATTGACGACATAGTGCGCCAATCTGAACTGGAAGAGCTGGAGAAAAAGTGGAAAGCGGAAAATGACCGCATTATGGCGCAGACCAGCGAAATAGCGCAGACCAGCGAAGCAGTGACGCTTGATCCGGCCAATAAGCCCGCAATCGAAACGAATGAGGCCGATGTAAATGCGGCTGCCGACCCGGCGCAGTCTGGTAAAGCCGCATGACAGAGGCCGCAGCTGATATCGAAGATAGCAAGATGCCCTTGCTCGATCACTTGATCGAACTGCGCAGCAGAATGATCTGGAGCTTTCTTGCGCTCGCCGTCGCATTTGGCGTGTGCCTGTATTTTGCCCGGCCGATATTCGCTGTGTTGGTGCAGCCATTGTTGGAGGCAGGTCAATCGAAGTTGATTTACACCGATGTATTCGAAGGATTTCTGGTCGAGATAAAGGTCGCATTTTTTGCTGCGATCATGGTGTCGTTCCCAATATTTGCGACACAAATTTGGCGGTTTATTGCGCCGGGGCTTTACCGGAATGAGAAGCGCGCGTTTCTGCCATTTTTGGTGCTGACGCCCGTCTTGTTCACTTTGGGGACTTGCCTTGCGTATTATGTTGCCATTCCAGTCGCTCTGCGTTTTTTGCTCGGCTTTGCGGGTGAGGTTGGCGGGGTGACGCAAGAGGCGCTGCCGGGCGTTGGCAATTATCTCAATTTTGTCATGAAATTCATATTCGGATTTGGCCTCGCGTTTTTGTTACCTGTTATCCTGATGTTACTGGAACGCGCAGGAATCGTCAGTTTAGAGCAGCTGAAATCCGGCAGGCGCTATGCCGTTGTTGGCATCGCCGCCATTTCCGCCGTCCTGACACCGCCGGATATCATGTCGCAACTTTTGATGCTGGTGCCGCTATATTGCCTGTATGAACTTGCCATCATTGCGATAGCGATCACGCATAAACGCCGCAGCAATCGCGCGGTTGATGCAGGCTAAAGCGGACGACATTTGGTTGACCCAAATTCATCCGGTCGACCCAAATTCAGGATGACGGCGAAGTGTTCAGGATGAAAGTGTTCAGGATGAAAGTTTGTTTCAACCAAATATCAACCCGCTCAAACGCAGCGAATTTTACCGGCGTGCAGCGATCACTTAATCGCGTCCGATCCGGCTTCACCGACTGATTCTATATCGCGGCCCACGCCTTTGACAGTGTTGCATGCGGTGACCAGCAACGATGTTGCGACGAGGGCTATTAGGGCGAATTTACGCATATTGGAGACTCCTTGGTTCGAAAGATGAACCGTGCGCTCTGTCACCTGTCTAAAAACTGAACCGCGCAGATAGCCGGATATCGCGTCCGGCAAGCGGTGAGAAATCCTTCGTGAATGATGCCGCCCGGCGCACGCTGACGTCGAAAATGTTATTCACCGATGCGATCAGGCTTATGCTGCGGGCCTTGCCCCAGGGCCGCCACGTTGCCGATGCGTTGACCACGGCCGCGCCATTGGTTGCGGTTTCAAGCTGAGCGACGCGGCGTTGATCGGCGGTCCATTCTACCTCGCCGCTCAGGTCAAGATTTGTGCCTTTAAGCCCCAACCCGCCAAGCAACCGCAACGCCGGAATACGGGGCAAGTTGCCGCCATTGTTCGCCAGCTTTGCGCGCACCAGATCCGCGACCAGATTGGTTTCGATATCAAATCCGGCGATGCGCCCTATGCGCCCCGTCGCTTCCAATTCGGCGCCCCATATCCGCGCGCCGCTTTGCACGATCTGGAATACCGGCAGGCCATCGATCACTCCACCGGTTTGATCTTCATATATGAAGTTTTTGAAACGGTTGGTGTATAAAGTTGCGCTGAATTCTATCGGTGTACCGTCGTAACGCACATAGACTTCCCCGTTCCAACTGCGTTCACTTTTCAAATTGGGATCGCCAATTTCAAACGCCTGAGTTGCAAGATGCGGACCGTCTGAAAATAATTCTTCAGCCGTTGGCGCGCGCCCCGTGCGGGATATGTTTGTGCCGATTTTTATCGGACCATCGGTGTATACAACGCCGAGTGCAGCAGAAACGTCGCTGAACCCACGTTTGACACCAATCGTATTGGCTTCGCGTTGCGTGTGATCATATCGCAAAGATGCTTCGGCCCCAAATTCCCCGCCACCAGAACTACCAAGCGTAAATTCCTGAAGCGTGAATATGCCAAATTGGTTCGAGCTATTCGGCGGCACAAATGCTTCTTCGCCAATCGCTTCGAAATCGCGGACCTGATATTGAACTCCGCTGGCTCCGTTCCAAGCATCGCGGGCATTTTGTAACAACTCGATGCGGGTCTCAATACCTTTGCTCAGGAACAGGGTTTCCAGTTCACCGCCGGCAATTTCTTGATGGCGATAGTTGGCATAGCCTGTGCGGATTTTCAGGGTGTCGAATATGCCATCACCCAGTTCAACCGCACCGCGCAGATCAAACCGGTATTGTTTGAGGTCGATTGCAACGCCAGATTCGCCGCCGGGCCGTGCGGGAATTCCATAAAGCGTGTCAAAGATGTTGAACGATACCCCAAAATTGCCGCCGTCGTTGATAAAGGCCGCACCGCCGCCCGCAGTCCATGTTTTCACAAAGGTGCCGGGAATGCGGCCACGCTTGTTTGCAACTCCGCGTAATTCTGCGGCCGTTTCAAGGTCACCAGCCGCTTGGGCGGCATCGGCCAAACCCAAAGTTTGTGCCCTTAAAACAGGCGCAATGACAAACCCGCCAGTGCGCAAATCTCGTCCGTCGCGGTAACTGCCGTCAACGTGAACCACAAATCGGTCGCCGATGGGGGCGTCCAGTGATATCCCGCCCGAATATTCACCGTTGGCGCTGGCAAAGCCCAAAAGGCCGTCGATATGAATGGCCTCTTTTGGAATGGCGCGCGGGATGCGCTTATCGATAACGTTGACCGCGCCGCCAACCGCTTGACCGCCAAACAGCAATACCGCAGGGCCGCGAAGCACTTCGATGCGTTCCGCCGTCAGCGATTCAATCGTCACCGCATGGTCCGCCGAAGTATTGGATGCGTCGATATTGCCAATACCGTCGGTAAGAACGGCAACACGGCCACCTTGGAACCCGCGCAAAACGGGGCGCGAGGCTCCGGGAGAAAAGCTGGTCGCCGAAACACCCGGCAACCCGGTCAATGTCTCACCAATTTGGCCGCGCGCTTGCTCCGCCAATTGCGCACCGGCAAGGGCCGACGTTCCGGCAAGAATATCCAGCCGCTTGCCATAAGGCGCGGTAACAACAATCTCCCTGTCGGTATGAAAGTCATCTTCCTGAACGTCAGTTTCGGGCGCTTCTGCCGTTGAGTCTTGGGCGAAAGCTGGAGCAAATGGAGTAGTCAACGATAGCGAAGAGCAGGCTAACATCAGAAACGGGCGCATAAAATCTTGTTCCATTCTTTGGGAGAGTGACAGAATCGGCCTTCACTTAAATACTATGTGATGATATAACAATATAATTCTGCACGTGATCCTTGAACAGTGTAAGCGTTACGGCAAACCGAATGTCTGAATTCGCTTGCGACGCAGGCTCGACAGGACTGATGGTGCTTCACGAAAAATGCAACTTTTGGCCAATCGTTAGTTATTCTTGTTTGCCGATTGGCCTCAGACGATTTAGGTCGGGGTTATGACATTAAATTCTACACTCGACCTCATTGGAAATACGCCGCTTGTCTTGCTCAAAGGGGCAAGTGACGCAGCGGGCTGCGAAATTTATGGCAAATGTGAATTTGCCAACCCCGGTGCGTCGGTAAAAGACCGGGCCGCGTTGTACATTGTTCGCGATGCGGAACAGCAGGGAACGCTAAAGCCAGGCGGCACTATCGTCGAGGGGACTGCCGGTAATACCGGCATCGGCCTTGCGCTGGTGGCGAACGCATTGGGGTATAAAACAATCATCGTAATGCCCGAAACACAAAGCCGGGAAAAGATGGACACGCTGCGGGCATTGGGGGCGCAGTTGGTGCTTGTTCCCGCCGCGCCCTATGCCAATCCGGGCCATTTTGTCCACACGTCACGCCGGATCGCGCAAGAGACGCCGAATGCCGTTTGGGCCAATCAATTCGACAATATCGCCAACCGCCGGGCGCATATCGAAACCACTGCCGAAGAAATCTGGAACCAGATGGATGGCAAGGTCGATGGCTTTACCTGTGCGGCCGGAACGGGCGGAACAATCGCCGGGGTTAGTTTGGGATTAAAAGCTAAGGATGACAAAATCACGATTGCATTGACCGATCCGTTTGGTGCGGCGCTTTACAATTATTACGCGCATGGTGAATTGAAGGCGGAAGGATCCTCGGTTGCAGAGGGCATTGGCCAAGGCCGTGTCACCGCCAATTTGGAAGGCGCATTGATCGACACGCAATTCCAGATTTCCGACGAGGATGGCCTGTTTTGGGTCAAGCAAATGTTAAGTGAAGAAGGGCTGTGCTTGGGGCTTTCGTCCGGCATAAACGTGGCCGGGGCGATTGCGTTAGGCAAGCAATTGGGGCCGGGGAAACGGATCGCGACGATATTGTGTGATACCGGGTTCCGGTATTTGTCGACGCTCTACAATCCCGAATGGATGCAATCAAAGGGGTTGCCGCCAATGCCATGGCAACTGGACAATTGATCATATAGGACTGATATAGAGGTCCGGAGATCGAACGATGGCACAAAAACGAGAGTCAGCATTGCAGCGTATTCAGGTCGGCGTGGTCGGGCTTGTCATTGTGCTGTTGTTTGTCAGTCTGGCAAATATGGTTATGGACAGGGCGTTTGTCGGCGATCCAAGCACAGGCGCTGGCCTATCAAAAGCGGCGTCAAAGGACAGTGTCCCTGACGAACCACTGGCTGAATTGGGTGTGGCCCCGGTTGTTGATCCTGACACAGAAGCAAAATCAAAACAGACCGGCGGCGTGAGTAATGGCAAGAATTGATATGAATTTTTCTGGCTGCGTTGGCGTAATCAGCCTGTGAATGAACCGCACGAAGTTAAGCCAACTACGCATGTGCCGCCAATTCGGTCAATTGGCATGCCCAAACTGCTGCTATTTGGCCTGACGATTTTTTTGTTGGCGGTATCATTCGCGATATGGATGAAATTTGGTGCTGCCAATATTACCGCGCAAAGGCCGGTCTTGGGGCTAATGACCACCCTTCCTTTGCAATGGGAGGAAGGGGAAATCGGCGATATTATTCAAAGCGGCGGTGTGCCTTCACCGGCTTATAGCAGGTTGAATGGCAAATTTGATATTCGCCCTGTCGATAGCCTTGCCAGTAAGAACATCAAAGGTGTCGATGTGCTGCTGTTGGCGCAGCCGCGGGCATTTTCAGCATCGGAGTTTTTGGAATTGGATGAATGGATGCGCGGCGGAGGCCGGTTATTACTGTTGGCCGATCCCGCGTTGCAATGGGAAAGCATCTATCCATTGGGCGACAAAAGGCGGCCCTTGTTTACGTCATTACTCTCTCCGTTGTTTAAACATTGGGGCATTGAATTGGTGTTGGCGGTTGGTCCCGAAGAGGAAAAGCGGCAGGTCTATGAAATTGATGACCTGACCATCAACACCGTCACATCCGGTGAGTGGCAGACGCAGGGCACGGTAGCACAAAACTGCAAAATCCGGTCTTATGCAAAAGTTGCCGAATGCAACATTGGTAAAGGAAAAGCGATATTGTTGGCCGATGCCGATTTGCTCAATTCCGAACATTGGCAGGGCAGCGGCATCAGAGGCGTGACCGGTTTCGATGATTTCGATAATGTCGTCTGGATCGAACGGCAATTGGACAAGCTCGCATCGCCGCCGAAGTAGGTCCTGACCCTAGGTTGTGTTGACATTCAAGTAATAAGATACAGAAAAACATACACTTCGTCATTCCCGCGAAGGCGGGAATCCATCACCTGAACTAGCCGCGCAAAGCAAGTTAGCGAAGTAAATCGACCACAGGTGATGGATTCCCGCCTTCGCGGGAATGACAAAGCTTGGGTTAAAGTGTTGCAGAACATTGAATGTCAACACAACCTAAACTTCATTATGGGAAATTGTGGGAATTCGGACACGTGAGTCGCGAATTAGCCGGAAAAACTAGGTTTTTTAGCGGAATAATCGCCGCCTAACGATATAGGATGGCCAGAAATCTAAATTAACTTTGGCAAGTATATAAGTTAAAACAACACGTTATTAGATACCTAGCAAGGACATCCATAAATTCCCTCTTTTCATCCACGAAATCCCTTGATATGCAGATTCAATCTAGGGGTGGATTTCCTTTTTCTCGGTCGCTTCGGTGCCCGCAGCGGTAACTACGCGTTATCGTGATTGAGAAGCCATGCCCGCATTAAAGGGATTTAAGCGCGGTGTCAGAATTGGTTGTCTATGCAGGATCTGGAGTGTCGAGCCTCGACGCAAAAGGCCGCACGACCATACCGGCCGAGCTGAGAGATACCGTCCAGCAATCAAGCGGCGGGAACAATGTTTGCCTTTCGCGGCATGCGACACTGCCGTGCTTGATCGGCTATGGTAATGCCGAACGGCAAAAATTGCGGGTTGATATCGAGGCGCAATGGCAAGCAGCGATTGCACGCGGCGGCGAATTCAATCGCGAGATTGCCGGGGCATCGGCATCTTCCATTTTTGAAACCGCGTTTGAACCGAGCGGCCGCTTTGTGCTGCAACCGATGCTTCGGCATTTTGGGCGTCTAGAAGAACGCGCATTCTTTTTTGGAACGGTAACCCATTTCCAACTTTGGAACCCCGATGTGTTTTTGGCGGAGGCACCCGCAGCCTTCGACCATGTAAAAGACGAACTGAATTACTGGCTTCATGAACATGCAAAGCGCACGAAATGAGCGCCGCTGCTAATCATATTCCAGTTTTGCTTGATGAAGTAATTCGCTCTCTGGCCATCACCCCTGGCGCAGAGATTGTGGATGGCACCTTTGGTGCGGGCGGTTATAGCTCTGCTATGCTGGATCATGGAGCAAAGGTTTATGCCTTTGACCGTGATCCGGACGCCCTTGCCGAAGGCGCCGACCTTGCAGGCCGTCATAAGGGCGCGTTGCGTCTTTATGCGGCCTGCTTTTCTATCATGGACCGCGTGTTGGCGCAGGACGGCATTGTTCTGGTTGATTGCGTGGTATTGGATATCGGCGTTTCGTCGATGCAGCTTGACCGTGCCGAGCGCGGTTTTTCGTTTCAAAAGGATGGCCCGTTGGATATGCGGATGGGGCAGGACGGCCAAAGCGCGGCGGATTTTGTAAATGATGCCGACGAAACTGAAATCGCCAACATCATTTACCGCTATGGCGAAGAGCACCGGTCGCGCCGGATAGCCCGAGAGATAGTTGCCGCGCGCCCGATCAGCACGACCGCGCAATTGGCGGCTATCGTGCGCAAGGCGGTGGGCCATAAACAAGGTGCGCCAAAAGACCCCGCGACCCGGGCATTTCAAGCGATCAGAATACATATCAACAATGAACTTGATGAGTTAATTGCCGGATTGGAAGCTGCGGAACGATTGTTAAAGCCGGGCGGCAGGCTTGCCGTGGTGACTTTCCACAGCCTTGAAGACCGGATTGTGAAGCAGTTCTTGCGCACGCGCAGCGGCGCGGATGCGTCTGGTTCCAGGCACGTTCCGCAAACCAAGAGCACCGGTCCTCTGGCGACATTCTGTAAGACCGGCAAAGCGATCCGGCCATCTGCCGAAGAATTGCTTCGAAATCCCCGTGCGCGCTCGGCGACTTTGCGCGCGGCCATCCGCAACGATGCACCTGCAACCACAGCACAGGAGTATGCTACATGACTTTAGCTATGAAGCGTTTGCAGAATATCGGTTGGCTTGCGTTGGTATTCTTCGTGGCGATCTTGCTCTATCCGTTGTCGCTGAATGTTGCGTCGGTGCATAGCGATCTGGTCAGCGTCGACAATCGCATACGGGAAACGAAGCGCGAAATCAGCTTTCTACAGGCAGAATTGCGGACGCGCGCAAGCATGCAGCAACTGCAAGAATGGAATCAGGTGCTATATGGCTATCAGCCGCCAACTGCGCAGCAGTTTTTAAACGGAGAAAGCGCGCTCGCTGGTTTGAATGGCGCAGGACCAATCGGGAAGCCGGTTATGGTTTCGGTCGCATCCCAAGACGGAGCCAAGCCCGCTGGTGTCATCGGATCACCTTTCGCGAAAATGGCAAGCGCGATCATTCCGGTGCAAAAGGAAGCGCCTGCATTTGAAGACAAGCAATCGTCCGCAAAAACAAGTGTACCCAAATCCGCACCCCAGCAAGTAACAACGCGGACTGAAAAATTGGC
Source organism: Sphingomonadales bacterium (assembly GCA_043760195.1). Taxonomy (GTDB): domain Bacteria; phylum Pseudomonadota; class Alphaproteobacteria; order Sphingomonadales; family Sphingomonadaceae; genus Sphingorhabdus_B. Next base: position 7,150 of record JAYUPJ010000202.1, on the reverse strand, counting down.
CAGCATGGATCAGAAACTGCTTTCCGATGATTTGCTCAAGGATATTCAGAGGAAATCTGAAGCCGAACGGAAGCGCAAATGACAATTTTCGTCGCCCGGACAATCACGCACAAGCACACTGCACAAAAAAAGCCACTTGGGTCGAACGCATTTTGGCGTCTGCTGGTGCTTGCCGCGCTGTTTGGGTTGTTCATAATGCTGATCCTGGGGCGGTTGGCCTCGCTGGCATTGTTTGAAACTGCACGGGCATTTGGCGCGACGACAACGGACTACGTCCCTGATCGCGGCGACATTCTTGATCGCAACAATATTCCATTGGCAAGAACCATTCATGCCTATGCGATTTGGGTAAGGCCAAAAGAGATTTTGGGGGACCGGCGCGAACTGGCGCGGCAACTTTCCGTTATCTTTCCCGATACGCCTGCCGATGAATTTTATCAAAAACTAACGTCTACAAACCAAGGCTATCTGCGCAAACGGGCATTGCCCGAAGAAGTGCAGCGCGTTCATGCGCTTGGCGAAATTGCCATTGAGTTCCCGCGCGAATCGCAGCGACTTTATCCGCAACATAATCTCGCCGCGCATGTCCTTGGTTTCATTAGCCGGGATGGCCGAGGTGCGCTTGGTGTCGAACGGATGATGGATGACGCGCTGAGCGACCAAAAAAAGCGTTCCAAACCGGTTGAGCTGTCAATTGATGTTCGGGTGCAAGCCGCGCTGGAAAACGAGCTGGCGATCGGTATGGAAAATACCGGTGCAAAGGGCGCGGCGGGGGTGATCCTGGATTCGCAAACGGGGGAAGTATTGGCAATGGCGACCTTGCCATCGTTCGATCCCAACCGGCCGATCTTTGCCGACATCCCTGAATCGAGCGTGATCGTTGCCGACGGCCGGGTTCCGATTGCACGGCAGACCAACACGGTAACCAACCGCGTTTATGAACTGGGATCTACTTTTAAACCGCTAACTGTCGCTGCCGCGCTTGATGCTGGCACGGTTCGCGATCTGGCACTGCGTTATGATGCAACCGGACCGTTGGAAATCGGCGGCTTTAAGATCCGGGACAGTCATCCGGCGGGGCGTTGGTTGAATGTCCCCGAAGCATTGGTGCATAGCTCGAATGTTGTCACCGCGCGTATTGCCGATAATTTGGGACAACCCAATATGGATAGAATGTTGCGCAATCTTGGTTTTGATCAGCGCCCGGCGATTGAAATTGGCGAGCGTGCCGTGCCGTTGTGGCCGCGCAATTGGGGGCGTATCACCAATATGACGGTCGGCTATGGCCACGGCATTTCCGTTACTCCGATGCATTTGGCGAACGCTTATGCGGCGATGGTCAATGGCGGCATTTGGCGGCCAGCCACATTGTTGAAGGTCAAACCGGGATTTAAGGGGCAGGAAAAACGCGTGTTCACCGCCGCCACCAGCGCGCGGATGCGGCAATTGCTGCGCATGATTGTGGTCGACGGCACGGGCAAGAAAGCGGAGGCCGAAGGCTACCGTGTAGGCGGAAAAACCGGATCAGCCGAAAAGCCGAGCTCGGGTAGCTATGACCGCAACTTGGTGGTTTCAACTTTCGCCGCCGCTTTCCCGATGGACAACCCGCGCTATGTCATCATTGCCATGGTTGATGAGCCAAAGGGCACGGCAGCCAGCGGCTTTCAAAGAACCGCCGGTTGGACAGCTGCACCGATTGTAAGCAAAACGGTTACCCGTATCGGGCCATTGCTGGGAATTATTCCTGACACAAAGCGAGATGTGGATGTATCCGAACTGACGCCGCTGCTATGGGCTCCTAAAGGAGGTCATTAATGCGCTTAGGAAACTTGCTGCCAAGCCTTGACGGGGAAGCAGCGGAAAAAGACGTAACAGGATTTGCCATTGACCACCGAAAGATTGCCGCAGGCACTATTTTTGGTGCCTTCACAGGCGAACGGTTCAATGGCGAAGACTTCATCGAAAGCGCGGTTGCGGCGGGGGCGATTGCCGTGGTCGCCAGCGAAACCGCCAATGTGGCCGGTGCCGTCCATATCGCAAGCGCCAATCCCCGCAAGGATTTTGCCCAACTCGCGGCCCGTTTTTTTGCGCCAATGCCGCAGCATATCGTCGCCATAACCGGCACCAATGGCAAGACATCAACAGCCGAACTGACGCGCCAATTTTGGCGGATGGCCGGACATCATGCAGCGTCAATCGGTACGCTTGGAATCACAACTGCTACAGATCAGGTGAAGACGGGCTTGACCACGCCGGACATCGTGACATTTCTTGCGAACATGTCAGGCTTGGCGAAAGAAGGCGTGAGCCACGTCGCCTTTGAAGCGTCCAGCCACGGGCTTGCACAATATCGCAGCGAAGCGGTCCCTATTCAAATAGCCGCGTTTACAAATTTGAGCCGCGACCATCTTGATTACCATGGCGACATGGAAAGTTACTTCAATGCCAAGATGCGGCTGTTTGACGAAGTAGTCGCCGAAAACGGCACTGCGGTGATTTGGGCCGACGATGCTTGGTCGGACAAGGTCATTGCACGAGCTAAAGCGCGTGCATTGCGAATCATAACGGTTGGCGAACGCGGGCAGGGGGTTCGCCTTATGTCCAGAACGCCCACGCAGCTAGGGCAGGATCTGGAGCTTGAGATCCAAGGCGAAGTTATCAAGGTCAAACTGCCGCTAATTGGCGGGTATCAAGCCGCCAATGCGATCACCGCCGCAGCAATCGTTATGGCCGGCGGTGAAGCCGTGCCCGATGTCATCAGCAATATGGCGCGCCTGCAACCTGTGCGCGGGCGGCTGGAGCGGGCGGTGATTACCAGATCGGGAGCACCGGTTTACATTGATTATGCCCACACACCCGATGCCTTGGCCGCAGCGATTTCGGCAATGCGGCCACATACCAAGGGCCGGTTGATCACAGTGTTTGGCGCAGGCGGTGACCGGGACCGGGGCAAGCGGCCTGAAATGGGGAAAATCGCTTTTGACAATTCCGATGTCGCCATCGTTACCGACGATAATCCGCGCAGTGAAGATGCCCAAGTGATCCGGTCAGAAATTCTTGCCGGTGCGCCCCAGGCATTGGAAATTGGCGACCGGCGCGAAGCCATCGCGCATGCCATCGGTATGGCCAATGCCGAGGATATCGTTTTGATTGCAGGCAAAGGACATGAACAGGGCCAGATCATCGGCGACCGCGAATTTCCGTTCGACGATGTTCAGGTCGCGCGAGAGTGCGCGGCATGACGGCGTTGTGGACTTCCGATGAATTGGCTGCAGCGACCAAAGGAACGCCAAATGCGCAGTTCACTTGCTCCGGGGTTGCATTTGACTCGCGCGAAATTGGCCAAGGGGATTTGTTTTTTGCGCTCAAGGGCGAAGAAAGCGACGGGCATAACTTTATCGATCAGGCTTTCCGAAATGGTGCCGCCGGTGCGATCGTCAGCGAGCCTGTGAAGCAGAACCATATTCTGGTTGATGATACGATGCAGGCCTTGAACGCAGTCGCTGCGCTCGCCCGCAAACGAACCGGCGCAAAGATTATCGGGATAACCGGTTCTGCTGGAAAGACCGGAACCAAAGAGGCGCTGTATGCGGCATTAGACCGGTCATCGCGCGGCCATGCTCACCGGTCGGTTAAAAGCTACAACAACCATGTCGGAGTACCGCTTAGTCTCTCCCGGATGCCCGCCAGTTCTGAATTCGGTGTATTCGAAATGGGGATGAACCACCCGGGCGAGCTGCGTGAATTAACGCATCTCGTTCGCCCGGATGTTGCAATTGTCACCACTATCGCGCCTGCTCATATTGGATTTTTCAAAGACGAGGCCGAAATCGCGGCGGCTAAGTCGGAAATATTTGAAGGTCTGTTGCCAAGCGGCACAGCGATAATCCCGCTGGATAGCCCACATTGTGCGTTGCTGCGTTCGGTTGCTGAAAAACACACCGCAAATGTTGTGACATTCGGCTTTGATACAACTGCTAATGTTTCCGTATTGGATTATGTGAAATCGCCGTGCGGCGGTTCGCTGGTGACGGCAAAGCTGCAATCAGGATCATTGTGCTATACTTTGTCGCAGCCCGGCAGACACTGGATAGCGAATTCATTGGCTGTCCTCGCCGCTGTCGAAGCCGTTGGCGCGGATATCGCTGCGGCAGGCCTTGCGTTGGCGGAACTTGGCGGCTTGGCTGGGCGCGGTGCCCGGCACCGGGTTAAAGTGGGTGATGGTTTTGCCAATATCATTGACGAAAGTTACAACGCCAATCCGGCATCGATGAACGCCACAATTTCGGAACTGGCGAATATCGACCATGGCCGCCGAATTGTTGTTCTGGGCGCAATGAAGGAATTGGGAAGCCAGTCCGATCATTATCACACCGCTCTGGCCGCTCCATTGGCGGCTGCGGGCGTCGATTACGCGATTTTGGTAGGTAAAGAGATGCAAATTTTGGTTGAAAAGCTGAATCAGGGGCTTGAGGGTCCGCGCAAATTCGACCATTGCAACGACGCGACTGAGGCATCCGCCCTTTTACGTCAATATTTGCGTCAGGATGATAATGTGCTGGTAAAAGGGTCTAACTCCATGGGACTTTCCGCGATCGTAGGCGCACTATCGCGCGGAGAATTTTGATGTTCTATTGGCTGGCCGAATATTTTCAGTTTGAAAGTATATTGAACCTGATCCGTTACATTACATTCCGTTCCGGCGCAGCGGTTGCGACGGCGCTTGTCATCGGGCTGTTGATCGGCCCAAAGTTCATCAATATGCTGCGCCTTCGGCAAGGCAAGGGGCAACCGATCCGCAGTGACGGCCCGCAAACGCATCTTGCCAAAGTAGGCACGCCGACGATGGGCGGATTGATGATGTTGATCGCAATCACCACGTCCATATTGTTTTGGATGGAACTCAATAATATCTACGTTTGGGCGTGCTTGGTGGTGATGATCGGGTTCGGACTGGTCGGTTTCATGGACGATTATGACAAGGTTAAAAAGCGCAGTCATAAGGGCGTTTCGGGCAAAGTAAGATTGTTGTTAGAATTTATGATCGCCGGATTGGCGGTCACCATGATCGTCTCCCAATCTGGCGGCCAATTGTACCTGCCGTTTGTAAAAGGCCCCGTTGCCGATCTGGGATATTATTATATCTTCTTTGGCGCCTTCGTGATTGTTGCGTTCGGTAACGCGGTGAACTTAACCGACGGCCTTGATGGACTTGCGACAATGCCGGTCATCATCGCGTCAATCGCATTTATGATGATTGCTTATCTGGTCGGCAATGCGAAATATGCCGAATATCTGGGCTTGCCTTTCATTCTGGGAGCGGGAGATCTCTCCATTTTGTGCGGAGCTATTGTTGGCGCGGGGCTTGCCTTTTTGTGGTTTAATGCGCCGCCTGCTGCGGTATTCATGGGCGACACTGGCAGCTTGGCATTGGGCGGAACATTGGGAACAATCGCCGTGGTTGCGCATCATGAGTTCGTGTTGGCGATTATCGGCGGGCTATTTGTTGTTGAGGCTATGTCCGTGGTAATTCAAGTCTTTTGGTTCAAGCGAACGGGACGGCGCGTTTTTAAGATGGCACCGATTCATCATCATTTTGAACAACTGGGCTGGTCGGAAACAACCGTCGTTATCCGGTTCTGGATTGTGGCATTCGTTTTGGCACTCGCGGGGCTGTCGACGCTGAAGCTCAGATGATAGTCAGCCCTGCCTTTGCCAACCAAAAATTCGCTATTCTGGGATTGGCGCGGTCAGGATTGGCTGCTGCCCAGTCATTGGCAGCAAGCGGCGCAGAAATACTCGCTTGGGATAACCGTGAAGAAGCGCGCAATGCAGCCGCAGATATCGCGACTATCGCCGACCCAATGGACGCCGATCTGTCGGGCTACGCAGGTATCGTCGTGTCTCCCGGTGTTCCGCTTAACAATCATCCAATCGTGGCAAAGGCGAATGCGGATGGCGTACCCGTCATTGGCGATATCGAATTGTTCGCGATGGCGCGGCCAACTTTGCCGCCGCACCGCGTGGTTGGGATTACCGGAACCAACGGTAAATCGACCACAACCGCTTTGATGCATCATATAGTCAAAAGCGCAGCCCTGCCGGCACGGATGGCCGGAAATATTGGCGTGCCGATACTGTCGCAAAATCCGCTTGATGCGGGCGGCGTTTATATTCTGGAATTGTCGAGTTATCAGCTCGATTTAACGCGCTCGCTGGATTGCGATGTTGCCGCGCTCATAAATTTGTCTCCCGATCATTTGGACCGTTATGATGGCTATGAAGGTTATATCGCTTCAAAAGCGCGACTGTTTGAAATGCAGTCGCATCGTCACGCCGCGATATTTGGTGATGGCGATGATGACACCAGACGGATTTATGAAGATGTAAGCGCGCGCCGAAACGGAGCCGCCTGCACACTGGCCGGTGTGCAAGGCATCGAAGGTCAAGCCGATTGGCAATCGTTACAAGGCCCGCATAACCTGCAAAATGCTGCCGTCGCTATCGCCATGGCGCAGGCGCTAGGTTTGCGCGAACATCAATGGCGCAAGGCGTTGGAGACGTTTCGCGGACTTGCGCACCGGATGGAAATTGTTGGCGAATGGAATGGCGTATTGTTCGTAAATGACAGCAAGGCAACCAATCCTGCGTCAACCGCTCCTGCGCTGGCATCATATCCGCGTATTCGCTGGATAGTCGGCGGCTTGCCAAAGACAGATAATTTGGACGAATGTGCGCCGGGTTTTCCCAACGTAGTAAAGGCCTATACCATTGGTGAGGCCGGGCCGCTGTTTACCAAGTTGCTGTCGCCGCAGATGCCCGTGGAGTCTTGCGAACTGATGGTCACGGCGGTGATGCATGCGGCCAAAGAAGCACAGCCGGGTGATGTGATCATGCTGTCACCGGCCTGTGCTTCGTTTGATCAATTTAAGGATTTCGAAGCGCGCGGTGATTGTTTTAAAGCTGCATTCGGCAGTCTCTCAGGTGCGGTAGCAAGATGACGCAAGAGAGCAAAGACGTGCCGTGGGTGCTCGCGGCGAAAACCGGTCAGGTAAATCTGTCGAGCCGTCTGGGGCGCGGTGATCGTTCGCCGCTGGGCGTGTGGTTTTGGGAATTGGACCGGGTGCTGCTCGGGTTGATACTGGTGTTG
>JAYUPJ010000201.1:0-5593 GCA_043760195.1 Sphingomonadales bacterium | reverse complement strand
GCATCGGTGAGGAAGAAAACCAGATTGGCGCGGTCACCGGGCTTGCATGGACCGAAGTTGGCGGAGAATTGCTGACGATTGAGGCGGTGACTGTGCCGGGCAAGGGCCAGATCCGCACCACCGGCAAACTGGGCGAGGTGATGGGCGAATCCATTCAGGCCGCGCTGAGCTATGTTAAGGCGCGCGCACCAAGTTACGGGATCAAGCCCAGCCTGTTCGCGCGCAAGGACATTCACATCCATCTTCCCGAGGGCGCAGTGCCAAAGGATGGGCCGTCCGCAGGCGTCGGCATGGTCACCGCGATCGTCTCCACGTTGACCGGTATTGCGGTCCACCGCGATGTTGCAATGACCGGCGAAGTAACCTTGCGCGGGCGCGTGTTGCCGATTGGCGGACTGAAAGAGAAACTGCTGGCAGCATTGCGCGGCGGTATCAAGACCGTGCTGATCCCGATGGAAAACGAAAAGGACCTGGTCGAAATCCCGGCGAACATCAAAGACGGGCTGGAAATCATTCCGGTATCGCATGTCGATCAGGTTTTGGCCCGCGCTTTGTGTGAGCCATTGGCGCCTGTGGAGTGGACCGAAGCCGATGAGCTGGCGGCGTTATTGCCGCCTGGGACGGGCGGCGAAGCGTCCACAACCGTGACACATTAGAACAATGCCGGGGCGATTTTAGAAAACTTTACGCATTTAGTCGGAAATTTCGCGGTTTAGCGTGGTTTTTCCTTTGACAAGCCGATGTTTCTGCTCATTATCGCGTCACGGCATGGCCGCGATTCATTCGAATAAATAATTGTACCTACAGGAGGGGTTCCCGTATTATGAATAAAGCAGATCTCGTAAGCGCAGTAGCCGATGCAAGCGGCTTGACCAAAGCGGATGCCGGTAAGGCAGTTGAAGCAGTATTTGATTCAATCACTGGCGCCTTGAAAAGCGGCGGCGACGTCCGTTTGGTTGGCTTTGGAACCTTTGCTGTTGCAAAGCGCAAGGCATCAACCGGCCGTAACCCACGCACCGGCGAAACAATGACGATCAAGGCTTCTAATCAGCCTAAGTTCAAAGCCGGTAAGGCTCTGAAAGACGCAGTTAACTAAATAACGCGCGTATTGCGCTGTCTAGTTGCAAGCACTGAAAAGGCCGCTCCGTAATGGGGCGGCTTTTTTGGTTTTGGGTTAACTGGGTTTGGGCCGCCTAGAACGCGATGAGATAAGGTTGAAACTTAACCGCAGTACTGAGCCTGTCGAAGGGCGTTTCACGGCGAGGCGTACTTCGACAGGCTCAGTACTGCGGTGTAACAATTCAGTGCAATAATTCGGTACCATTATCTGCCATCGCGCTCGCATAGCCGAATCAAAAGCGTTCGCCGCGCCCGAAAGGCAGGACGCCCGCTGAGGCGATTCGGAGGCAGTTTTTGCCGTTCCGCGATGGGGCCGCATCGGTCCCAAAATCGCCCAAGTTGACACCTAGTTGACAAGGTTGACACCTATTTTGACATTTCGCGAAAGAATGGCGAAAGATAATTTCCAACACCGTATTTTTTTTCGTAAATTTCAGTCTCCGCAAATCCTACTGCGAAGGAGGTAAATTGACCGCCAACAATGTCAAAGAGCCCGCCCCCAAACAATTAGCCACAGCCATAGTTCCCAGAACAAATCCTACATTACAAGTGCTAATGCGGGGGGGGGGGGGTGAGCCAGAGGATGCCCGGTGGTTCCTGCCAATCTATCGCGCCGTCGCGGTCAAGCGCGACCCAATGAATTGGCCATACTGCCAATGGCGGGAGTGGTGCGGGGAATGGCTACTTTTTGGGCTGGTAGCTGGAAAAGCTGCCGCTTGATTGCGTTCGAGGAGGTCGGCAGGTTCCGTTAAGATTTCAGTCATTTGTTATCTTTGGCTCACTTCCCGAAAGCGGACATCCCGTTAATCAATTGATGGCAATCAGGAGAATGTAATTTTTGGCAGTTTTTCGCTAACCGCTAGATTCAAATCTGATGCCTGATTGCTTCCTAGAGTGCGGGTAAGCCAGCTCTCAAACTGTTTCAAATTTCGACCGGTCAAATGCAGAGCGGCCAGTGCAAACAAGCCTTTATCATCATAAATCCGCAATAGCGCTTCGAGGTCTTGCTGCTCAATGGCGGAGTTGATCGAACTCCGCACACCATTAGCCATTTGCGTGACATCAAATGCAGTTGTTTTCGCTCCATACGCCGATTGTAAGTCGATCACATTTTCAGCATCTGAAAAATCCATTTTCTTCAACGCTGCGTCAATCTGCCGCCGACAATGACGCAGCACTACGCCCTCAATGTCTGATTGATCGCCAAGTTTTGCAAAAACAGCTTCCTTGAGCTCTGTTAGACGTTGTTCAGCATCTTGCGCGCCATAGTTTTCGGCAATCAGAATAGCGCGACTTACGCTGGGGATCAGGATCAAATTTTCAATTTCTGAGACCGACAGCACGCTAATACCTCTCTCGGTAAGCATGCCTACTTCCTCAACATTGCGACTATCTGCATCGACAATACCGGCACACCTCACTCGGGTCAGAGAGGCATTTTTGCGCATGGCGGCGACGCTTTGAATCACGTCCTGACAGCTCCCCCGGGCTATCACGGTCGCCTTGGGAAAGCAGCAGCGGTATATAGCGATATCAAGGCTGGTTCCCGATCCCTCGACAAACAGGATTGGCTTTCGGCTGCCAAGAATGAGTGTTGCAATTTCTTCGTCAAATCCCGTGTCGTCTGGCACAGCTTCGATTGTCCAGCCTGAGGCTGGCGCATAATCGCGGATGACAAATTTCTCAGCGGTTCGCGAGGCGGCAAATTCGAGATCATGTGTAATGAAAACAAAAGCACAATCAGGTCTCGCAGCCTCCAATTCGTCCCACAGTTTTGACATGATCGACCGGTGCACATGCAATTCTGGCTCGTCTATGATAAGCAGCGTGTTATCGTCAGCCAGCAATGTTTGCCCAATGAGGTAAAAAATGGCGCGCTCTCCGTCGCTCATCTCGGATGCCGAATATTGGTCAGTCGTCCCTGTGGGCCGGACATTCAAATCATCCCCCGTCACGATTAGGTCGCGATGTGGCAACAATCGCTCCCAAATCGAAATTAGCGTCTGAAATTTCGTTTTTAGCGGAGTGTCATTTGAACCAGCATGAGCTGCATTGTGCGTGATTAGAGCTGCGTTACTCTGCTCGGCAAACAGACCTTGAACTACGAAATCAAAATCATTGAGTAAGTGGGTTGCCCACTTTTCGCCTCCCCATCTGCTTCCGCTTTTATAAGCCACTTGAGAGTCTTCGGCAGCATAGCCGTACTTTAGTCCCTTTTTTGCCAGGCGCTCAGAGATCTTCGGAGCCGCAGGATTCAGGGCCAGCGAACGATGTGCAGAAATTCTATGCACATTTTCCAAATTGGATTGCTCAATATGAACGGCGAGTCGGGTTTTGCCACCGCCGTTCGCACCCACAAATATTAACGATGTACCGGACGAAATGGCGAAGTCGCGAGGTTCAGTTGGGGTCGGTACTTGGAAGTTATATGTCATTAATTTCAAATAGGTATTGCTCTCAAATTTTGCAACTAGGTCAGCGCGACTTGAAGCGTCGGCTTTAATGCGATTGCTAACAAAACCTGCCTGTCCGCTACCCCTAACATTGCTCCCGATCCAGTGATGTGGTGCTGCACTCGGCCAAAGTCCGATTTTAGATTTTCCAATTCGGCGCTTGAACGTCGCAATTACTCGGCAATTGTCACGCTGCTAAACCCCGAGCCGTCAAGCGGCTAAAGGCATGGCGGGATTGACATCGCCGGAACTTTGCATCGCCGGTGCATTGTTATTCACCACCAAGCGGGGGCGCGGGGTCAATGAGGCTGCGTTACTGGCGGCGACGGTTGATCGCAGTGCGCCGATATGGATCGTGCGCGAACGCAGCACGGTTTTCCCTTGGCTGTCCAAAACCTCGATGATGCGAGGCATGCTGTTTGAGATGGTCCCGAAAATTGCCAACGCGGAAGCGCAGATGGCCAACAAAAACAAGGTAGAGACAATTACCAACATATAACCGGATCCTTATTGTGCCCCCGGTACTCCTGTTCCTTAGACGCAGAAAGCTTTCGGGGAGATGAACAACATTTACACTATGTTCACTATATGTTCCGTACTGTCAATCCCTATTTCAATGTTTTTCCAAATAGCGAAAGTGAGTCGCGCCCAATTGGAACTTGCAAGTTATTGTAAATTTAGGCGCATTTTATTGACTGGACACATTTGATTTTCAGGCGCAGTTTTTTTGGCGTTGGATACCGATTATTTTCTAATAATCTGCCATCAATGGCGGAAGTGGAATGCGGTAATATCAGGGTCGCTAGCTGACAATGTTGTCAATCTTTCTTGAATGGAGGAGAACGAGCATGACCCAAAGATACTTAAAATTCGTGGCCGTAATGGCTTGCTTGGCTGGCAGTAGCGCGAGCGCAGAAACATTCACCTTTGAATCGCAATTGGACGGGCCGCCGGTGTCCGTGGGCGGTGCGCGCGCCGATGGCAGTAGCTATGGTGGCAGTTACTTTACCGGCACTTCTCAAGGAACAACGGCAGCGGGCGGCAAAACCAAGACCAAATTTGTTTGTGTCTCGATGACAACTCCGCCCACAGATTCGGTGTTCAAAATGCACTCAATCTGCAACGTAACCTCTGCCGAGGGCGATTATTCGGTGGTATTTGGCTGTGATATTTTGGGAGCGACGGAAAATAGCTGCATTGGCGGGATGTATGGCAAAACCGGCATTTACAAGGGGCGGCGCGGCAGCCTGACCAATCATGCAAAGGACAATAAGAGCACTGGCACGGGCCAGTGGATCAACTAAGCAGGGTTGAACGAGCGGCCTAATTGCAACAATCCCGCAGAATGCGCGCCGCTGGCAGGCTGGCAGGCTGGCAGGCTGGGGGTTGTTGCATTGGTCTTTCACACTTGACGAATCCAACCGCTGCCTTTAACGGCGCGCATTCAAACCACATGGGAAACGCACATACCGGTGCTGACCCTCGATCTTAATGGCCGAGGCAAAGTTCTAGTTTCCCAGAGGATCAACCGGAAGGAGAAGTACTATGGCGGCACCAGTCGTCACCATGCAGCAATTGCTTGAAGCCGGAGCGCATTTCGGCCACCAAACCCATCGTTGGAACCCACGCATGAAGCCATATATTTTTGGCGCGCGCAACGGTATCCATATTCTTGATCTGTCGCAGTCCGTGCCATTGTTTGCACGCGCGCTGGATTTTGTCGCACAGACTGCTGCCCATGGCGGCAAGGTCTTGTTCGTCGGCACAAAGCGTCAGGCACAAGGCCCGATTGCCGATGCGGCGCGCGCTTCAGGTCAGCATTTCGTCAACCATCGCTGGTTGGGCGGGATGTTGACCAACTGGAAAACCATTTCCAATTCGATCAAAAAACTGAAAACGCTGGAAGAACAGCTTTCGGGTGACGGCACTGGCTTCACCAAGAAAGAAACGCTGCAAATGACGCGTGAACGTGATAAGCTTGAAATGTCACTCGGTGGCATTCGCGATATGGGCGGTATTCC
>JAYUPJ010000200.1:0-5599 GCA_043760195.1 Sphingomonadales bacterium | reverse complement strand
GCCGCATGGCCAAAATGAACAGCACAGCGGCCAGCAACATGACGATCAAAATGACCCAGTAATAGCTCGCCAAAAAGGCAGATATTGCCATCACTATTTTGGTAATCGCGGGCAGTTGTTGATCGACATCATCGAACTGTTCCACCACCTTGGGCACAACCGATATCATCAATCCTGCGACAACCAATATCGCCACCAGTGCCAGCACAATCGGATATGCCAGCGCCGAAATCAGCTTGCCGCGCATTTCGGCTTGCCGTTCGAGCAGATTGGCCAGCCGCTCCAATATATCGGGTAGGCTACCCGAACTTTCACCGGCAGCAATCATCGCCCGGTACAGCGGCGGAAAACTGCGCGGTTCCCGCCGCATCGCTTCGGACAATCGTTGGCCTTCTAGCACGCCGGAATGCACCGTGGTAATGATCGCGCGCACAGACTGCTTTTCGCTCTGCCTGCTGATCGTGCGCAATGCTTCTTCGAGCGGGCTGACCTGCGCCAACGACCCCAATTGGCGGGTAAACAAAGTGAGCTGTTTGTGCGGCAATCTGGGCGCGCGGCGCAGCGGCGTGATACTGAACTGAGCGCCCGAACCTGTGGCCGCCGCTTCGCCCAGACCGACAACATACAACCGTTGTTGTTCCAGCCGCGCCCGCGCCGCTTGATCGTTGGCGGCATTGATCCGGCCCCGCTTCTCGCGGCCATTGGTGTCAATCACATGATAGGAAAATTCAGCCATCGCCGAAGGCATCACTGCGGGAAATTCGGACGGATTCTTCGACGGTGGTTTGTCCGGCCAATACCATGTCTCTTGCCGCAGCATTCAAATTTGGCTGCGCTGCAAATGCGTGCTTGGCAATATCGGCTTCATCCGCGTCATCGTTAATCAGCTTGCGAATATGATCGTCGATACGGATCGCCTCAAACACGCCAACACGGCCAACAAAACCGCTGTTTTTGCACTTATCGCAGCCTGCTGCCTGATAGATGATATCGCCAGATTTTATGCCCAAAAGCTGCGCCATATTGCTGTCCGCTTTTTGCGGGGAACGGCAATTCTGGCACAGCCGCCGCACCAACCGCTGCGCGATAACCGCGCGCAAAGTCGACGCCAGCAAAAACGGCTCTATTTTCATATCGCGCATGCGCGTAATCGCACCGATGGCATCGTTGGTGTGCACCGTGGATAGCACCAAATGTCCGGTCAACGCGGCTTGCACCGCTATTTCGGCGGTTTCACGGTCACGAATTTCACCGATCATCACCACGTCAGGATCTTGCCGGAGGATGGCACGCAGTCCGGCCGCAAATGTCATGCCGACCTTGGCATTGACCTGCGTTTGACCAACGCCTTCGACGGCATATTCCACTGGATCTTCAACCGTCAGGATATTTCGGCTGCCGTCATTCAATTGTTTCAGCCCCGCATATAATGTCGTGGTCTTGCCTGATCCGGTTGGCCCGGTGACCAAAATTATGCCGTTCGGCTGCGCCAGTGCATCGGTAAGTATCTGCTGCGCGCTTTGCGATAGCCCCAGCAGATCAAGCGAAATAAACGCGGCATCCTTATCCAATATCCGCATCACAACCCGCTCGCCCGCGCGGCTGGGCAAGGTCGACACCCGCACATCAACCAGCTTTCCGCCCAGTGTGATGCTGATGCGTCCATCTTGGGGAACGCGCCGTTCGGCGATGTCGAGTCTTGCCATTACCTTGATGCGGCTGACCACAACCGGCGCGACGTGCGGCGGCATCCGCAATCGTTCCTGCAGCATTCCATCAACTCGCATCCGCACCACAAGCCCGGTTTCATACGGTTCAATATGGATATCGGACACGCCTTGCCGCACCGCTTCGGCGATGATGCCGTTGATCAATCGGATCGCGGGTGCATCATCTGCGCTGTCCAGCAAATCATCCGCTGTCGGTAAATCGGCGGTCAGCATATCATCGCCGTCGCGGCCAAATGCGTCTGAACCAAACGAGTCGGCAACCGCCGCCGCGCTGCCATCCATCGCATAATGTTCCGACATGTACGTCGAAAATTTCTCGGTCGTTGCCACTTCAACTTCAAATGGTTTTGCCAAAAACCGCCTGACCTCTAACAACATCAAAGGGTCTGCATCGGCACGCATGGCGACGTTTGCTGTGCCATCATCCTTTCGGATCACGACAAAGCCATGCTTGCGCGCAAATGCATAGGGCAAGTCCAGGCCGGGTATTTGCTGCGCGCGCGCGCCCAAATCAATCGGCGACGCGGCATCGGCATTCGCCGCTATTCCGGCGGGGGCGATGTCATGATCGATACCCCGGCTGATTTTCATTTCGGGGCCTCGCTTGGCGGAATATCGACTGGCCGTATTTCGCCTGGCTGCCCGCGCTCGATAGAGCTTGTTGCGCCAAGCAAAACATCGCCGGGACCAACCTCTGCACCGACGGGCGGCGTGGTTCCCATATAGTCGCGCAACAGTTCATCCAGCGATGGTTCCTGATCAGGATTACGCTGCAATTGTAAACCGCGAGCATAATTGTATCGCTGCGCGGTAACCAACTGACCATCTGCGTTGCTCCGCAAAACAGTGGGCCTGATAAACACGACAAGGTTGGTCTTGGACCGCGCTCGGCTTTTCGATTTGAACAAATTTCCAATAACCGGAAGGTCGCCCAAAAACGGAATTTTCTCAATCGTGCGGCGTTCATCGTCATTCAGCAGTCCGCCAATAACCATGATCTGGCCATCTTGTGCCACCAACGTGGTATTGAATTGGCGTTTGTTGACGATCAAGTCACTGGATCGCGAAGATACCGGGCCAGCAACGCTCGAAACCTCTTGGTTGATATACATCGTCACTTCGCCGTTATCATTCACTTGCGGCGTCACTTCCAATTTGATGCCAACCTCTTGCCGTTGCACGGTACGGAACGCATTATCAAAATTGTTCGACAGTGCTTCACCGGTCGTAACCGGGATCTCTTGGCCGACAAGAAAATTAGCCTTTTTGTTGTTCAGCGTCGTGATCTGCGGAGTGGCCAAAAGATTGGACTGGGTGTCTGATTCCACGGCATTGATGATCGCGCCAAAAATATTGCCGCCGGACTGGATGGCAAATCCGCCCAAACCGCCGGTCGCCGCCAATATCGAAGCCGCTGCTGCTTCTTGAAGGCCGCTGCCAAGCGCGCTGGTGCTTGTTGTAACCGTTGTTGTGCCGTTCACAGTGGTCGTCTGGCGTGACAGCTGTTCGGCGGCGGCAGCGCCCGCAAGAGTCAGAATGTTTGGCTGCGCATTTGAATAACTGGTGGCGGCAAAGGGAGCATTCTTGCCCGCAAACAGGAACTGTACACCAAGTTTTTTCGCAGCATCCGTACCAATTTCGACGACAATTGCCTCGATCACCACTTGCGCTGGCCTGCTGTCTATTTGCCGGATCAGTTCGCCCAATTGCCGCTGCACATCGGGGTTGGCAGCGATGATCAGCGCGTTGACGCCCGCATAGCGGGTGACGACAACGGGCCCGCGCTTGGCGATGCCGCCGCCATTGCTGGATACAGCAATCGGGCCGCTGCTAACCGGCGGCTGCACCGGCGCGGTCACACTGCCTGCATTGCCGCTGTTGCCGTTATTGCCAGCACCGGCCGATGGCCCGGTGAGTTGAGCAGACTGGGCGGGTGTATTTTGAGGTAACTGCGATGGCTGCGAACCCGCGCTTTGATCGCCGCCAATCAACGCCTGAATGGTCGGCATCAATGCGCCTGCATCGGCATGTTGCAAATTATAAACGCGGATTTCTGCGCCTGACTCGGCGCGCATATCAAGATCGCGGGCCATGGCGGCAAACCGGGCGACAGCTGATGGATCGCCGCGCAGGCCGATCGAATTGCTGCTTTCAAATGCAACCACCGCAACCGCAGACCGTCCTGCTTCAGCGCCGCCTTGCGCCGCCAAAGTTTGCAGCGATGTTGCAATCTCGCGCGCACCGGCGTTCTTCAGCTGGATGATCTGGCTAAAATCGGAATCACGATCAATCTGCCGCAACAGCTCTCGCATCCGCCGGACATTGTCGGCATAATCCGCCACTACCAGACTATTGGCATTTTTGTTTGCGGTGATGGAACCCTCCCGGCTGACCAAGGGCCGCAAAGTTTCCACTGCTGCGACCGCATCAATCGAACGCAGCCGGAACACTTCGGTTACAAACTGGCTGGCCGACGCGGTCCTGCTGCCGACCCGGCTGGGCTGGGTCGCCGCGCCGTCAGCCAGTTGAATCCGGAAACCGCCGTTCCGGATCGGGATGGCGACCAGTCCATTTGCCCGCAAGGTGGACAGGAAAACTTCAAAATATTCAGACCGCGATAATGGCCGGTCGGTGACCACGGACACCTTCCCTTGGACACGCGCATCGACAATAAACGTCTTGCCAGTGACCCGGGCCGCGTCCTGAACAAAGGCGCGAATGTCGGCTTCACGCACATTTAACAAATATTGCGCCGACAGGGGCTGAGCGAAAACAAGGGCGCTCAATGCGGCAAGCTGCAATATGGTCTTTTTCATTGTTTTTCCAGAGAGATCGCTTGAGGTAGTTTTTGTGCTCCACGTTCAACTTCTAACGCTACATTTGCACCAGGGCGCAAATATTTGACCAAATCAGACGGCGAACTTACCGCGTTGCCATTGATCTTTATGACGATATCGCCGTCGCGCAATCCAGCCGCTTTCAGGACGGAACCATCACCCTTTGCAGTGACCACCAGCCCTGTTACTTTGCCGTTTTCATTGCGCGTTTCAAGGCCGACACCAGCAGCAACAGTTTCGGGATTAAGTTTTACACCCGAACTTTGCACGAGCGGCGCGGTTATTTCAGCTGCGCTTACCGTCGCCTCACCGCCAACGGTTTGCGCAGGCACGGATTGATCCAAATATAGTTTTTCCAACGCGCCATTGTTGCTGACGACGATATGATCGAACGCGACCGAATTTAGCAACACGCCCGGCATAATTTCCTCGCCAGTGGCAAAGCTGTTTTGCACTCCTGCTGAATCGGCGATGATCGCGGAACCCGCACCAGATGCTTCGTTGCTGCGAATGCCGAATAGCGTTATCGGCAGCGATGTGATCGTTTCTGTTCCCGCTTCAACATTTTGCATCCGGAAAAAGGGGTCAAATACTTGAAACAACGCGGCGCGCTGCTCAGGCAGGACGCCCTGCGGCGAATCGGGTTTCCAATCGCCCAACGGGGCGGCAGGAGTGAGCAAAGTCCAAACCAGCCGGACCATTTGCACGGTTGCAAACACGAATAATATTGCCGCCAGCACCGAAAACAGCGAGACTCCGCCCGTTTTGTTGAAATATTTAGACCTTGGTTGAACCATATTGCGCGCCAGTTTCCCCCATTCTCTCTGTATTACCGTTGCACTAGGCGCATGCGAAGATTTTTTCGCCTATGCGGCAACAATGACGGTTTGGTTACACCGCCACATTATGCATGAAAATCCGGATGGCAAGAGCCAAGGCATGATCGTGCGCACGCCCAATTGCAATTATCTGGACTTCATTGCGGAGTTACGGGTAGCAGTTAGTCCTATTTCAATCGGAAAGAAGCCAATG
>JAYUPJ010000199.1:0-2542 GCA_043760195.1 Sphingomonadales bacterium | reverse complement strand
CCGTTCTTCCAACGTGAAATGTTTGTATCGGTCTGACATAGTGCAGCATCCTTAGCAGAGTGTTGCACTTCGTTTGTGAGTTTAGGGAATCCATCACCAGCCCTAACAAATCTAAGCCACCTCGCTTGACATTCGAGTGCAGGTGATGGATTCCCGCCTTCGCGGGAATGACGAAGATACTGTTTTATATGTATTTTGTATCCTGAACGGGAGCGCAACCTACGGCACATCAATCCGCATCAGCCACTGGCCCTCGCCCGCGCATTCATAGACCGCGATGTGCGCCGCCTTCATTTTCAAATGCCGCATGAAGTAATTGAACTCGGCCATGTGCTCACCGCCCATGTGCGCCGCCTGCGCCGATTTGTCGCGCCACCGTTCGCCAACCCACAACAATCCCGGCTCGCCCGGATCTTCGGCTATGCTATATTGCAGGCAGCCGTCGAGCGCCGAAACCAACGCGACCTGATTGGCAACACGCTTTTTATAGAGCGCAAATTGTTCGGGCTGCACCCGCATAAATCCTTGGACGATAATCATCATCCAACCGGTAAAGCATAGGTTTTACCACCCGGTTAACTCCGCTTGCCGGGCGGCGCAATCATCCCGTGTAGAAAAACCGCTCCTCAACAATCTTGCCGTTGGCCACGGTATAGAGCGCATTTTCGTCCATCTGCATGCGCTGACCATTTTCTTTGTTGGTCACGTCCATGCTGAACCGCAGCATGAATTGGTCGCCGTTCACTTGCGGTTCGCCAACGTCGACTTTGTGGATGTCGTGGGCGTTATACCACCATTCGCTCTTTGCCCGCAGCGCGTCGATGCCCTCGGCCCGCGCCATCGCGCCGTCCATTGGTTCCAGGCTGACGACGTCCTTGGCCCAGAATTTCTCTCCTGCTTCGTCAAGCTTGCCTTGTTTGCACATGGCGGTGAAGTCTTGGGCGATATCGTTGGTTGATGGCATGGTCATTCTCCTTTGATGGGGGTGCAAAGTTCTACGAAAGACAAGTTCTACAACTGAATACGCCGCGCCGAGGGGTCAAATACGCAAAAGCTGACGTTCGACTCATCATCACGGCAGATCAATATGATCTCACAAATCCGCGTTTTGGGCAAGATCGCGACTCGCGCGGAGGGTCAAGCTGATCGCCGCGCGGCGCGTTGATGTCTCGCATTGCTGAGATTGGAAGGGCAGTGCCATAGTTTTGGCGCACGCTTAACAGCGCGCAAGACACCAAGAAAAAGAAGGAAAGAAGAGGTCGGGCTAAGGCGTTTCACGTTCTAACCAGTATCGTATTCCCGAAACTTCGCGGAAATACCCGTAAATATTTTACAATTAGGCCGGTAACTTAACCGTCAGCCCTCAAATTATTGGCAAATAAATGGTTAAAGGTCTTGCGAAGAAACCAATGATATAGTTAGCTATTCTTAACCGAACAAAGAATCGGTGAGAGGGTCGCAATGGGAACTGTCGCAGTTTACAATTCAAAGGGCGGAATCGGTAAGACGACGTTCGCCATAAACCTTGCATGGGAATCCTGCAGGGCGGGCAACCGCACCTTGTTATGGGATGTCGATGGCCAAGGAGATTCTAGCTGGATCATGACGGTCGCGGCGATGATCCCGCCTGTTGATACGTCGGCCTTTATGCACGGAACCGCCGATCTGCATGACAGGATCCGGCCAACCGCCATCGGGGGCCTCGACATTCTTGCGGCTGATCCGGCGCAGTGCAGGACCGATAATTTCTTCTCATTCTTTGCGCGCCAACAACGGTTGCACCGGCTGTTTGCAAAGCTGTCGGAAACCTATGATGTCGTCATTCTGGATTGCCCTCCCGGGTTTGGCGATACCAGCAAGCAGGTGTTGATGTTTGTTGATTTGGTCGTCGTCCCTGTCGCCCCTGCGCCGCTTGCCCTGCGCGGGCTCGATAGGGTGCGCAATTTCATGATGAAAAACCGAGGCACGCACGCGCCGCTGCTGCCGGTCTTTTCGATGGTGGATAAGCGGCGTAAACTGCACAAGGCGGGCATGGCCGAACATCCCGATTGGGCCATGGTTCCGATGGCGGTGGAAATCGAACAAATGACCATCCACAAGTTGCCAATCGGAGCATACGCGCCCAATTCCCCTGCGGTGACTGCCTTCGCCACGGTGTGGCAGGGCGTGGAACAAAAGCTGCGCAAGATGTGGCTGATTAAAACGCCCATCACGCCGCAACGCACCAACCACATGCCCCGGCGAACCAGCGGATTAATGGCCGTCGGCTAGATGCTGACCCTAGCATTGGGTTTTGGAACACTGGGTTCTGAAGCACTGGGTTCCGGCAGAGAGTTCCGGCAGAGAGTTCCGAGGGGTTACGGCGACATTGAGTTACAGTGACAGCGCGCTCTATTATTTTTGCTGTTATCTTCTTGCTGGATGGTAAGGAGGAAGGATGACGTCGACGGTGTCAAGCTGAAGCGCAACACTTGTCGCCATCAGCTTGAGCCTGTGCGACCAGTCTAGCAAAGACCTCGTTGGGCGTTTCAAAGCCGAGTAT
>JAYUPJ010000198.1:0-15607 GCA_043760195.1 Sphingomonadales bacterium | reverse complement strand
TGGCGGTGTAAATTTTGGCGGTTAAATTGGCGAAATCAGCATCCTACAAAAAACCACGATGTAGGAAATAATCGAACGCCGTTCTTTCGCAAAATGTCAAAATGGGCGTCAACCTTGTCAACCAGGTGTCAACTTGGGCGGTTTTGGGTGTTTTCGGTACCCGGCGATGTTGGATTAAATTTGCGCCGCGATCTGCGGGGAGACGATATCAATTCGCCGGTTGGCCATCGACAATATTTCGCTTGCAACCTGCCGTTGCTCTGTGGCTTTTTGCTTTTTGAGTTTCGCGGACACGATGAAATCAGCACCGCCGCGCATCTCTCTTTACTCGAGCCCGCGCTTTTGCGGCGCTAGAGCGCGATGACATTTGATTGAATCGTCATTGCGAGGAACGTAGTGACGAAGCAATCCAGAGCAGCGTAGCACAACCCTGGATTGCTTCGCTTCGCTCGCAATGACGATGTGGTTCAAACTAAAGTCATCGCGCTCTAGTGTGCGGTTCATCAGCATCCCGCCCTCACTGCGCGCCCGCATCGCCGTCCATTGCCTTGATCTCCGCATTCGCCTCTGCCTCAATCAACGCGGCGGCCTCATTGGCGGCGGCTTCTATGGATTTGGCTTCTTGTTTTATGGCCTCGCCGGTTTCGTTGCTATCTGGGTTGGTGGCTGCGTTGGCGGCGGTGGCGGTGTTTGCGGGGGCTTCGGCTTCTTTGGGGGCAGAGCAGGTCGACGTGAGCGCCAGTGAGCAAAGCGCCAATGATATGAACACGGCGCGCTTCATGGCTTGGTGACCTCCGGCTTTGCTTCGGGTTTCAACTCGCCCTCATATTGGCCGAGCAACGTCAGAACGGCGGTCCATGCCGCGACGTTTTGGCGCAATTCTGCGGGATCGATTTTGTCCAGCGTATCATCCGGCGTGTGGTGCAGGTCGAAATACTTCGTACCGTCCTGCTGCAAATCAATGATACCCAATTTTTGCGCCCCGATGATTGCCGCTACATCAGCGCCGCCGCCAGCCGCCTGTTCGCGCCGTGCAATGCCCAGCGGGGCGAGGGTGCGGGCGATTTCATCCTTCAACGACGCCGCGCTTTCGGGCAGGTGGAAGTCCACCGCCCATGCCCGGCCCGCGCCAAAGTCTGCCTCCATCGCCAGCGCGTGATTTTCGCCGGAATGTTTGGCGGCATAATCCTTGCCGCCCCAAATGCCGACTTCTTCTGCGCCCGCCCATAGCAATCGGATCGTGCGTTTGGGTTGCCCGAACCATTTGGCGCGATATGCGGCGGCCGTTATGATCCCGCAACCGGCGGCGTCATCGATTGCGCCGGTGCCCAAATCCCAGCTGTCGAGATGGCAGGCGATGATGACCATACCCAGCGCGGGGTTGCTGCCGGGGATTTCCGCGATCACATTGCCCGATTGCTGCATGCCGATATTCTTGGGGGTCAGGACAAGCTTCATCGTCACCGGCTTGCCGCGCGATAGCATGCGTTCAAGGTTCTCGGCATCGGGTATCGACAATGCGCCCGCAGGAATTGGAGTCACGCCTGCTTCGAAATTGGTATTGCCGGTGTGCGGATTGCGGTGATAATCGGTACCGGCGGACCGGATCACGATCGCCGCGGCACCCTTTTTGGCGGCGATATTGGGGCCGACAAAGCGGGCAGGGCCAAACGCGCTGTAACTGGATCCATCCTGCGTGGGTTTCATGGCGTGGCTGACAAAGGCAATCTTGCCTTTTAAGCTGCCATCGGGGGCAGCGCGCAGCTCGCTTATTGTGGGGAAATACACGATCTGTGCGGTTAGGCCGCCTTCGCCCGTGCTGCCGCTATTCCCCAATGCGGTGACCGCCAGTTTTTGGGCGAACGGCGCAGTGATTTCGGCGCGCTCTTCACAGCGCATCCATGTTGGCATTTGGAATGTTTCGATGCGGGCATTTTCGAAACCCAGGCTGGCGAGTTTATCCTTGGCCCAAATGCGTGCACGGGCCTCTGCTTCGGTTCCGCCTTGGCGCGGCCCGATTTCCGTGGTCAGGCCTTCGACAATATCATAAGCGGTGACATCATCCGCCAGCGCCGCGTTGCGCAATTGTGCCGCCGTGTATTGCGGCGGCGGTGGCGGGGTTGCGGCGGATTGGGTTGCTGCTCCGATTACGAAAGCGGCGGCTGAGAGCGTATAGATTATATTTTTCATCGGCACGGCTTAACCCGCCCGCACGCGTTTGCCAATCCCGCTTGCTTGGCGGCGTTGCAATGGCTAGGGAAGCGGCAAATCTCCATGCGATACACCTTTAGGAAAGACCAATATGGCCGCTCAATATAGTTATGTGATGAAGGGAATGACCAAGACCTTCCCCGGCGCGAACAAGCCGGTTTTGAGTAACATAAACCTGCAATTCTATCCCGATGCCAAAATCGGTATCGTCGGCCCTAACGGTACGGGTAAATCGACCTTGATGAAGATCATGGCCGGGATGGACAAGGAGTTTACTGGCGAGGCGTGGCCAGGGGAAAACATTACCGTTGGCTATTTGGCGCAGGAGCCCGAACTGGACCCGACCAAAACTGTCCGCGAAAACGTGATGGACGGCGTGCGTCCGGTGGCGGATTTGGTCGACCGCTTCAACGAGATTTCAATGATTATGGGCGATCCGCCCGAAGACGTCGATTTTGACGCGCTGATGGAAGAAATGGGCACGTTGCAAGAAAAGATCGACGCGGTTGATGGTTGGTCGCTGGATAGCCAGCTCGAATTGGCGATGGATGCGCTGCGCTGTCCGCCCGCCGATGGCCCGGTAACCAACCTGTCGGGCGGCGAAAAACGCCGGATCGCATTGACGCGGTTGCTGCTTGAAAAACCGGACATCCTGCTGCTGGATGAGCCGACCAACCATTTGGATGCCGAAAGCGTCGCGTGGCTGGAAAAGCATTTGGTCGATTACAAGGGCAATGTGATCCTTGTTACCCATGACCGTTACTTCCTCGACAATGTCGTTAGCTGGATTCTCGAACTCGATCGCGGGCGTTATTTTGTCTACGAAGGCAATTATTCGACCTATCTGGAGAAGAAAGGCAAGCGTCTGGAGCAGGAATCACGCGAGGATTCAGGCCGCCAGAAAGCGATAAAGGACGAGCTGGAATGGATCCGGCAAAGCCCCAAAGCACGGCAAACCAAGTCCAAGGCACGGATCAAATCGTTCGATCAGCTGGTGGAGGCGCAGGAGAACCGGGTGCCGGGTAAAGCGCAGATTGTCATTCAAACCCCTGAACGGTTGGGCAGCAAAGTAATTGAAGTTAAGAATGTATCTAAAGCTTATGGGGATAAGCTATTGTTTGAGGATCTTTCATTCTCTATTCCACCCGGCGGGATTGTCGGGGTGATTGGGCCGAACGGCGCGGGTAAATCGACCTTATTCAAACTGATTACGGGCCAGGAAACCGCCGACAGCGGCGAAGTTGACATCGGTGAAACGGTAAAATTAGGCTTTGTCGATCAAAGCCGTGACGATCTGGACCCGAACAAAAACGTCTGGGAGGAGATCTCTGGCGGCGCGGATTACATGAAGCTGGGCAAGCACGAAACGCCGACGCGGGCCTATGTTGGCGCGTTTAATTTCAAAGGTGTCGATCAACAGAAAAAGGTTGGTCAGCTATCGGGCGGCGAACGCAACCGCGTCCACATGGCCAAGATGCTGAAAGAAGGCGGCAATGTGCTGCTTCTCGATGAACCGACGAACGATCTGGACGTGGAAACACTGTCCGCGCTTGAAGAGGCATTGGAGAGTTTTGCCGGATGCGCCGTGGTTATTTCCCATGACCGTTTCTTCCTTGACCGTTTGGCTACGCATATCCTGGCATTTGAAGGCGACAGCCATGTAGAGTGGTTCGAAGGCAATTTTGAAAGCTACGAAGAAGATAAGATCGCCAGATTGGGCGAAGAAGCAACAAGGCCGCACCGCGCGACGTACAAGAAAATGACTAGGTAGGCGTTGCTTGGATCACAAATTTTGACAATCTAAAGTGTGGATTAAAGTAGACATCGTCATTGCGAGGAGCGTAGCGACGCGGCAATCCAGAGCGTGCGTAAACAAACACTGGATTGCCGCGCTTCGCTCGCAATGGCGAATTTTTTAATTCAAAAATATGCTTTACCCTAAGGGATAAGCCAGTTTCCTTGCCAAATACCGCTTACGGCATCGCGCACAAACTTCGCGCGTCTGTGACCATTATTGGCGAGATATAGCCAATCGATCCGGTCAAATTGAAACAGCAATATGGCAAAGTTCTCTCTCGCATCATGCAACATATCCAATGTTGGCTGCTTGCCCTCTATCCATGCAGGCAATCCCGACATCGGCGCATTCACTGCGCCACCGGGCGCCGATTGTGTCATGTAGCATCGGCGCGCAAACTCGGTTGATGCGGTCCATGCTGCTTCGGCGGCCGCTTCTGTTCCCAGCGATAGCGTCCCCGATAGCCGGATTTGCAGTTTTGCGGCTTCATCATAAATCAGCATGGATGCGCCGCGCTGACTGGCAACATGCGTGATTTTATCGCTGCGCAAATCGGTATGGAACCGCAAACTTGACTGCGCCCAGTTGCTTTCACGCAGGATCATAACGCGCTGGCTTGGATATCCATCCGCATCAATTGTCGCGGCGACCGGATGATGCGCGGCGGCGCGGCGATTAGTAGCGCCGTCTTCCAATATACTTTGAATCTGCGCGAGAGTTAACGGAAGATCATTGTAATAATCAGGTATTTCCGGCGGTGTCATGATTGCGGTTCAAACTCGCCGCTATCTTCATCTAGCACGTGCAGCAACCCGTCTGAAATGGCGAAGAACGCGCCGTGCAACGTCAGGCTACCATCCGCTTCTTTTTCGCGCACGCATGGAAAGCTGCGCAAATTGTTGAGGCTGACTTTTACTGCGGCCAATTCCATTGCGCGTTCGGCGGCGGAACTTGTTGTGCCGTGCAGTGCTGCGACCTCGGCCTGTGCTTCGTCCAATATGCTGATCCAACTGGCGATAAAGCCGCCTTCGCCATGCGGTGCTCCATCCATTTGCTTACTAAGCGCCGCAGCGCAGCCTCCGCAAAGGCCGTGGCCCATGACGAGAATCTCTTCTACTTTCAAAAATTGCACGGCAAATTCCAAAGCAGCGGAAACGCCGTGCCGGCCAGGCGTTGTCTCAAACGGCGGAACGAGTGCGGCCACATTGCGGACCACAAACACTTCGCCTGGATTGGTGTCGAATATCTGGGTGGGATCAACCCGGCTGTCGGAGCAGGCTATCACCATGACCCGGGGGCTTTGGCCCTCTCCGAGTTCAGCCCAGCGGCTGCGTTCTAATGTCCAATCGCCAGCCCGAAACCGGCGATATCCTGCGAGCATATCTGTGAATTGCGTCATGCGTTATCCCTATCATCAAAATTCGCACTGGCAAGACGCCGCTTGTCCGACTATCTGGACAAGGATGAATGAACTGACGTCTATAACCGAACGCGAACCGCGCCAGCGCAAGCCTGATTGGATCAGGGTGAAAGCGCCAACCAGCGCAGGCTATAATGAAACCCGGCGATTGATGCGCGATTTGAACCTCAATACGGTCTGCGAAGAGGCGGCATGCCCCAACATCGGCGAATGCTGGTCAAAAAAGCATGCCACTGTGATGATCCTAGGTGATGTCTGCACACGCGCCTGCGCTTTTTGCAATGTGAAGACCGGCATGCCCAAAGCGGTTGATCCGCTTGAACCGGAGCATGTCGCGCTTGCCGCCGCAAAGATGGGGCTTGCGCATATTGTCATTACCTCGGTTGACCGTGACGACCTGCCCGATGGCGGTGCCAGCCAGTTCGTTAAGGTTATTGAAGCTTTGCGCCGCAACACGCCGAATACGACGATTGAAATTTTGACACCGGATTTTCGGAACAAAGCGCAATCTGCGGTTGAAGCGATTGTTGCTGCGCGGCCGGATGTTTACAATCACAATCTGGAAACCGTGCCCCGGCTATATCCAACGATCCGCCCCGGAGCGCGCTATTATGCATCGCTGCGTCTGTTGGAGACGGTGAAGCGGCATGATCCGTCGATCTTTACCAAGTCGGGCGTCATGCTGGGGCTGGGCGAGGAGCGGATGGAGGTTCATCAAGTGATGGATGATATGCGCAGCGCCGATATCGATTTCCTGACGATGGGCCAGTATCTGCAACCCACACCGCGCCATACAAAGGTTATGGATTTTGTTACTCCTGCGGCATTTGATGCGTATGCAGCAATCGCACGCGCCAAGGGCTTTTTACTGGTGGCATCAAGCCCGCTTACCCGTTCGAGCTATCATGCAGGCGATGATTTTGCCAAGATGCGCAATGCGCGTGAATTGCATTTGGCCAAAGCAAATAAGCGCGCGTAATGCCGAGCCATCATGAACGCCGCGAACTGCCGCACAGCGCAGCCCAAATGTACGATTTGGTGGCAGATGTGCAGCGCTACCCCGAATTTCTACCTTGGGTATCGGCCATTCGCATTCGAAGCGATAGCGACACCGAAACTCTGGCGGATATGATTGTCGGTTTCAAATCATTGAGAGAAACGTTCAGTTCGCGGGTATTGAAAACGCCAAAAACCGAAATAGTCGTGGACTATCTCGACGGGCCGCTGAAACATTTGCACAATCAATGGAAGTTTGAAGATATCGCGTCAGGTGGATCTATCGCCGATTTCACTGTCGATTTCTCGTTCCGCAACGCGATGTTTGAAGCGATTGCGGGCCAGTTTTTCGACAGCGCACTGCGTAAAATGACAGGTGCATTCATCGCCAGAGCGGATGAGCTATATGGTTAGCCGCAATTTACGCCGCGCCCGGCAGTAAAAGTTTTAGCGCGTGGATGGTTGCTGCCATCCTGACTTCAGCGCGATTTAAATCGGCACCAAAATTTTCGCGCCCCGCCAACACGTCTTCGGGGTCTTTGCCTTTGGTTGCGACCGCAAAAACAACGGTACCAATCGGCTTCTGGTCCGTGCCGCCACCGGGGCCAGCAACGCCGCTGATTGCCAGGGCAACGTCTGCTCCGCTTTTTGCCAACGCCCCTTGCGCCATTGCCCAGGCAACGGCAATTGATACCGCACCGAATGTTTCCAGAAGTTCCGAACTTACGCCCAACGTTTCGATTTTGGCATCATTGGCATAGGTCACATAGCCATATTGCAGAACGGAACTGCTTCCCGGAATTTCAGTTAGCGCCGCGCAAACCAGCCCGCCGGTACAACTTTCTGCAACAGAGATAGTTCTGCCCGCCGCCAAATTCTCGGATATTACTTGGCCCGCAAGATCAGCTACTTTTTTGGGGAGTAAAAATTTCATCAATCTGATCCTATTTATAGAAGCTTACAACGGCCTGCGCCGCGATGCCTTCGCCTCTGCCGGTAAAGCCTAGGCGTTCCGTCGTCGTTGCCTTTACTGATATATTTTCGACGTCTGTTGACAAAATCTCTGCGATGCGCGCGCGCATGGCAGCGCGGTGAGGTCCGATTTTTGGTGCCTCACACATGATTGTGACATCAACATTGCCGATTGAATAGCCTTTGTCAGCCGCAAGTTCTAACGCATGTATCGCAAATTGATCGGACGATGCACCACGCCATTTTGGGTCCGACGGCGGAAAATGATCGCCAATATCACCAAGCGCCAAAGCACCCAACATGGCATCCGTGATCGCATGCAGCGCAACGTCGGCATCGCTGTGGCCCAGCAGCCCGAAATCATGCTCAATTTTTATCCCGCAAAGCCAAAGCTCTTCACCTGCCAAAAGGCGGTGGACATCAAATCCGGTTCCGGTTCGGTAAGATTGCATTGCTGCAGCTTGGCCTAATCCACCAGTAAAGTCGTCAGCAAAAGTGAATTTGGCAAGCTGTTCATCGCCGGGTATCATTGCAACATTGATACCGGCAGCCATGGCAATCCGCGCGTCATCGGTGGCTTCTGCGCCGGTGTTCCAATTGCGATGCGCCGACAATATCGCCTCAAACCGGAACGCTTGCGGCGTTTGAATGCGGCGTAGCGGGGCGCGGTCAACGGTTGCGTCCATCCAGACGTCACCGCGCGCAAGGCTATCGACAACGGGAAGGCAGGGGACTGCTGCCAAATTACCCTCCAAGGCGGCGATCAAATCTGTGATAATCTGCCGCGACAAAAACGGCCGCGCAGCGTCATGGATGAGAATATTTTTTGCACCGCCAGCTGCGGCGATGGCTGCCAAGCCATTGGCAACGCTTTCCCGCCGCGTTGCTCCGCCAACAACCAAGGATGGTAATGCAAAATCTTTTAGAATGCCCCCAGCCTGCATTATTTGATCTTCGCCGACGACGATGAATATCTCATCAATCTCTGCGTGGTCAAGAAAGGCTTCAAAACTGTGCAGCAGCATTGGCTTGCCGCGAACGCTGCGAAATTGCTTGGCGACACTGCCGCCTGCGCGGCTGCCCGATCCGGCAGCAACGATCAATGCCACATTTTTTCCACTTTGCATCATATCGCGGCTCTAGACACACAGGCCTTGCTCGCCAAGCGCATTAAGGATATGGGCTGCCTAAATTTTAGGCAAATTGGTGCAATATGAAACTCCGCCCCATCCAAATCGGCCCGATCACTATCGAAAGCCCCGTTGTTCTGGCCCCGATGACCGGCGTAACCGATATGCCGTTTCGCAAACTAGTGCGCCGCTATGGCTCGGGCTTGAACGTAACCGAGATGATCGCCAGCCAGGCTATGATCCGCGAAACCCGGCAATCTATTCAAAAGGCCGCTTGGGACATTGCCGAAGAACCGGTTTCGATGCAGCTTGCAGGTTGTGACCCGACTGCAATGGCAGAGGCAGCAAAGTTGAATGAAGATCGCGGAGCAGCGATAATCGATATCAACATGGGCTGTCCGGTTAAGAAAATCGTCAATGGCGATGCCGGTTCAGCGTTGATGCGCGACTTACCACTGGCAGCAAAGTTAATCGCAGCAACAGTGAACGCGGTTTCAGTGCCCGTCACCGTCAAAATGCGGATGGGATGGGATCATGGCAGCCTTAACGCGCCGGAATTGGCGCATATCGCAGAAGATTTGGGCGCAAAGATGGTCACCGTTCACGGCCGCACACGCAACCAAATGTACAAAGGCAGTGCCAATTGGGCGTTCGTTCGTTCGGTTAAGGACGCGGTTTCTATCCCGGTGATTGTAAACGGCGACATTTGTTCGATTGAGGATTCGCAAGCCGCGCTTGAACAAAGTGGCGCGGATGGCGTGATGATTGGCCGCGGCGCTTATGGAAAGCCTTGGTTGCTCGGGCAAGTCATGCACTGGTTTTCGGCCGGAATCAGATTGGCTGACCCGGCATTGGAAGAACAATACGGCGTGCTGATCGAGAATTACAAAGGCATGCTGGAACTGTATGGCGACGATATTGGCGCGCGCTGTGCGCGAAAGCATATCGGCTGGTACACCAAGGGACTGGCCGGTTCGGCTGAGTTTCGCAACCACGTCAACCGGATAGACGATGCGCATCAAGTGTTGGGCGAACTAGAGCGATTTTATGAACCCCTTTTGGCGCGGCAAGCTGCTTGAAAATGGCAGAAATGTTGAATCGCCCTGACAACCGCCCTGACGATGCATTGTTGCTGGCGGCACTGCCATTGCCGATGTTGTTGGTTGGACAAGACAATCTGATCGCCTATGCCAACCACGCGAGCGAGAGCTTTTTCGGGCGCAGCATCAGCCGTCTGTTGGGCAGCAATATTACGACATCGCTTGGATGCACAGATGAACGATTCAACCTGGCGTTGGCCGATATTGAAGGTGATCTTTCCGCGCAGGACATGGAGTTGGTAACGCCGCTCGGCGCGATGATCGCGGATCTTTCCATCTGCAACGTACCAAGCGACACGAAATGGCGGATGGTCATTATTTCTCCGCGTCATCCGGGCCGTCTGCATATCAATGAGCATAATGAAGCGGGCAGCCAGCAAGCTTTGGGGGCGCCTGCAATATTGAGCCATGAAATAAAGAACCCCCTCGCCGGTATAAAAGGTGCCGCACAGCTTTTGGCTCGGCAGATAGACGAAAAGCATAAGCCGTTAACCGATCTTGTGGTGAACGAGGTCGACCGGATTGCGCGGCTTTTGGATCAAATGCAAAATTTGGGAAATGTTGCGCCGTCCAATATCTTGCCGGAAAATATCCATCTTTTGATTGAGCGTGC
The DNA here is from genome assembly GCA_043760195.1 of Sphingomonadales bacterium. Lineage (GTDB taxonomy): Bacteria > Pseudomonadota > Alphaproteobacteria > Sphingomonadales > Sphingomonadaceae > Sphingorhabdus_B. Next base: position 5,367 of record JAYUPJ010000198.1, on the reverse strand, counting down.
AATTCGGTCAATCCGTGCGGCGAATAAGGCATTGCCGGAAATATCGATCAACTATGACCCGTCATTACCCAATGTCATGATCGACGCAGATGCGATGGTACAGATAATCATCAACCTTTTACAAAATGCCATTGATGCGCTTGAAAATGATATGAACGCGAACATCAAGATAACTACCCGTTTTGTCATGAGCGGGGCGTTGCGCGATTTGGGCGGCGATAAGCGCGCCACCAAACTGCCAGTTGAAATTACAATCTCGGACAATGGACCAGGCGTCCCGGTTCATATCGAAGACGAGTTATTTGCGCCATTTGTGACCACCAAGCGGGACGGGCAGGGGCTCGGTTTGGCCATTGTGCGCAAACTGATAACGCAAATGAACGCACGCATCAGTTATGAACGCGACTTGGAATCTCAGATGACCCACTTTCGGATGTTTTTGCCGGTCGCGGCCAAGGGCGGTAAAATATGAAAACACCATCGATATTAGTGGTCGAGGACGACACGTCGATAGGCATCGTAATTACGGCTGCATTGTCGGCTGAGGGCATTGATTCGCGGATATGCAGCAGCGTGAGTGAGCGTGACGGGGCCCTGGCTGAAAGGCAATTTGATCTGATGATCACCGATGTTGTTTTGAAAGATAGCGACGGGTTGGCCAATTTGGGCTCGGTTAAATCGGAGTTTCCCGAAATGCCGATCATTGTAATCTCGGCACAAAATACGCTCGACACCGCCGTTCGTGCAAGTGAAATTGACGCGTTCGAATATTTTCCAAAGCCTTTTGATTTGAACGACTTGGTACTTGCGGTAAAGCAAGGGATTGAACGGCGCAGCTATTCGCCTGCGAACGGAACAGAGCTTGGCGAAGTGAACATGCCGATGATCGGGCGCAGCGCGCCAATGCAAGAGGTTTACCGCATGGTTGCGCGGCTTTTGCGCAACGATTTATCGGTTTTAATCTTGGGCGAATCCGGGACCGGTAAAGAACTGGTTGCAGAAGCTATCCACAATCTCGGCCACCGAAAAACTGGACCGTTTGTTGCTGTGAACATGGCGGCAATTCCCGGTGACCTAATCGAAGCCGAGCTTTTCGGGCATGAAAAAGGCGCGTTTACCGGCGCTGTTGGTCAAAGCATTGGGCGGTTCGAACAAGCACAGGGCGGCACACTTTTCCTCGATGAAATTGGCGACATGCCGATCCACGCCCAAACGCGGCTGTTGCGCGCCCTGCAATCGGGCGTAATCAGCAGGGTAGGGGGCAAAGCGAGTATCCGCTTGGACGTGCGGATTATCGCTGCAACCCACCAGAATCTTGAAGAAAAAATTGCCGACGGCAACTTTCGCGAAGACCTTTTTTACCGGCTGAATGTGGTACCGATTAACATGCCGCCGCTGCGCGAAAGGCCCGGCGACATCGGGCTTTTGGCAAAACACTTTCTTGCTATGGCATCGCAAGAGGGCTTGCCGAAGCGGGAAATTGACGATGGCGCGACCGCAATGCTGGCACGAATGCCGTGGCGCGGGAATGTCCGGGAGCTGAAAAACCTGATGTACCGGCTCGCTTTGGTTTGCCGCGAAGATGTGATCTCGGCATCGGCAATATCGCAATCCGTGGATCAAACCGACGAAGCCTTTCATGCTGTAACCGGCTGCAGTTTTGAAGACGCCGTGTCCCAATTCTTGGCCAGCAATAAGGTCCGGGGCGGCGCGAAAGAAAAAATCTATCACCGCGCGCTGGCTGCCTTTGAAGTGCCGCTGCTGCAAATGGTGATGAAACAGGCGCGAGGCAATCAGTTAAAAGCGGCATCGTTGCTTGGCATCAATCGGAATACGTTGCGCAAAAAGCTCTCTGAATATGGTATAACCGGAAAAATCACGGGATAAGCCGCATAAAGTTTGCGACGATGCGATGATTTTCTGGATTTTTGTGCTTTCCAAGCAACTGCTAGGCTGCGATAGTGTCTTTATGGCAACAATCGGGATAAAGACGGATGCGGCAGTAACGGGGATTTTTCGCCGTTCGTTGGCATCTGTCGCCGATTGGGCAGGCAACAACCGGTCAATTCAGTTTCTCGAAGTATTCAGCATCGTCATGATAATCGTGATGGCGATTTTTACGGCCACGTTCCTTTCGGCGCAATCACGCCAAGCAGAACCATTATCGCCCGAACTTGCCGCCGCTTTGTTGGTGGCCAATTTGTTGCCCGCAACAATACTGCTGGTTTTGTTCGGACGCAGATTGGCACTGCAGAGGGCAAAGCTGGTAAATATCGGCAACCGGCAACGTCTGCACGTCCGTCTTGTGGCGATATTTTCGCTGATTTCAGCTATACCGACATTGTTGCTCGTGATTTTTGCCTCACTTTTGTTTCAAAGCGGCGCGCAATTCTGGTTTTCAGGTTCAGCGCGCGGCATGCTCGAAAACGCAGGCCAGTTGGCGCAAGGCTATTACGATGAAAAGCAACGTGATTTAAAAGATGAAACAATAACAATGGCGGGAGATTTGCGCAAAATCTTGACCATTATCGACATCAATGATCCGGCCTTTTTCGACGCCTATCTTACCCAGGTTTTCAATCGCAAGCTCAGCGAGTCAGCCATCATAACGATTGGCACCGATGGTTCCCAAAACAGCCAAGCAGTCGTATCCCCAGACGATAACAGACCGAGCAATTATCAATGGTTTGATCCTAAATATGTTGCGCGGCTTAACAGCGGTGAGAAGCTAATAGTGGAAGGGAAATCAGACAAAATTGAAGCAGTGATGCTGCTGTTTGAAAACCCCAAATCCTATTTATATACGAAGCGGTCACAATCACTTCCCACATTCAATTTGGGCAAAAAAGCGCAGTCGGTAATTCAAGATTATCACGCGATGGAAGCCCGGTCACGGACCTTGCAATTGCGATTTAACGCGGCGCTTTATTTGGTTTCGTTGCTGATAATCGCATTTACCGTGTGGGTTGCGTTGATTGTCGCTGACCGGTTGGTGCGGCCGATTACAAATTTGGTGACTGCGGCGCAAAATATCGCGGACGGCGATTTAACTGCGCGGGTTCCGGTTGATGACATGCGGTCCGACGAAGTTGAGTTCTTGTCAAAGTCATTCAATTTGATGACGGACAGGTTGGAAACCCAAACGAGCACTTTGATTACTGCCAACAGGCAGCTTGATGACCGCAGAAACTTCATTGAGGCTGTGCTTGAGTCCGTGTCGGCCGGTATTGTCAGCATTGACCGCGATGGCGTGGTGAGACTTGCAAATTCGACCGCAGAGAAATTGCTACTTGGCGAACACGCAACGATCGTGGGGCAAGAGTTTAAAAAGGTCGCTCCGATGTTGGCGGACATCATGACAAACAAGCAATCGCATGCGGTGGTGCAAATTGGCGATGGACCGGACCCCCGAACGGTCGCCGTGAATTTTATTGCCGGCGATCAGAATGATGTCATTACGTTTGAGGATATAAGCCAGCAATTGGCAGATCAAAGGCGCGCGGCATGGTCCGATGTCGCCCGCCGGATTGCGCACGAGATCAAAAATCCGCTTACGCCGATTCAATTGGCAGCAGAACGTTTACAGCGGCGTTTCGGCAAAACGGTCGCGGACGACCAATCGGTTTTCGCCCAATTGACGGCGACGATCATCCGGCAGGTTGGCGATCTGCGCAATATCGTCGACGAGTTCTCCTCGTTTGCGCGCATGCCAAAACCCGTGTTCCGATTAGAAAGCGTCACGGACATTGTCGGCCACGCGATATTTTTGTTTGAAGTTGGGCATCGCCAGATAAAGTTCGACTTTCGGCATCCGGAAACCGCACCAATGCTGATTTGTGACCGGCGTCAACTTGGCCAGGCCGTGACTAATATTTTGAAAAACGCGGTAGAGGCCATTGAAGAGAATCCGTCCGATCTGCATTCTGGCCATATCGAAGTTGAATTGAGCAACGCCAATTCGCAAGTGATCATAAGTTTCAAGGACAACGGGCCGGGCCTGCCAGCGGAGCGTGACCGCATATTGGAACCCTATGTCACCACCCGCAATAAGGGATCTGGACTGGGTTTGGCAATCGTTAGAAAAATCATTGAAGAACATTTTGCGGAAATAAGCTTTGGCGATGCCGAACAGGGCGGAGCAGTTGTTACCCTGCGCTTTTCTCCCGCAATTATTGCAGAAAAAACGCAGTACAACGCGGATTCCCATCTTGAAAAAGGCCTAGAATAGATCATGGCATTGGACATTTTAGTCGTCGATGACGAACAGGATATTAGAGAGCTCGTTGCAGGCGTGCTTGATGACGAGGGATATAATACGCGGACGGCCTCAACCGCCGAGGCGGCTTTGGAGCAAGTCGATGAACGTCTGCCATCGCTCATCTTGCTTGATGTATGGTTACGCGGTTCGTCAATGGACGGGCTCGAACTGCTAAAGATATTCAAGCAAAAACATACGCATATTCCGATCATTGTTTTTTCGGGACACGGCAATATCGACACGGCGGTTGCGGCAATTTCATTGGGTGCTGTCGATTTTCTGGAAAAGCCGTTTCAAGCAGAAAAATTGCTGCACATGATTGCCAAAGCAACAGAGACACAGCGATTGCGGGAAGAGAATGCTTCGCTTCGGGCGATGTTCGGGCATGCCGACGAACTAACCGGTTCGTCGACGGTGATAAACAATGTGCGCGCGACATTGAAAAAGGTCGCGGTCACAGGCAGCAGGATTTTGATTACTGGTCCGGCAGGTGTTGGCAAAGAAGTCGCCGCAAGGTTGTTGCATAGCTGGAGTCCGCGCGCCGACGCTGCGTTCATGTCGGTAAGTTCTGCCCGGCTCGATTCCGACCGGTTTGAAGAAGAATTGTTCGGCGTCGAAGAAGATGGCCGTTTGGTTCAGGCCGGATTGTTGGAACGCGCGCATGGCGGCACTATTTTCCTTGATGAAGTCGCCGACATGCCGATCACCGCGCAAGGCAAGATCTTAAGGGTCTTGACCGATCAAAGTTTTGTTCGCGTCGGCGGCGATCGCCAGATCCGGGTTGACGTAAGATTTGTTTCGGCGACGGCCCGTAATCTGGCGACTGAAATTGCAGAAGGTCGTTTTCGTGAGGATCTGTTTTACCGGCTAAATGTCGTACCGGTCGCCATTCCTCCTTTGGTTGACCGGCGTGAGGATATTCCTGATCTCGCAAATCATTATGCCGCCCGCTTCGCAGTAGAACAGCGTATACGCGCACCGGAGATTTCAGATGAAACCTTGGCCGCGTTGCAGGCCTGCGACTGGCCGGGTAATGTGCGCCAATTGCGGAACATTATCGAGCGGACGATAATCCTGGCACCAGAAAGCCGGCTTGGCCAGATTGACGT
>JAYUPJ010000197.1:0-15647 GCA_043760195.1 Sphingomonadales bacterium | reverse complement strand
TGGCCCGATCTTCGTCGGCAATGATCTTTTTGATCGAAGACAATATCTCGTCCATCGAAAGCTCGCTTCGGCTGTCTGCCATCCTATTTGCCCCGCTTACCAATTTCCCTGCGGCCCGAAAAATCCGCTAATGGCTCTATTTCTGCCGTTTGCGACGGCGTGTCAATGGTTCGGGTTGCTTTTGTTGTCGGATCGGGGTTTGTCGACCAGTCATTCCAGGCATTTTCGACGCGCGTGTAATATTCCGATGGGTCATATAAAGGCCCACCTTCGAGCCCCAAATCACGTGCCTCTGCCCGGCCCATTGCCGCCAACAAAGTGAAACCGGCGACATAAGAATTGCGCCGGGCCGTGACCAATTGCACTTTGCTGTTCAGCAATTCTTGTTCTGCATTCAATATGTCGAGAATGGTGCGGTTGCCCACGGTATTTTCGGCGCGCACACCTTCCAATGACAATTCATTGGCAGATACGGCACGTTCCGACGATGCGATTACTTCGATGCTCGCGCGCCATGCGGCATAAGAGGCGCGGGTCTGCGCGATAACATCGCGTTCAGCAGCAATGATCGCTTCTTGTGCCTGGCTCAACCGGGCCTGTGCCTGGCGGATTTGGGCGGCCGGTGCACCGCCTTGATACAAAGGAATGTTTACCTGCACACCAATTTGCGCCGACGTCGATGATTGATCGATCCCTGCAGACCGCCCGTTCAGCGTTGATGAACCCAGCGCGTTGTTGTAATTGCCGCTAGTAAAGCCGGAAACCGTTGGCAGACGGGTTGCATTCGCGCCTTGCCGGTCAAAAATTGCGGCATTGTATTGCTTGTTCGCGGCGGCAAGATCCGGATTGTTTTCCATCGCAATTTTCACGGCCATTTCTGGTGCATCGGGCAAGTTTGGCAATGGCGGCGGCGCTTCCAAATCTTCCGGCGCTTTGCCGACCAGCTGGATGTAACCTTCTTTTGACCGGATCAGATTGGCCCGCGCCGACTCCATGCTGCTGATCGCGGTGGCCAGACGCGCTTCGGACTGGGCGACGTCGGTACGCGTCAGGTCGCCAATTTCAAAACGGTCGCGGGTCGCTTGCAGGTTTACTTGCAGAACGCCAACCTGGGCCCGGTTCAGCGAGACCACCGCTTCGTCGCGGATCACATCCATATAAGCGCCAACAACGGCGGAAAATATGCTACTTTCGGTGCCGCGTAGATTTTCACGTCCAGCTTCGACGCGGGTCTCTGCGGCGCGGACTGCGTTTCTAATCGATCCGCCGGAATAAAGCGGGACTTGTATCGTCGGACCTACCGATACCGAACGTGCCGTGCTGAACCCTTGGCCCGACGCTGAATTGAGGATGTTTTCATTGTACGTCGCGGTTGCCGACGCCCTTGGCCTGCCTTGCGATTTGGCCAGCGGTACATTCTCGTCAATCACTTGCTGGCCCGCGCGTGCTGCGGTTAAGTTCGGATTGGACGCATACGCCGCCTCCAATGCATCACGTAAGGTATCTGCTGCCGCCGGAGCTGCAGTTAACGCCAAAATCGTTCCTGCAAGTGCGGCACGCCGCAAACTGGTAATCCGCATTGATTTCAAAATACAAACTCCGCTTTACGTGCAAAGCCAAACAATACTGCGATATCAGTATCGGCAAATGGCCGCAGCGCCAAGGCATTTCCGGCGTCACCGTTTCTGCGGTAACCAATGGCCAATCGGCTGACATTATTGTCGATCAGCCCGCAGACGATCCGGCCTCCGTCGATCAACTGGTCCGACAGCGCCACTGGCAATTCCGCAATGGCACCGTCAATGATAATCAGGGAATAGGGCCCTAAATCCCCGCAGCCGCCGATCAGCGGGCCTTTCACCAATGTCACGTTGGCCAATGATGATAGCCGGATGGCGGCTTCGCCAAATAAAGCATCGTCTTCTTCCAACGCGACGACGGACGCCAACGTTGCCGCCAACAGGGTGGCCATATAGCCCGTGCCTGCGCCAACCAGCAAAATCCGGTCGCCGCTTCCGGCCTCGGCGGCTTGCAACATCATGGCGGCCGCGACCGGCGGATTTAGCTTTCTGTTTCCGCCGATATTAATGCTGCGGTCCATATAGGCGATTGCGCGCATGGCGGCAGGTACAAAATATTCACGCTCACACGCGGCCATCGCCGCGATCACCGATGGTTCGGAAACACCGCTGGTCCGCAATTGGCTGTCGATCATGGCGCGGCGCGCGGAGGTAAAATCTGGGTTTGACATGCCTTACTTTCGATAAGCCTTTTTGAACTTTGAACTTAGCCCAGTTTGAAACGTGAATAAACAAAGAACCCAATGACGCAAGCGTATTACGCTGACAATACAGCTTCTCGGCTACTTCTCTAGCTATCGAAGCCCCAAAGGCCAAGCAAGATTCCGACCAAACATCCATTTTTGATCGCAAGCGACGATCGGGTCACATAAGGATGAATGATAGCGGAGACGGTGGGATTCGATTAACATTGAAATTTAATGATAAAATTCACTAAAATTTCTTCAGCCATAACTTTAGCCATAATTTCTGTTCGCCTTACTATTTTGCTGTAACTTGCTCTTGAATTTCTGTAATCTGCATAATTGGGAACCAGCGGCGTTATATTCAGAACGGCAGGTGCCGCTAACAAACTGGCCATTCAGGGATAGGCGCACGCTCCCTGAAAGCGGACGCTAATTCGTATCGTGTCCTGACATTTTATCCCTGGAATTTGCGGAATTTCCCGAGCCCCCATCATGCGTCTGTGGATTATCGAATTCATATAATCCAAACCACAGGGCAATAACCCAGTAAAATAGTTTACTTCTGTTAACTATAACACTCCACAGTATCTTCAACGCTGCTTGCTATTTTGAGCCTCCCAAATTGTGGAGAATTAATATGGTAAAGCATTTAGCAATGTTGGCAGCAGCTGTTGCAGTATTATCTGCACCCGCTCTCGCCGTTTCACCGCAATCTGCGGCAGGCAACAGTCAGTATTCGATTGGAATAAGCGGCACCGTTCCTGTGATCTGTCATGCAAGGCTCGACGCCAACATGGTTACTCCGGCCTTCGGTGAAGTGCGCGTTGGATCGCTCCGGGAGTTTTGCAACAACCCCAATGGTTATGAAGTCTATGCAGATTTCTCGCCGACACTCGCCAAAGCAAAATTGCGCGTTGATGGCAAAACTGTCAATTTGTCGGCAAGAGGGACTGTCCGCATCAGCAAGTCAAATACCGCCGCCATCGAAATCCGCGAGATCACGCTTGATCTTCCTAAAGGCATCGAAAATGGTTCCGTGTCGTTCCGAATTGTTGCGCTCTGATTAAAGGGCGGGACAATTCTGCTGCGACGGCGCGCCTGTTGCAAGCGGAGCAACAGTGACCGTCAACGTGTCTGAATAGGTCGGGGAAACCAGTTTTCCCTGGCCGCCTTCGATCAAAGTAGCGCGAACAGAAAGGGCATCTGCCTCAAACGCGGGCACGCCCGCGCGCAGGCACGTGACCGTGGTGAAGGTCGGGCTGGCATTGCTACGTGTTTGACCGGCAAACGATAGCTTATACTTCAGCGTGTGCAACGCGTTGGCCAGGTTGCCGCCGGGAAACGTCAACCGATATCCGTTTTGCGATGATAGAGAGACAGTGTAAGGCCCCGAACTGCGGACGCTGACATGATTGAATATCGGAGTGGTGTAAGTTGCGGGCGCAGCCAATACGTCCGCGGTCGTCTTATCACCGACTTCGCCCAAATCTAGGGCAGTGCCCGCGTAACTCGCCTGCAGCGCGCTCAAGACAGTAACCGGGAAAACAACGGCATTTGGAATTTGGCCCGTTTGCTGGGTCTGTGCGCCGCCGCCCGTAGTACTGCATGCGAAAATTGCATCAAATGGCAAATTTGCGGATGCGTTGAGATCAAGGTTGGCGGGCAGGGATATATTGAAGGTAACTACCGCGCTATCTGATTTACCGTCATTGCCTGTAAATTCAATCCGCAAGAACCGGTTGCCCGCTGACGGTAGCGTCAAATTGGTTGGTCCATAATTTGGCGGCGGTTCGGCGAAATCATAGAAAATATCAAGGTTCAAGCCATCGGTACTTACAGGCCCGGTGACTATAGTCGGAATTATCACAGCGCCATCAGCCTTGTTGTTGATCGATTTGAGAAAGAAATGGACGATGTTGGTTTTTTCTCCGCCGGCTCCGTTGATCCGCGTCAGGCTTAACTGAACGGTGGTGGTCGCCAAACCAGCAGGATTGAACGGATCATACAAAGCCGGAGAGGCCGTTGCGCTGCCGACAATGCCGCAACTCGCCGCGAAAGCGGGGCTGGCCAATCCAAACAGCGCAATTAGCAATGCGCAGGCTTGAACAAATTTTTCTTTCATCGCCATTTTCATTTCCTCAGCGGAGTAATTTCGTTGAAACGTACGATGCCGTCGGCATCTTCCGGAATTTCTATTTCAAACACAGATTTTTTGGCGTCCAGCATTTCAATCCGCCATTTGCCCGGCGCCAGTCCGGTTGCGCCAAAACGGCCGAGACGATTGGTAAACATCGTCACCGGTTGCCGGTCTGGATGGGCAAGTTCGGTCGCGGTACCGGTAACAAGTGACACAGGTTCACCGTCGATATCCACCATCGTTCCCATGGCAGTAACCGAATATTCAGAGCCAACTTCAAGCTTGTACCCGCTGCGATATGAGGGGAACAGGCGGAACGATCCTTGGCCGATATCTGTACCTGCCTTCGCGTTGGCGGCGTCAACTGTGACAGTACGGTCGGAATAGGAACTCAGGCTTGGATGCGTCGCCGCGCCAAAAGATCCGCTGTTGGCGGTATGTCCAAATGCGGTCGGTTCCACCGTAATGTCGGTCCGCTTCAACTTGGCATGTGGTTTGACAATAGCAAAGCTATCGTAAATCGGCCGTCCAACCGAAACGGCATCGTCGGCAATAGCCAGTGAAGTTCCAACGCGAAACGCGGTACGTTGGCTGGTTCGGCGGCCAAAAGTATCGGCGAATGTGCCGAAATGGCTAACTCCCAACTCGGCGCGATTTGTGATGAAATTACCGTTGAAATTCAGTCCAGACCCCTGATCCGACCGTTCGACATCTGCGCTTAAATTATATGAACCGACGCCTTGGCCATGCAATGTCTGGAATGATGCGCGGGCACGATTATCGCGCGTGTCATAATCGGCACGTGCGCTTGAATAACGGCCCAGACGGACAGTAAGTGACAGCAGGCCGCTAACCTGCGACCCTCTATTGTCCTTTTCATAACGGACGTCGCTTGTCAGATTGGCAGTGGGCGAAATCCGAAATCCGGTGCTCAATCGGTAACTGTGAACATCAGATTCCTGATCGCGCCCGCGCGAATAACGGGCATCAGCGCCAGCAAAGAACCGGGTGCTGAACGCGTGCGAATAACCGCCGCCAACCTCAAAGTCATAGGGGTTCCTGAGGAACGCGCTGTCGGTTGAGCCAAAGTGGCGGCTTCTGGTTTCGGCAAACAGGTTGAGGGTATCTGATTGTCCGCCGGAACGATGTATCAGCCGCTGAAAGTTGAGCGTGGCGGCATACCCGCTGCCAGCAGTTTTTAGCTTGGAGAAACCCAGATTGGTACCGAATGTGCCGATCGAAGTTGCAAATACGCCTTCGGTTCCGATCAGCAGTGAATTGCGTTCTGCCTGAATGTTCGCACCGATTGTTACAAAATCACTGATACCAGTCCGGTAAAAACCGGAAACTGCCAAATCGTTTGAATAACGAGGGCCGCTTATTCCCAATGGTGCCTTGACACCCGTATACAGTCCAAACTCGCTCAACCCCTTGGCCAATTGGGTCTGGTCCAGAAACATATTGAAGCTTAAGATTTCGGAACGGCCTGCATCATCAAGAACCGACAGCCGAATGTTATTTGCGCCTTGTGTGAACGGGAAGTCTCGCAGATCGTAATTTCCCGGATCCAGTTGCAAGCGGCGGACAATCTGTCCGTTAATTTCGACTTCAACCGTTGACGGCCGGTCAACGCGGAATTTACGGTCACCGCGCGGACGGATAATTTGTTGCGGCTGAAGGACGCTGTAGGATCTAAATATCGAGAGACCGGATATGTCCGGGGTAGATTGAAAGCCGCGCGAGATTGGCTGCAGGTCGCCAGCGGTCCAGCGCGCCAGATTCTTTTGGTCATCATAGACAAGCCGCGACCCCAGACGGCTGAAGTCTTTACCAAAGCCGCCAGGCTGCCATGTTGCCTCTGTTTCAGCGACAATGCCGCCAATGCGGGTGGCACCGTCAAGCAAAAAAACCGGGTTGTTAAAGCCCACATCACCGCCAGCATGGGTGTAATCTGCCGATGCCCGCACGTTTACATACGCGCTGAAACCAGCGGGCTCGACGACAGTGCCCACCCGGTTTCTATCCAATGGACTTACCACAACGGAGCGTGAAACGCGGCGTTCAACCGGAATAATGAAATTCAGCTCTAGGGACTGCGGATCATAGCTGACGGAAATTCCCGAGCCGACAAAATCGTTCGGCGTCAGCGTTTCCTTTATCCGCAAACTCCGCTCCAGCGCCTCGAAACTATTCTGGTCAAGGATATTCGACAAAAGGCTGAGCACGCGTTGTGACGAGAATTGCAATGTATCGTCGGGCAGGATGGTTAGCGAAACGTCGCCGAGATATATCGCTCCGTCCTTAGCAGGAACTGTCAGCGCGATTGTTCGCCCGGTCGGATTGAGCGCAGGGCCAACCCGTGCGGGCACTGTATATTGCTCGCCAGATTCTGCCGCCGCATTGCTTTCGGCTGCTTCTGCACTGAATGCACTCGCTGTGGCTGCATAGGGCAGGAAACTGACCCCAGCACCCAAGAAGATTAGATTTCGCGCGGTGTACGGGTTCATGTCAACTACGATTCAGGTTCAAAGCTGGCTTCGATAGTACCGCCATCCAGCGGTAGGATGAGCGGCACGGTAATGCGGCGAGTTTGGTTGGCACCAACAAGTCCAAAGCCGATAGTTTGCTGGATTTCCGGACCGGACAGCGATTGCTTAAACACTTCCTTACCTGCGGCATCGCGTTGGACGATACGAAGCCTGCCATTGGATAGATATCCATGCGCTATTGAAGCATTCGTCATCATGATAACTGGCACCGGTTTACCATCGGCATTGTGGCCCACCGCCGCACTCTGGACAGACATTTCGGGCTTGGTTCCAGTAGGTGTTACGCTCACCAGAACTTGAAAATTATACAATATCTGGATCGCAGACTGGCCTTCGGGCAATTTCACCGGCAGCTGGGCAACGGTGATGTAATAATGCTTGCTTGCCTTTAGATCTGGATCTCCGACATATTGGACGCGAAACGACTGGGTTTGGCCTGGCTGGATCAACGCTTGCGGCGGGAAAACAAGCAGATCACCTGGGTCGACGCCGGTCAACTTTACGCCATCTTCGTCAAGCGTCAATTCTTGCACACGCAGCTCTACAGGCAGCGGGGCGGCAAAGGTATTCTCGACCGTAATAACCTGCGACATACCTCTACCGCTGGTTTGAAGATTTATCACGACTGGCTGTACCGTCATCGCAAGAAGTGGTGCAGCGATAAAGATCATCGCAAAAAAGACGATGAAAATATGTTTAAAAATACGCTTCACAATTATCCCCCAAAAATTCTTTATTATATAATTATCATTAGTTTGCGGCTTGAAACTCCACTATAATGGTGTCGGAATAGCGCCCCGCGACCAGCGCCCCTCCGCCCACTTGCAATTCAAACGAAAGAACCGCTTCCCCAGCGCGTCCCTGTGCCGAATTTACCAGTAATTCAGTGCTGCTGAGCGCAGATTTGGACTGCCCGGCCCAATCAATTGCCAACCGATAGTCAACAAAATTGGCGAACCCATTGCGGTCTTGACGGTTCCTGGAATTGCCGCCTAACCTTAATAATCCGCCATTCAAGCTGCGAATTGCCATTCTATGCGACGAATTGCAGATCACCGGCAGCAAGATATTGATCGAGCTGGCAACGGGCTCACCTGTTTGCGGATTGACCATTTGGACGATCTGGATTTCCCCGTTCGCCGGCCCTCCGGATTGAAATGTCGCATTAACACCATTCGCAGCAGTTGGTGCTTGCAAGACGCAAGCTGGCGGTGATGTCCCGAAAATTTCCAGCCGCTGCTGATCAGTGTCGGTAACTTGTGCAAAAGCTGGCGCTGCCGAAATCAAAATGGGGATCAAGCAAGCCGAGAACAATAGTTTACGCATCATCGTGGCTCCAGGAATATACGCAATGTGTCGCCGTAAACGCCTGCTAGGACAGGTGCATTGGCATGGATGTTGGATGCCCCGGCGGCGATTGAAATATTCAACTTCAGCTGCCCGGCCGTTGCTTCATCCACATTGATGCGTTGCTCGGTAATATGGCGAATATTGGCATCTGCATTCAGTGCACCGGAGGCATCGCCCCAAGTAATTGAAGCGACATAAGGCAGCGCATAGGCGAAGCCATTGGCCGCATTTGAAGTGCTGCCATCGGTTTGCCACAGGCCGTTATTTTGTGATTCCAAACGTACCTGATGCGGAAAATTACATACCGCTGAAAATTCTAGTTGGGCAGATGCGGAGTTTGCCGCAAGCGTCGTTGGATCGACCAATGTGGCTATTTGCAGAGTATCCCCGCTCAGCCCTCTGAAATTGTTCAGGACGCCGGATGACAAACTCGCCTGCTGCATAGCACAGACACTTGGCACGCTGCCGGTAACATCCAATTGCCGGCTGGCCACTGGAGTTTGTCCAATGGCAGGAGCAGCTGCCATTAGCAGCGTTGTTGATAGGGCAAGATATTTTAGGGCCATGTTCTAATCCGCCGCCGTGATTGTGACCGTGACAAGTCCGAGATAGGAAGTGTCAGCAACCAGCCGCTGCCGGTTGCCGCCGTTGGTTGTATAACCCGATAGACTGACCGCAATCTCACCAGAATGTGGTGAGTTACGCGTCTGGCTCGCATCGGCATTGGTTGCTGTGGCTGTGCTGGAAATTGCCGGATTGTCAGTCCATCCAGCGGCCGACGCGGTGTAATCCACTCGGCGAGAAAAGCCGTCTGGCGGGGTCACGGTAAAATTCTGCGCCAACAGCGGCGTCGCCTCGACATTGATGGTCGAACGCGTCGAGCAAAACGAGCCGACCAGCGTTTGCGTCGGCGCTACAATATCTGTCCGCAGCAATCCCGTCGATGTATCAATCAGCACGCCCAGATCAAATGTCCCGCCGCCGGTCAACGTGCCGCCCGAACATAAATTTGGAACATTGCCGATTACATTCAATTCCTGGCTGTCCGTATCCGATTGTGCCATTGCTGGCAGCGAACCCGTCATCGCCAAACAAATTGCAAAGGTCTTTGTTGAAGATATTTTCACGTCATTGATCCCCGCTCGCTGCAGGGCCCAATGTGATGATCACGGTCCCTTGATAGTCGCCAGAAATCAACATCGAATCCGCTGGTACGCTGAAGCCGGAGAGCTCTGCGGTTAAATCGGCAATCTTTGGCAATGGCTGCGTGGCACCGCCATTTGTGGTGGATGGATTGGAGCCATCTGCACCTGCCGCGCTCGTCGCCGACGAGGGCGATGCTGCCCAATTGGTCGCCGATGCGGTGAAATTGACCGCCCGGGCAAATCCCGGACGCAGTGTTGTGGCAGCATTTTGAACCAATGCCGTGGTGGTCATGGTGATTTCTGATCCAGCAAAGTTGCAGAATGAATTCGGCAGCGTCACCGACTGCACCGCCAATGGTGCAATCTTTCCAATTCGGCTACCCGAAGTTTCCGTCATTTGGCCCAGATTGATCGTCTGCCGCGAAGGTTCACCCAGAATGCAAATAGGCGCTACGCTGCCATCGACGGCGACATTACCGCTATCCGTGTTGCTAGCCTGAGCAGACGCAGCGCCTGCCCATCCTGCAGCGGTCACGATTAACAATAATCCTACCTTGGCCATCCAGATTCTCCAGTAAACTTGCTGCCGGTGCGCACCCGAACGGCGCGCACCGGCTTGTTTCAATTAATACTAGGGCTGAGTGTCACAAGCACTTGGCCGACATATCCACCCGCAACGAGCAATCCGTTCGCAGGGGCAGCAGATGCCGACAAAGTTACGGCAACGTCGCCTATGAACAGACCCACCGTCGATGGTGTTCCTGCGCCTGCATCGACCGAACTGTCATCGACCGAAACGCTGTTGGCAAGGGCTGTCGCAGTGTAGTTGATCCGTGTGTCAAACCCGGCCGGGGCCGTTCCGGTGAAGTCGGTATTCAGCAAAGGTAGCGCTTCGACTTTCATCGTCGCTGCGGTACCATTGCACCAGCCCACCAATGTACGCGATTGACCGTCCAGCTTGCTGGCATTAAGCCTGCCCGCCGCCGCGCCGCCGCCAGTCAAAGCCAATTCACCAACCGATATCACTGCGGAATCGACGGTAAAAAGGCACCGGTCGGCAACCGAACCGTCAATATCGACGGTTCCGGTTACCGGTGCATTTTGCGCCATTGCGGGCGCAGCTGCTGCGAGCAAAGCCATCGCCGAAAGACATGAAATTTTACGCATTTTTATTCTCCCTGTTGCGCTGCAAGCAAAACATTAAATGCTTGGAGCGATGAGTACGGTGATTTTTCCTGCATAGCTGCCCGCGACGAGCAACGGATTGCCGGCACCAGCGGTAAAATTGGACGCCGAAATGGTAATGTTGTTGTTGCCGTTATTGGCGAGACGACCACCGATTGCGGTTGCTGCGCCTGCTGTGCCGCTGCTGGCGTTAGAAAACGGTCCAGCTGCTCCTGTCGTTGTCGTGACAGCTACGTTCGCGGTAAAATCAATTGCATGCGAATAGCCTGTTTCAATAGTAGTGGTGGCCGATGTAATTGGGTCAGCATCAACAGCAATCGTCGGCGCGGCGCTGGTGCAAACTACGCGCGCACTTAGAGCCCCTGCGCCAATGGTTGTGAAACGCGTTGCCAAGTCGGTTGCTAATGTACCGTCTGCGGCTGCCAATTCGCCAAGCGCAACGGGCGTGCCAACCGCCGTACCAAAAGTGGAACCAGCGCCTGGAACAACCAGGCATTTTGCGGCCACGGTACCAGTGATATCAACGGTGCCTGTAACGTTTTGAGCAGTTGCCGGAGCGGCAATTGCCAACGCTGAAACTGCTGCCAGCGCGAATAAAATATTCTTTTTCATAACTATATTCCTTCTACTATTTGCCAGTATCCCGGCGATCATTTGTTTGCCGGTTACCCGGCGGGTATTTCAAAATCGGCAAATCATCACCGTTCCCCCGGCACTAAGATTGGTCCAGCCTGCCCCGAGGGTGCGACAAACTGGTTTGGCCCTGAACTTCAAGGCGCAACGCTTACCGTCACCGTTAAGGTGTCGGAATATGTTCCCGCGACCAGCACATTGGCGCCGCTATAGGCAGGCGCGCTGACGCGAAGATAAGATCCATTTTGATTGAAAGAGGCCCCAGGCAGACGCAGCCCTTGCGCCGTTGAAGCCGGGCCAACAAACGAGCAACTCGACCCCGCCAATAATGTCGCAACTTGACAGTTTGCTGTAACCGTCTGGGTGTTTCCGACGAGATTCAAATCCACCTTATATGGGGCAAGCGTCAAGTAACCGGCGCCCGCAGTGCCCGCCGTTTTCAAACCGCCATTGGCCGAAACGACCGCCACGCGCGAAGCGCCTGTACAATCAAGCTGGAAAGGAAAATCGTGGTTCAATCCAGTCAGATCGAAATCGGGTTGGTTGTAAGTACCTGAGGGCGCACTGCCGGTTTTGAAGCTGCAACGCCCGCCGACCGAAGCCGTTACTGGGATACTCAATGCGATGCTATTTGGCGCGCCTTGACCAACTGCATAGGCCGTAGTTTGCGCGCACAATTGCGCAGGGGCCAAGGCAGCACTCATCAAAAATAAGTAAAATAGGAACCGCGCAATCGACATAATATCCCCACCTTCCGTGGTTATATTTCAATACGACTTAGAGGCCGATTGCCTCTGCGTCGTTTTTAAGTCTTTGCGATACCCATTTGGCTCTTCAGATCGATCTATCCATGTCCAGCTGCCTTGTTTTTCCCTGTTGGCTTGGCTGGGTAGATATTTAACCGCTTATTAACCTGCTCTAAAAATAATCCGTTTCCGTAATTAAAATCAAGCGAAATTGAATCTTGTAAAATTAGCAACATCGTTTTTTGCGCGCGGCGATGCGCAATCGCTCGGCTAATGTAAAATTAATGTTACAATTCAATGTTTTTGTAAAATTATGCAAAAACGCCAAGCGGGCTCGTGACGGTAAAATAAGGTTAACAAGCAGGCATCATGCGGATGCCTGCGCGCTCGTTCCCACGCAAATAAGTCACAGTTCGGCTTGCGGATCGGCTCATTGCATTGGCGAGTCGCCATCCATTTATGGGATCCGGAATCCAGATAATGTTTGTCTGCGTCGTCGCTGTAAGAGCATCGCAGTTTGACCTATCGCTTGATTGCGGCCACCGATTCCATTAGCCGATGGAGTGCTGCAATTTTCATCAGCGCAAATTTCGAAAATGGCCTGCGACCATATGCCCAAATCCTACGACATTATCATTATCGGCGGCGGCTTAACGGGCAGTATCATCGCGTTGTTGCTCGCCTGCTATCGGCCCGAGGTCACATTCCTGTTGATCGAAGCTGGCGAAAGCTGCGGCGGTGACACGCTGGAAACCTCGATCTGGGACGAAATCCCGGAAATCGCACGCGCCGTGATCGACGGTGCAATCGTCAAGGATTGGGCGCAATGCCATATCGCTTACCCATCGAGCGCAGAAAAGCGCGATGCAAGAACGGTCATGCTGGACCCGACACAATTGCACCTTGAAGTGTTGCGGCAGGTGAGTCCGGACGACCTGCGCCTAAATTCTGTGGTGCACGGCATTGATGGCGACATAGTTAACTTTTCCGCAGGAACAGCCACGGCGCAAACGATCATCGACGCCCGCGAAACCGAAACGCTGCATAACCTGAATGTCCTGATCAAATCGAGCAATACTGATTTCGAAACACCCCACGGCCTTTCGTTTCCAGTGCTGGCCGATATGAGTCTTAAAGATGACAATTGGGCGTTTCAGCAATATTTCCCGGTTGATCCGACCAAGATTCTGATCCGCTATGTTGGGCAACTGGCGCGTGAGCCCGCTCCCGGACAGCGCACAGCAGCCACATTTGGCAATGCCGACATCATCCGCCTGACCCCGCGCTCCGCCGATGCGCATCCCCAAGCGGCGTTGCCCTCATTGGCGTGGATACCCTCAAGGCTACAGCTGGCTACCAAGCTCGCTTCATGCCTTGTTGCATCGCCATCATTTGAAAGGGATGAAATGGCTCAAATGTTTGGGCGTGTACAAAATGAGTCGGCGCAAAATATTGATCAGCTTTTTGCATTGGTAAGAGATTTGAAGTTGCTGGCTTAGGCGGCTACGGGGAGGCGTGTTGCTCCATGAAAAACCGGAATTTTCTCACTTTGGTAAGGAATGGTTTGGGCTAAGAAAGCTGAAATTGAAGTATGCCTGCGAAATGCTAACAATGCCGAAGCTAGAAGAACTAGCTTTGGATCGGCTAAATCGCCACCTGA
Organism: Sphingomonadales bacterium; assembly: GCA_043760195.1. Taxonomy (GTDB): domain Bacteria; phylum Pseudomonadota; class Alphaproteobacteria; order Sphingomonadales; family Sphingomonadaceae; genus Sphingorhabdus_B. The sequence goes on along the minus strand of JAYUPJ010000197.1, from coordinate 1,976 downwards.
AATTCAACTCTCCTTTGAAAGACCAAACGCAAAAAGCGATGCTTGCTGCGTGCGGCTATCCGGCACCTGCCAATGTCCAGGCTGGCGTCAATTTTGGTTAAATGAATGACCATGTCTTGTGAATAGATTCTGCCTATTGAATGGCAACAATGCGGCGCGAATCTGCCGCTACCGATGAGACTGAACGAACGTCGGCTTTGACCGCTTCATCTCCGAAAGCTGCCTGTCAGGACTGTCCAACGATGCTGCCGCTAAGGCGCTAGATGAATGAATGACCGCTTACCGTCATTCCGTAATAATAGGCGACTGTCCGGACTGTCCAACATAGCTGCCGTTCGACATAATTTTATCTGACCGAATAGGGCAAGCCTTGCAGTAACAGGCTTTTCGGGAAGACCTTCTTCAATCGTAACCGCTGGCTGCGATTGACTGGACAAAGAAGCTAAATTCGTGACTTTAGGTCGATCTCATATTTGACGCTCTACCCGCTGGATAGCTGACCGGCTGACACCATACTCTTTGGCCAGCGAACCTAGCGAAACACCCTTACTACGCTGCAAGCGAACAGTGTCCTGCTGTTCCGTAGTTAGGCTGCTCGGGCGACCCAGCTTTTTTCCCTGCGCCTTGGCACGAACCAAACCCGCTTGCGTTCGCTCGATCAACAGATCGCGCTCGAACTCTGCCACAGCCGCTATTACGCCCATAGTCATTTTACCAGCAGCGCTCGTCAAATCCACTCCACCAAGGGCAAGACAGTGAACCCGCACTTGTAGTTCAGCGAGCCGTTCAACGGTCGAACGCACATCCATTGCGTTTCTGCCAAGCCGATCCAATTTAGTTACAACCAACACGTCCTCCCAGTCGAGTTTGTCTAACAGCTGCCTAAAGCCAGCTCGTTCAAACGCAGGAGTTGAACCTGAAACCGTTTCAGCAATTACGCGCCTGGGATCAATGTTAAAGCCAGCGGCTTCAATCTCGCAAAGCTGGTTTTCATAGTTTTGGTCAGCAGTACTGACGCGGCAATATGCAAATATACGCGGCATAATTCCTCCTGTATCGAAAACGCAGCACGTAAAGCAAATTGCATTGAAAGTCAAATTATACCGTTTTCGATACAGATGTCATAAAGAAAATATAGAGTATCGGAAACGCTCGTTTTCGATACAATACTGATCTGGCGGACAAGTTACTCACGGCATACACGAATTAGCGTAGCAATAAGTCAGCTAAGTTGGACGATCCGGAAAGTCCGCTATTGGGGACGCGGTTGATGTAAACAGCCGTTCGTTCATCAAGCGTTTTGGTGCAGCCGGTTGTCTGGCAGTCCGGAACGTTGAGGGGTTTCGGGCGTCTGAGGCAAAAGCGGATGTTCAAAACAGTCTGATCGAGTTGTGGTCTTCGCAGGTGTGAAATCATCGTGCATTGAAGAATCGGCGGAGGAGAAGCACGGTCCTAGCGGCAAAGCCTAGGAGGGTTATCGGACGCCACCCAGTGCAGACGAGTGTGAGTCCAAAATAGATAGATGCTCTTGCAATTCGCCCATGAAAGCTCGATTGACTCTGGTATGCCGTTGCAAGACGCTGGTTGCTTAACAGCATAACTATTGAAACTTTCCGACAGCATCATTTCGGAACTGGGGGAAATTTGGTGAAACTGTTTTTTTTGCAGGCGGTCATTGACCCAGTCTCCTGAACTAGCTGGTGGCGCCGGTTTCACTTTCGCGGACCAAGTTGCTGTCCGCTATTTGTCATGTCTACTAACCGAGACCGTGGGACCCGGTTTGCCGGGATACCCTGTGGACTTGTAACGGTTTGGTTCCGGTCACTTGAGATTATATACCTCACTCAAGGAGACGGAACATGTCGGTTAAGCATACAGAAGATTTCAAGTTAGAAGCGGTACGGATAGCGCTGAGTAGCGGTCTGCCGCGTGCGCGGATTGCAAGTGATTTAGGGGTTGGTAAATCGACGCTAAGC
>JAYUPJ010000196.1:0-15653 GCA_043760195.1 Sphingomonadales bacterium | reverse complement strand
CTGGCGGGATAACGCTTGGACCGCACCATCGCCGCACTGATTCGGATCCCACACGGCGACCCGCTTGGTGCTACCGCCAAAGCGCCCTTACAGCGACTGAAGGACGTGTTGGCGAACGATGTCCAAGATGCATTTTGGTATGACCACGACCGCCATCGCACGCTGGAACAGTTGGCTAGCGACTTCGACCTTCCGGCAGAATGGCACCGTCCGACACGGCAGATGAACCCGCATGTTTTGGAGCAGGAGCTATCAGCCAAGGCTCAAAGCATCTGGCTATCCATCGCCCATGAGTGGCTTAGCCCTGTGGATCTTCGGCGTGCGATGGCTGACTATGACCATTGGCGAACCCTGAACTCGATTGTCTGACAGGTATCGGCGCATTTGCAGGACAAGCTTTTCAAAAGGTGGAAGGCTCGACGCAAGGCGTTCGCTGCGTTGACACGTTCAATAGCAAAAAGGGTGGGACGACTAAGGAGAATGGAAAAAAGAAAATCCAATTCCGACAATCGTTCCGACAACCATAAGCCCGCAATTCTGCGGGCTTTTTCATGCCTATAGGATACTAAGAATATGACTATTACTAATGACAATAATGCATACCAATTCGCTGTGCTCGACATTGAAATACTGCAGGATCGAGAGGCTTACGCCAAATATGCCGCATTGGACCCGCGTGCAGCAGAACTGCGGTGGCCTTTCAAGAAGGTCTGCTCGGCGTCCGTTTTGACGTTCTCGGTCACAGCGGATGGGCTCTTCGAATTTGGTCATCTTAACAGTTTTGCCAGTGGGGATGAGAACGAAGTGCTCGTCAAATTATTCAATCGCCTTCGGGAGTTACCAGGTTACCAATTGGTGACCTGGGGTGGCCTCAGTCACGACCTGCCCATCCTTCGAATGGGTGCGGCTGTGCATCAGATTCTTCTACCATCGCAGCTGGTCAACAATGCTCGCCGTCACGGGAGTTATCAACATTTGGACTTGGCCGTAGAGATGAAAGCCAGTGGCACATATGCACACCTCTCGGAAATTGCGACGCGCCTCGACTTGCCAGTCAAATTTGGCGGCAGCGCCGGTCGGGTGCCAACGTTGGTGGCAGAACAGCGGTGGTCACGCCTGCGCGAAATCGCGGATGCTGATGTCATCACCACCGCTATGGTCCTTTGCAGTCATTTACGGATCGGTGGAGCGTTGATTAGCGCTGCCGCGTCGCACATCACGCTGCTGGATCATGTCCGCAGACTTCGCCCCCACGCCAAATATTGTGATTATCTTGGTCGCGTGCGGGCTCGGATGGCTCGCCGTGTGATGGCGGAAGCTGAGGCGTTCATCGCAGCGGCGGCATAAGGAGGGGACGGGGTCGACACGGTCGACCCCGTCAACTCCTCAGGAGAGCCTATGGGCGCCTGTAAATTAGCTGTCCGATTTGCGCCCGTCTGCGACAATAAGCGGTGGCTTATTGATCCGCATATGTTCTAGCGAACGTGCCAGTCTGAAATTAGCCCTGCGAACGAGCGATGTCTTGGTTATATCGGCCGAATTACCATGGTTTAGCAAGCTTAACGTACGCTCCTATCATTCTGCCTTCGTTTTTATGTGTGCGTTATGGCGATAATGTTTAAAGCAGATTGACGCTACAGGAGCTATCGGTAAGCGCAGAAAGCACCCTCGGAGTTTTTTGGGCATATTTTGGGCACGGGTGAAAACAAGGATAGGCAAGATGCTGATTTTTAATACATTTGCTGATGCCAGCCCCTACATTGACATTGCAGGGGTCGCAAGTTCAAACCTTGCTACGCCCACCATTCCCCTCCCTTTCAAACGCCCCGCTTTGCGGCTTTGCACCGACGAACCGATTGCGCGCGCGCTTTTGCTGCGTTAGGCAACGGCAAATAGTTTTAGGATAAAGCATGAACCTGTCGTCGCTGCTTGGCCAATTCAAATCTGGCCCCGGCCCCCATCACATCAGTATTCCGCCAACCTGGCTTCAGGGCCGCACAGCCTATGGCGGGTTGAGCGCGGTGCTGGCGTATCAGGCGGCAGCGCGGCTAGCAGGCGACTTGCCGCCCTTGCAATCGGCGCAGATTGCCTTTGCCGGGCCGCTGTCGGGTGAGGTGACGGTTACCGCATCGCTGCTTCGGCGGGGGCGGAACACTGCCTTTATCAAAAGCGAGATCGCCGCTGGCGATGACACGGGTTTGAGCTGCACTTTTATATTCATGGCACCGCGCTCCGGTCAGCTTGATTATGAAGCCATGCCGCGCCCCGCATTCCCGCCGATCCCGGCGGATGCCGACGTGCGCAGCGGCCCTGCCGAATTTTTTACCGGCCAGATGCAATATCCCAGCAAGCGGTTGGACCTGAGCGTGCAAACATCCCGGCTGGCCAACTGGCACCGGCTGACGCAGCGCGAAGGCCTTGATCCCATGGCCGAGTTGCTGTGCATCGGCGATGCTCTGCCCCCGTCCTCGATGGGGCTGATCGGCGGCAAGAGCGTCATCAGTTCAATGAATTGGCAGGTCAACATGCTGACCGATGCCCCCGCCACCAAAGATGGCTGGTGGTTTGTGGAATCGCAAACGCATCACGCCGGTAATGGAGCCAGCAGCCAGTATATGACCGTGTGGAACAGCGACGGCGAACCGATGATGACCGGAATGCAATCAGTCGCGATATTTGTTTAGATAATCCTGCTCAGCCGCCGCCATATAGTCGCGGCAGGTCGGGACATTGCGGCGATCCTTGATATACTGGATTTGGAAATTGCACATGCCGCCAGATTCGAACGCCGCAGTGGCCCCGGCCAGATAGAAAATCCACATCCGGTAAAACCGCTCGTCATATTGCGCGATGATTGGGTCCCGCGCGGCGCGCACGCGGATATCCCACTGCCGCAAAGTCTTGGCGTAATGCAGCCGCAGATTTTCGACATCCGACGCAATCAGCTTCATCTTTTCACTCGATGCCAGCGTTTCCGACAATGCCGGAATATAGCCGCCGGGAAAGATATACTTGCGGGTGAAGGCGTCGGTTGATCCTGGCCCACCCATGCGCCCAATGGTGTGCAGCAACATGACCCCGCCGGGGATCATCAGGTTGCTGGCGGCGCGAAAGAATGTGTCGAATTGCGGCGCACCGACATGTTCAAACATGCCGATGGAGACGATGCGGTCAAACTTGCCCGCCTCTCGCACTGCCAGATCGCGGTAATCGATCAGCTCGAATTTTACCCGGTGCGACACGCCCGCTGCCTCGGCCCGTTGCCGCGCCAACGCCAGTTGTTCGGTGCTGAGCGTGATCCCCAGAACATCGACATCGGCGACTTTATTCAGATACAGCGCCGTCCCGCCCCAGCCGCAACCGATGTCGAGCACACGCTGCCCCGGTTGCAATGCAAGCTTCGCCGCGATGTGCGCCTTCTTCGCCATCTGCGCCTGTTCCAGCGTACCGGCATCGTCGGGCCAATAGGCGCAGCTATATTGCATGTCGTCATCAAGCCACTGGCGATAGAAATCGTTCGACAGATCATAATGATGCGCCACGTTGGACCGTGAATTGGCACGCGAATTCAGTTGCTGAAACGGGCGCATCAGCGTGTTGGCAAGGCTTTTGACAAATGTGTCTGGTTTCAGGTTACTGCCATTTTCCCAGCGGTTGTTGCCGCGAACCAGCGCGACCAAGCCCATGATGTCGTCGTTCTCAACGCGGATGCTGCCATCCATGAATGTTTCGCCCAAGCCCAGCTTTGGATTGGTCAGAATACGGCGCTCGGCGCTTTTCGACAGAATATGCAAATGGATATCCGGCCAACCCTCCGCAGCCTGCCCCAGCACCGTCGTTGCTTTGCCGCGGTGGATGGTCAACGTGCCGTTGTGGATGCGGTTCGCTAACAATCGGTCGAGAATCGCCATATAAATGCTCCGCTCTATAAGCGGTTATTTAGCCCGGCTTTGCAGTTCGGCAATACCCGCTATATCAATAGCCATGCATTAACCCAGCGCGGCTTGCTTCTCATCCGCCAGCTTATCCAGCTCGGCGCGGCTCTTTTTTTCCGATGAAGATTTCAGCTGCCCGCACGCCGCCATGATATCGCGGCCCCGGGGCGTGCGAATGGGGGCGCTGATCCCAGCTTCGAATATGATGTTTGAAAACCGCTTCACCCGGTCGGGCGGCGAACATTCATACGGCGCACCCGGCCAAGGATTGAACGGGATCAAGTTCACCTTCGCAGGTAGATTATATTTGCGGATTAACCGGACCAGTTCATGCGCATCGTGATCGCTGTCATTCTTTCCGTCGAGCATGACATATTCAAACGTCAGCCGCCGCGCGTTGGAAATACCAGGATAATCGGCGCAGGCTTGCAGCAATTCTTCGATGCCATATTTGCGGTTCAACGGTACGATCTCGTCGCGGATTTCTTTGTTCACAGCGTGCAAAGACACCGCCAAGTTCACGCCAATCTCTGCCCCTGCCCGCGCCATCATCGGCACCACGCCACTGGTCGACAGAGTGATCCGGCGGCGCGAAAGCCCCAGCCCATCGCCGTGCATCACAATCTTCATCGCGTCGCGCACATTGTCAAAATTGTACAAGGGCTCGCCCATGCCCATCAACACGATGTTGGTCAGCATGCGGCCATCGGCGGTATAATGGCCGATTTCATCGTCTTCATCATCCGCCGCGACCGCCGCCATGTTACCCTTTGGCCATTCGCCAAGTGCATCGCGCGCCAGCATAACCTGCCCGACAATCTCACCCGGCGTCAAATTACGCACCAGCCGCATCGTGCCGGTATGGCAAAACCGGCAGTTGAGCGTACAGCCAACCTGGCTGGAAATACACAGCGTTCCGCGGTCCGCGTCGGGGATAAACACCATCTCATATTCCTGCGCGTCATCACTGCGCAGCAGCCATTTGCGCGTGCCATCCGACGATACCTGTTCCTGCACCACCTCTGGCCGGCCGATAACAAACCGCTGCTCCAACCATGGCCGCATGGTTTTGGCAATGTCAGTCATCACCTCGAAACTGACCGCGCCGCGATGATAGATCCAGTGAAACACCTGTTTCGACCGCAGCTTCGACGCCTTGTCATCCAGTTGCGATTCAAGGAACAGCTGCTTGATCTGAAGATGCGATAACCCCATCAGGTCAATACGCCCATCAAGGCGAGGCGTGATGGCGCGCGGAGTCACAACGGGATCGATATGGCCAGGGATTTGCATGATGGACAGGCCTATAGGGGGCTTTCCAAATAAATTCTATAGATTGAATGACACGATAGTTTAGTGACGGCTTGTTTTGGTAGCTAACTGCTGTAAGTAAATGTGAAATTCAAAAAAAATCGGAGGCGACTGATGGCTATTATAAAGATCCCCAAGAAAACTCAGGATCGATTAGTCGCTGGATTGAAACAGTATCAACCTATCGTCGGAAAATTGCGTGAACGTGATATTTCAGAAGCCGACACTGTTACCGTTATTAAAGACATGCTGACCGACATATTCGGCTATGATAAATATACAGAACTTACAAGTGAACAGCAGATAAGAGGCACATTTTGTGACTTGGCCATCAAGGTCGAAGGCAAAATCTATTATTTGGCCGAGGTTAAGTCCGCAGGAACAAATCTGAATGACAACCATCTTCGCCAAGCAATAAACTATGGCGCGCATCAGGGCATCGAATGGATCATACTGTCCAATGCAATCGAATGGAAAATTTACCGCATAAAATTTGGTCAGCCCATTGACTATGAGGAAGTGTTCAACTTTGACGTGACTAAGTTGTCTTCCCGGTCGAGTGATGATTTAAGCAAATTGTTCATGCTGTGTCGTGAGAGCATTTCTTCTGATTCATTGGCTGATTACCATCGCCATGCGCAGATCGTGAATCGCTACATCGTTGCTGAACTTTTACAATCCGATGCAATGCTGGGGGCATTGCGCCGTGAACTAAGAAAACTATTCGATGGTGTAAGGGCGACGGAAGAAGATTTGCGGCTGATTTTAACGGGCGACGTGATGAAGCGCGACACAATAGACGGCGACCCACCGAAAGCTGCAAAGGCGGTTGTGAAAAAAGCTGCCAGCGCATTGGCCAGAAAAACAGCAAAAAGCACGACCTAAATAAAATTGTCCCCGGGAGCGGCCTTGAGCTGATATCTGCTCTTGCGAGCGCCTCAAGGGAGCAAACCGGGGACGGGATAGTTGCATTGGTAATGCAACTATTTGCAAAAGTCAATATTTATACAGCAGCAACTCCGCGCACGCGCGCCGCCGAACTCTTCACCAACCGCACGACCAATCCCGACAGATTGCCGTAATTTGCGGCGTGATAGTCGGACGTCTGGGGCAGTGCAGCCGCCAAACGCCGGTGCGCTTCGCCGAGTGCATGGTATGGCAGACCCGGCACCAAGTGATGCAGCGCGTGATAGCGCAGGCCAACCGGAGCCCATAATGCGGGCAGGTATGCGGGCGGCGGGACATTTACGGTGTCGAGATATTGCTCGGTCACGCCGATGGGGTCGCCCTCACTTTCCCATAGATGCGCCACAAGCGTTCGGACCTGATTGGTTACGGTCATCGCGGCATAGACGGCAAACAGCACAGCGATTGTCGGCAGGCTGATAATGCCCGTGACCATCACCGCGATCAACGCCATCGCCCAGATACTGGCCAGCGTTTCCCAGAAATGCCAGCGGCGGCGTTCTTCGCCCTCGGCAGCTTTGCGGCGGAATACGGGGTTGATCATCAGCGCCGAAAACCGTTCAACCACCAATGTCCGCAGCGGCGGGACAATAAGCGACAACGGCGCGAGCACCCCAAAACGCAGCAACACGCCAATGGGGGCCAAAGCCGCGATCAACACAAATCCGACAATCGCCGATGGCCGCATGTGCGCGAGCGAGAGATATTCTGGGTCCAGTTCGGTGCCGTAACGTGTGCGAATATGATGCAGGTTATGCACGCCTTCATACATGAACGACGGCACCAGCATCGGCACGCCAAATAGAAAGTTCCATCCCGCCTTGAACCCCGGAACATCCTTGTTACCCAGATGCGAAATTTCGTGAATGAAGCTCATTGCTCGGTACAAGGCGAGCGTGGCGACGAAGCCTGCGATAATCTGCACGCCAAGCGCGCCGCCGAAAATCGCAATCGCCAAAGCGGCGTAGCCCACCGCGACCGACGCCAGGAAATCGGCCCAGTAAACCGCAGGCTTCACCTTGGACAAATCGCGTGTCAGCTTCGCCGCCTCAGTAGCCAAATTGGGCATGCGGGGTGTGGGCGCGGTTTCAGGTTGCGCAGGCGCAGGGGATGTTTCTTCCAACATACCGGATCATATAGGCTGCTATTGTGGCAATTTCTAGGCCCGCGGCCTTACCAAATATGGCGAAAGAGTTGCGCATACCGTCAACTGTAATGCTATGGACTTCGTAACTTTATCCATGCAGAAGAATCGCCGACATGATTAATAAATCCATCCTCCTGATCGTTTCCGGCGGGATTGCCGCATATAAATCGCTGGAACTGGTACGCTTGCTCAAGCGGCAAGGCGTGGGCGTTCGCGCCGTGATGACCAAGAGCGCGGCGGAATTTGTGACGCCGCTATCGATGGGCGTGATGACCGAAGATCATGTCTATGGCGACATGTTCGACCTGAAAGAAGAGCGCGAGATTGGCCATATTCAGTTGAGCCGCCAATCGGATTTGATCGTCATCTGCCCTGCCACGGCCAATATCCTTGCAAAAATGGCAGCCGGGATTTCCGACGATCTGGCCACGACGATACTGCTGGCGACCGATAAGCCTGTGCTCGCTGTGCCCGCGATGAATGTGCGGATGTGGAACCACGCCGCGACGCAGCGCAATCTGGTCACGCTTCGCGGTGATGGCGTTACCATTATGGACCCTGATGAGGGCAGCATGGCGTGCGGCGAATTTGGCCCCGGACGGCTGCCCGAGCCGCCCGATATTGCGCAGCGGATTTGCGAGATGCTGGGCCAAACATTTGACCCCGCGCTGACAAGCGGACGTGCGCCAACCACATTTTCTGCGGTTCAATCCGTCGTATTGGATGACCAACCCGATTTTGCCGACGAAGGCCACAGGCCGCTGTTTGGCAAGCGCGTTTTGATCACCGCCGGACCAACGCATGAGGCGATTGATCCGGTGCGCTACATCGCCAACCGGTCATCGGGGCGTCAGGGTTTTGCGATTGCACAGGCCGCCGCCGAAATGGGCGCGGAGGTGACGCTGATCGCTGGCCCTGTGCATCTGGTCACCCCGCCCGGTGTTATCCGCATCGACGTTGAAACCGCGCTGGAGATGCAGGCCGAGGTTGAAAAGGCACTGCCCGCCGACATCGCAATCATGGTTGCCGCCGTTGCCGATTGGCGGCCCGCCGATACCGCGAGCCAGAAAATCAAGAAGGACGGCAGCGCGCCGGTTCCGCTGAATGTGACCGAAAATCCTGATATCTTGGCAGGACTGGCCAGGCATGCACAGCGCCCCGGACTGCTGATCGGGTTCGCCGCAGAGACGCAGAATGTTGCGGAAAACGCCGCCGCCAAGTTGGCCAAAAAAGGATGCGACTGGATTGTTGCCAATGATGTGTCCGGTGACGTTATGGGCGGCGCGAACAATGCATTCCACATCGTTACCAAAGACGGCACAGAAAGCTGGCCCGATAGCCCCAAAGATGCAATTGCACGCAGATTGATGGAGAAAATTGCCGATGTCGCCGGATAAAGTTCAAGTTCAAGTAAAACGGCTCAACAATGGCGCGGGATTGCCGTTGCCATCCTATGAAACCGCTGGTGCCGCTGGTATGGACATTTGCGCCGCCGAAGGCTTGAACCTGCGCGCCGGAAAGCGTGCCGCAGTGCCAACCGGTTTCGCCTTTGCAATCCCGCAGGGCTACGAAGTGCAGGTGCGCCCGCGTTCGGGCCTAGCTTTAAAGAACGGTATAACTTGCCTGAACACGCCGGGCACTATCGACAGCGATTATCGCGGCGAGATTAAGGTCATATTGGCCAATTTGGGCGATGAGGATTTCATGATCAAAACCGGTGACCGGATTGCACAAATCGTGGTCGCGCCGGTTACGCAGGCGGCAATGGTTGAGGTAGATGCGCTCGATACCACAGCGCGCGGCGCGGGGGGCTTTGGCTCGACCGGAATATGATCCTAACCGATCGTCAGTTGGACCGATATGCCCGCCATATCGTGCTGCGTGATGTCGGCGGTTCAGGGCAATCGAAATTGCTTTCCAGCCACGTGCTGCTGATCGGCGCGGGCGGCATCGGCTGTCCAGCGATGCAATATCTGGCGGCGGCAGGTGTCGGCACGATCAGCATCGTTGACGACGATAATGTCGCTTTGTCGAATTTGCAGCGGCAGGTTCTTTATCGCGAATCCGATATCGGTACGCCCAAAGTGGAGGCAGCGCGCGCGGCCATCAATCGGCTAAACCCAGACGTTACCGTTCATGCGCTGAACCAAAGGATCAGCGCCGATACTGCGGCCAGCCTGTTGGACAATGTCGATGCGGTCATCGACGGCAGCGACAATTTCGCCACGCGCTTGATTGTAAATGATCTGTGCCTTGCCGCCACGGTCTCGTTGGTCAGCGCCGCGATAGGTCAATTCCACGGACAGATCGCGACCTTCACCGGCTGGCAAAATGACGCCCCCTGTTACCGCTGTTTCGTCGGTGACGCCCACGATCCAGAAGACTGCGACGATTGCGCCACGCAGGGCGTGCTGGGTGCAATGTGCGGCCTGATGGGCAGCTTCGCCGCAATGGAAGCGATCCGGATGATAACCGGCTTTGGTGAGGCGCAAACCGGAAAACTGCATTTGTTCGACGGGCTAAAACCCGGCATGCGCACGATCACTCTACCCAAAGATCCGGAATGCAGCAGCTGCAGCGGTGCCCGGCCAAGCCAGCCGCTGTGAAAAAGACTGACCTGTTTGAATTTTACCGGCGGCTGGCCGAGGGCAATCCCGCGCCAGAAACGGAATTGGCCTATGGCAATGTTTATCAGTTGTTGGTTGCGGTCACCTGTTCGGCGCAATCCACCGATGTCGGGGTGAACAAGGCGACGCGGGCACTGTTTGCGGAGGTCGAAACGCCCGCGCAAATGGTGGCGCTGGGGCTGGATGGGCTTAAGGCGCATATCAAGACCATCGGGCTATACAATAACAAGGCGAAGAACGTGATTGCCTTGTCCGAAATTCTGGTGTGCGATCATAAAGGCGAAGTTCCCGCCGACCGTGATGCGTTGGAAGCTTTGCCGGGCGTTGGCCGCAAGACTGCTAACGTCGTGATGAACACCGCATTCGGCGCGGAGACTTTTGCTGTTGATACCCATATTTTTCGGGTCGGAAACCGCACCGGCATTGCACCGGGGAAAAACGTTCTTGCCGTTGAAAGGGCGCTGGACAAATACACGCCGCAGCCGTTTCGTGTCGGCGCGCATCATTGGCTGATCCTGCATGGACGCTATATTTGTAAGGCGCGGACGCCGGAATGCTGGCGTTGCGGTGTAGCCGATTTGTGCCGCTTCAAACCTAAAACTGTGGACCCGGCAAGCGAAGATGCCAAAGCCGCCAAAAAGTCAGCGAAGGTTAAGGTGAAATCTGCTAAGACAAAGTTCAAAAAGTGATGGAGGATATGATGAAACGAACATTCATGTTGTTTTTGACCGCCAGCCTGGCCGGTAGCGGTATCACCGGAATTGGCTTGGCCGTTGCTGGCGCGAAAGAACGCAAACCGCCGCCCGAAGTACGAATAATTGGCGAACCAACCAATTGCGTCAATATCCATTCGATCCGGTCCACAAATGTGGTCGACAACCAGACAATCGATTTCAAGATGGCGGGCGGAAAAACGCTGCGCAATGTGCTGCCTTACAGTTGCCCCAGCTTGAAATTCAACGATAGCTTTTCATACCGAACCTCGCTTAGCCAATTGTGCAATGTCGATATAATCCGCGTGCTGCACAGCGGCGGCGGCCACTTACAAGAAGGCGCGGCTTGCGGTCTTGGCAAGTTTCAACAGGTTGAGGTGGCCAAGGATGCGGGGTAACGGGAAGTTCGTTATTGCGCGCGGGATGACTTGCTAATGCCGCCTGCGCGCGCGTGACGTGGCTTATGACTTCAACCCCAGTTCCCGGATAATCGCCGAGAAATCCAACCCGCCCGAACCTGCGTCATTGAACGCTTCGTATAATTCGGCGGCGCGTTTGCCCATCGGGGTATCGGCGTCAACCGACTGCGCTGCTTCCATCGCCAGTCGTAAATCCTTGAGCATCAATGCGGACGCAAATCCGCCTTGATAATCGCTGTCGGCGGGCGTCGTGGGACCGACACCGGGAACCGGGCAATAACTCGTCATCGACCAGCTTTGCCCCGACGCCTTTGATGAGATATCGTAAAAAGTTTGCAGATCGAGACCTAGTTTTTCCGCCAGCACAAACGCCTCGCAGGTCGCAATCATCGATGCGCCGAGCAGCATGTTGTTGCAGATTTTCGCCGCTTGCCCTGCGCCAGCGTCTCCTGCGTGGATCACCGCCTTGCCCATTGCCGACAGGATCAGTTCAGCGCGCGCGAACGCTTCATCGGTGCCGCCGACCATGAATGTCAAAGTGCCGCCATTGGCCGCCGCGATCCCGCCCGAAACGGGGGCATCGACCATTGCATAGCCCGCCGCCTGCGCCGCCGCCGTTACCGTGCGAGCGGTTGCGACATCAATCGTCGAACAATCCAGCAACAACGCGCTGGCCGGTGCATGGCCGATCACGTCCCCGGTAAACACGCTTTCGACGATCTTGCCATTGGGCAGCATCGCGACCACCGCGTCGGCACCCGCAACCGCAAGCTTGGCATCGATGAACGCAGTGCAGCCATTGTTTTTGGCCACGTCAAGCGCCGCCGCCGAAAGATCAAATGCGTTGACAGTGTGTCCCGCCTTAACAAGGTTCGCCGCCATCCCGCCGCCCATATTGCCAAGGCCGATAAACGCGATTTTCATACCCTATTTCCCCGTCCAATTTCCCGGACGTTTTTCCACGAACGCGGCCATGCCTTCTTTCTGATCCGCACTGCCAAAAAGTCCGTGGAACAAACGTCGTTCGAAATTCACGCCTTGCGACAGCGTGGTTTCAAACGCGGCATTGACCATTTCCTTGGTTGCCATCGCCGCCAGTGGTGCCATACCCGCGATAGCCTCGGCAGTTTTCATCGCCTCTTCGATCAGGTCGGCTACGGCTACAACCTTTGCCACCAACCCTGATGCTTCGGCTTCCGCTGCGCCCATCATCCGTCCGGTCAGGCACATTTCCATTGCCTTCGCCTTGCCAATAGCGCGGGTCAGCCGCTGCGATCCGCCCATGCCGGGGGTAACCGCGAGCTTGATTTCCGGCTGGCCGAATTTGGCATTGTCCCCTGCGATAATGAAATCGGCCATCATCGCGAGCTCACACCCGCCGCCTAAAGCAAAGCCGCTCACTGCCGCGATCCATGGCTTGCGCGTTGCTGTTACCCGGTCATAGCCCGCAAAGAAGTTGCCGCCGTACATGTCGGCAAAGGATTGCGACTGCATTTCTTTAATATCTGCGCCCGCCGCGAATGCCTTTTCACTGCCCGTCAGGACGGCGCAGCGTTGGCTGTCATCGGTATCAAACGCCGCAAATGCCGAGATCAGGTCGGCCAGCGTTTGACTGTTCAGCGCGTTCAAAGCCTGCGGACGGTTTAGCGTGATCAGCGTAACCGCGCCGCGCGTTTCGGTGAGGATTGTTTCATAACTCATATTGGTTTCCATTCCTCATCTTCGGGCAACGGGATAAAGATAGCATCGACCATCTTGTCGGTCATCTCTGCCGGTGTCGCCGGGTTCCACGCCGGTTCATTGTCCTTGTCGATAATCAGAGCACGGACGCCTTCGATGAAATCATGCATTGATACCACCCGCGCACCGATGGCGTATTCCTGTTTCATCTCGCTGGCAAAATCAGGCATCGCTGCGCCTTCTTTGAGCTGACGTAGTGCTACCTTGCATGTCTGCGGCGATTTGGTGCCCAGCGTATCGCGTTCCTTCATCGCCCAGTCGCTGCCGTCTGCTTCGAGCGATGCCAATATCTCCTCATACATGTCAGAGGCAAAATGGCGGTTGATCTTGTCGATGTTTTCCGCAATCCGCGCCTTGGGCGCAGACACCGAAAGGTCGCCCAATATGCCGCCAATGCGTTTTGGATTTTGTGCAATCCGTTCCTTTGCAACGTCCAGCTTTTCTGATGGCAGAAAATGTGTGGCAAGGCCCAGCGCGAGACACTCCGCGCCGTCCAGCCGCGCGCCGGTCAATGCCAGGAACTGCCCAACCCGCCCTTCGAGGCGCGGAAGATACCATCCGCAGCCGACATCGGGGAACAATCCAATACCCGTTTCCGGCATAGCAAACCGCGTGTTCTCGGTGGCGATACGGAATTTGGCGGGCTGCGAAATGCCCACGCCGCCGCCCATAGTGATGCCGTCCATGAATGCAATAACTGGCTTTTTATATTCAAACAGTAAATGGTTTAGTTGATATTCGGTGTGAAAGAACGCTTTGGCATCCACTGCCTTGTCAGCGCCCGATTTCGCGCCGCTCTCTGCCAGCATGCGGATATCGCCGCCCGCACAAAAACCGCGGCCCTCGCTATGGTCAACGATCACCGCCTTGACCCCGGCATCGTCTTGCCATGCGGTCAACGCCTCGATCATGCCAATGCACATATCTAGATTGAGAGCATGTAGTGCTGCTGGCCGATTTAGGCTGATGCGGCCAATATGGCCTTCAGTGCGAACAATCAAATTTTCAGTCATTACAATCTCATTGCCGTAATAAGTCGCGTCCGACAATCATTCTCATCACTTGATTGGTACCTTCCAATATCGAATGCACCCGCAAGTCACGCCAAAACCGTTCGATCGGATAATCTTTCAAATAACCATAGCCGCCAAAAAGCTGCAGCGCGTCGTTGACAATCTTTGATCCGCTGTCTGTGGCCAGCCGCTTGGCCATCGCAGAAAAACGTGACTTATCAGGTGTATTAGCACTTACTTTCGCTGCCGCCATATACAGAAATGCCCGTGCCGCTTCCAAATCTGTTGCCATATCGGCGAGCATGAACTGGGTGTTTTGGAACTCCGCGATGGGTTGGCCAAATTGCTGACGATCTTTGGTGTATTTGATCGATTCATCCAGACATCTTTGCGCACCGCCGAGTGAGCAAGCGCCAATGTTGATCCGTCCCCCGTCCAATCCAGCCATCGCAAAGCGGAAACCATCGCCTTCTGCGCCGACCCGGTTCACTGCCGGAACCCTTACGTTGTCAAAAATCACTTGCGCGGTGGGTGACGCATTCCAGCCCAATTTGCGTTCGGGCGCGCCGAAACTGACGCCCTCCATGTCTTTCTCGATCACCAGACAGCTAATGCCTTTTGCGCCCTCCGCGCCGGTGCGAACCATTGTCACATAAACATCATTCACTCCGGCGCCACTGATGAACTGTTTGGTGCCGTTGACGACATAATCATCGCCATCAAGTCTGGCCGTTGTTTTCAATGCCGCAGCATCAGAACCCGATCCTGGTTCAGTCAAACAGTATGACGCCATTTTGTCCATGCCCACCAATTGCGGCAGATAGCGCGCTTTCAATTCCGCACTGCCAAAACAGTCTATCATCCACGCCGCCATATTGTGAATCGATATGAACGACGACGTCGCCGGACAGCCATAGGCCATCGCCTCCATAATCAGCGCAGCCTCCAACCGGCCAAGTCCAATGCCGCCTGATTGTTCGCTCACATAGATCGACGCAAATCCCAATTCCGCCGCCGCCTTGATGGTCTCGCGCGGGAATATATGCTTCTCATCCCATTCTGCAGCATGCGGCGTTATCGCATCGGCCGTAAATTTGCGCGCCATTTCCTGAATGGCATATTGGTCTTCGGTTAGGTCAAATTGAT
The DNA here is from genome assembly GCA_043760195.1 of Sphingomonadales bacterium. GTDB lineage: Bacteria > Pseudomonadota > Alphaproteobacteria > Sphingomonadales > Sphingomonadaceae > Sphingorhabdus_B. The sequence continues at coordinate 636 of JAYUPJ010000196.1, read as the reverse complement.
TGGTCATTCGCAATTCGTCTCTGCTTCTATTTCCACGCGCCATTCAGGTCTAATGAAACCTGAAACAATTACGGTCGTAGTAGCAGGCCTGGCTACGCCGAACCAGCGGCCATGAACTGCCGCTACTGCTTCAAAATCTGCGCGATCCGTCAGGTATATGCACGTGCGGACGGTGTCCGCAATATCGCCGCCCAAATCTGTGATGGCCTTTGCAATAATCGCGCAGCACCGTTCCATCTGTGCCGCAGCATCGCCGGGTGTAGAGGACCCATCGGGCTCAATCGCAGCTGTTCCTGCGACCATGATCTGATTGCCTGTGCGAACCGCACGGCAAAAACCGATGACACTTTCCATCGGCGACCCGCTGCTAACGCGCTGTTTCATTTCTCACTCCGTCGTAACCAAAAAGAGCAGACCGGCTATGTCTGGCTGACAGAGTTACTCATGCAACACCCGCGTGGCAAATAACTTTCTTGCAACCGGTTCATTGTTGCGCGGAAACCACCGGTCTCCGCTCAAACCTTTTTCCCACGCCAACATTTCCAGCATTGTTCCGTCGGCAAATTCAGGATCGGGCACCATTTGCGCCATGGGATCGGCATAGGCCGTGTCGTTCGAAACGATCTGCCAGCCGTC
>JAYUPJ010000195.1:0-15684 GCA_043760195.1 Sphingomonadales bacterium | reverse complement strand
TCGTCGGCATCGGCCAAAGTGATCGAAGCGTTCATCAACGTCCGGGCGTTCAGGAAGGTGTTGCCTTGCGGCTCAACGATTGACTGGGTGAACAGGTTGCTTGCCTGATAGGCAATATTGCCATTGACGACGAGTTTCAGAGCATCACCGAGCGGAGCGGCGTAAGTCGCATCCGCCGTCCACTGCCATTTGGGAGCACGGTCGAGCGGTGCAGTAGCAAGATTGTAGCCCGCGCCAGGTGCGTTATATCGATCGTATTTCCCATCCTGATAGCCCAGCACGCCGCGCAATGTCAGACTTTCCACTGGTTTCGCTGTCAGCTCCGCCTCGAAACCCTTGACCGTCGCGCTCGCAGCATTGACGAAGATGGTCACCTGATTGGGGTTGCCATTGACCACGATCGGCACGTTGAGCTGTTTCTGCAGGTTGGAATATTTTACATAGAATCCGGTCAGATTGGCGCGAATTCGATTATCGAGAAATTCGCTCTTAATGCCGGCTTCATAGCTCTTGGCCTTTTCAGGATTTGTTGGCCGGGCCGCTTCAGCAAACGCAGCCAAATCAGCCCCGAATGCCGCAAAGCCGCCAATTTGATCGTTAAAGCCGCCACCCTTGTATCCGGTTGCATGGGTTGCGTAGAGGAATATATCATCCGTTGCCTCAAAACCGAGGTTGACCCGGTACGTCAGCTCGTTCGATTTGGAATCGACCCGAACAACCCCGGTAGGATAATTATAGACGCTGGCGTCAAGCGGCTCGTTGAGCTTGATGCCAAGATCAAAACCGCCCGCGAGCGCGGGAATGAATGTCTGCTGCCGCCCGCGCCACGTCTTATCATCCCAAGTCTGGCGAACTCCGCCGGTCAGGGTCAGGCGATCGGAGACTTTGAAGGTACCCTCAGCGAAGATGGCTGTGGATTTCGCCTTTTGCGCATTGCACAGGATGAAAGGTGTGTCGTTCCAGTTGCCGAACGGCAACGGTCCGGCGGTCAGGTCAAGGAAACCGAGGATTTGCGAGACGCAAAAGTCCGTATTGTCCTTCTGGTAAAATCCACCGGCGACGAAATCAAATGGTCCGCCGAGATTACTCGCAAAGCGCAATTCCTGCTGGAATGTCTTGCGATCATCATCGCGGCTGGCATCAAAGACGGACAGGGGCTGGCCGTCGGCCGCAAGCGCGGTCACGCCGGCATAGGAGTTAGGCAGGCGGGATTTTTGTTTACGCAAGCCGGTTACCGATGTCAGCGTTCCGACACCAAAATTAAAATCGATATTGGCGTAGAGACCATCCACATCGATTCGCTGTTTGTCCCTTAAAAACGCATCATTGCGCAGCGTAATTCCGGCATTGTCGAGCGGATCGCTGCTGGGGTTGGGAACCTTCAGGCCAAGGAGGCCGGTTAGAAAGGGTGCGGTGCCGGTGTACTGCTGGTTTTCGTTCACTGACGGAACAGTGCCCGACCGGTCGCGCAGCCATTCGTACTGAAACAGGGCGGTAATGGTATCGCTTGCCTCTATCAACAATTTGGCCCGCGCTTGCCACACGTCCTTACCGCCGACATCGGCGCCGTTCAGACAACCGCTACGGCCCTGAAACTTGTTGGCGACAAAGCCGGTTACAGGCCCATAACACGCACCGTTCTTGTAATAGCCGTCACTCTTTTCATAGCCGCCCACCACGCGCAGGGCGGCGATATCGCCAATCGGCACGTTGGCCGCGCCTTTCAGCCCTAAGCTGCCGAAACTGCCATAGCTCGCGCGGCCTTCGGCCCCAATTGTGCTTAGTTTGGGGCGCTTGGTCCGAACAGTCACCGCGCCGCCGGTTGAATTCTTGCCAAATAACGTGCCCTGAGGCCCGCGCAACACTTCGACTTGAGATACGTCAAAGGTGTCAAGCAACTGGGTCTGCACGCTGGGAACCACAAAGTCGTCGACCAAGACCACCACAGGCGGTTCAAAATATACGATTATGTTATTCTGGCCGACGCCGCGCATCGCGAAGGAGGCCGCATTGAAACCGGTAATCGTTTCCGCCGAGAAATTTGGAACGAACGAGGCCAAGCCGCCGATATTATCGACATTTGCCTGCTGGATAAGTTCCTGGTCAATGGCAGAAACAGCGATCGGAGTTCTTTGCAGGTTAGAATCGCGCCGTGTCGCTGTCACCACGATGTCGGCAATGCCTGCGCTTTCCTTGACTTCGTCAGGACCCGTTTCGCCTGACCGGGTTGGAACGTCCTGCGCAATTGCTGTCGATAAGCAAGCCGCTATCGCCAAGGTCGCCGCACCGCAGCGCATCACCATCTTCTTCATGAACTCTCTCCCATGAGCAGCCGAGACCAATTTAGCTCAGCCTTATTGAAACCTCTCCGAAAGAATTGCACAGGATAAGATAACAATCAATCATGTTTGTTTTTTTCTTTGCAGAACTTTGCTACTGATTCGTTTAAGTTTTGAATCGTGACAGGATGTGCACACTCTAGGAGGCTTTGATGACATTTGATTTTCGCAATTGGGATATCCACATCGGCACACCGCACCCGTTCAACAAAGAACGCAGCAGGCCAGATAACGGCACGGAAATCTACAAACCTGACCGATATTATGACCCCGCGTTCTGGCATGCAGAATGGGAGAAGATGTTCACGCGCACATGGCTGCTGGCCGGCGTTGTAAGCGACATTCCCGAAGAAGGGGATTGGCTGCGTTACGATATCGCCGCAGAATCGTTTATCGTGGCACGCGGCAATGACGGCGAAATTAGGGCGCATTACAATGTCTGCCCCCATCGCGGCAGCCAGATCGCATTGGCCGATTTTGGTTCGACCGACCAGTTCACCTGTCCGTTCCACAGCTGGAAATTCGGTCTGGACGGCAAAAACGTGTCTATAACTGACGCGGAGACATTCAACCCCGAAGTTCTGTGTCACGGCACTGACCTCAAATCGGTCCGCTGTGAGGAAGTGGCCGGATTGATCTTCATTTCGATGAATGACGAGATTCCACCTGCCCGTGAATGGTTGGGCGAAGTGGCCGAACATCTGGCCCTTTACGACATCGACCAGATGCACGTTGTCCAGCACAAGCGCTCCGATTGGGCCGCCAACTGGAAAGGCGGGGTTGATGCATTTTATGAGATATACCACCTCCACAGTGTTCATCCCCAGACGCAGGGGGTCATGGATGACCGCACGCAGATCGACCTGTTTCCGAACGGGATGAGCCGCCAGTTCGTGCCGTTTGCCCAGCCGTCCCCTCGTTTCCCGGATCAAGAATCGGTCAATCTGGGGATCCAGATGATGCTGTCCGATGCGGGCATTGCACCGGAAGACTATCCGGCAACCGCTGGCGAGTGCCGCGCCGCCGTGCAAAAGGCAAAACGCGCCCGGTCGGATAAATTCGGGCTCGGCCATGAAAAGTTCAGCGATACCCAGCTGAGCGATTCGACCATTTACGGGATATTCCCCAATATCCAGATCGGTTGCCATCCCGAGGCTGTGTTCATTCACCGGTTCATGCCGCACCCGTCGGATCCAGAACAGTTCACTTATGAAACGATCATCATGTTTAAGCCGGAAGATATTCCCGGCTATAGCGCCCCGGCCTGGATGGGATTGGCCGCCGACGCCGACACCACCGGAATGACGCGCCCTGATGTGGTGCATACACCGCTTGGTGCGCCGCCGGAACTCGGCGAGGTATTGGACCAAGACAGCGAGTTGCTGCCAATCGTACAGAAAGGATCGCGGTCACGCGGCTTTTCTGGCCCGCTTTGGAGCGAGCAGGAAGCAAGGCTGCGCCATTTCCATGTTGAATTGAACCGCTATCTCGGCGATTCCAAACTCTAGGAGTAACTGCATATGCCCACGACATTTCTTTCCAGATTCAAGGTAAAGCCAGAAAAAGACGCCGAATTCCTCAGCCTGATCCAGCAGATGGAAAAAGTGGCAGCAGGCGAAACCGACACGCTGAGCTACAAGTTTTACCGTTTGCAAGAGCCGCATGCTTTCGGTGTATTCGAAAGCTTCACCAACGATGCAGCCGACCGGACTCATCAGGAAAACCCGGCCTCCGCGCCAATCATCGAAAAGATGCTGGCGTGCATGGACGGCAGCTATACCCGCGAATATCTGTTCGACATCGAAGGTTGAACTTTAATAGGGAGCACGCAGCATTATGACCAACATCGGAAAATCTTTCATCGCCACATTGCGGACGAAGCCCGAAAAGCGGGACGAGTTCATCGCCCTGCAGACCGAGCTGAAAGGACTGGTAAAGGAACAGGAACCCGATGCGTGGGTCTATGAATTGCTGCAGGCGGATGATGATCCCGACCTGTTCTATTGCATTGCGACGTTTAAGGACGAAGCGGCGTTCGACAAGCATATGCACATCGATTTTCACGACCGGCTCGTGCCGCCGATCCTCGATTGCCTCGCCAGCGAGATGGAAATCCAATATTTGAAATCTTGGCAATAGAGTGATTTCCAATAGGATGGAATCATCTGAAGATTAAGAAATCGCGTCTAGGACCGGGCATCGGCAGCCGGACTATAGCTGGTCCGGAGCCTCAATTAGATTTGCCAACGCTTCCAGGAATTGCGCCCCGTCCACTCCGTCAATTGCACGGTGATCGCAGCTTAGCGACAGGTGCAACACCGGCACCAGCCTGATCGCGCCGTCATCTTCGATAGGTTCCGGGCGCGCACGGCCCACCGCCAAAATCGCCCCCTGCGGTGGGTTGATGATCGCGTCAAATTCCTCGACCCCGTAGCTGCCGAGATTGGACAGGCTGAAACTACCGCCTTGATATTCCCACGGCTCCAGCTTTCCTGAACGCGCACGCTGGGCCAGCGCCGCAATCTGGCGGGCAATTTCCGCCACGCTCAGATTGTCCGCCTGCTTAACAATTGGTGTGATCAAACCGCGTTCTGTCGCGACCGCAACCGCAATGTCGGCGCCGGCGAAACGGTGGATTTCATTCCCGTGCACCTGAATATTTACCGCTGGCACTTCCCTCAGTGCGAGCGCGCAGGCACGGATCAGATAATCATTGATCGTCCCCGGCTTGCCCGCCAGTTCGCGCAGCTTGATCAGCCGGTCCACCCGGACACGGCGGCGCAGATAAATATGGGGAATTTCCTGTTTCGCTATGCTCAACCGCTGGGCAATCGTGCGCCGCATAGCTGACATTTTGACGATCTCGAACTCTCCGGCCGTAACAGGCGGCGGCGGGGTGAGTTTGGCGGCCATTTCAGCAGGCAGGGCATGTGCGGCGATCCCGATTTTCGCAAGCACGTCGGCCTTGCAGATCCGCCCGCGCGGGCCAGTGCCTTCGATGGCGGCCAAATCAAGCGAATTCTGCACAGCTATCCGCCGCGCCAACGGAGACGCAAACGCATCTTCCTGTCCTGATATTTCGATAGGCCCCGATAATTTTGGCGTACGCTGTCCAGCAACCGCTTTGTCCACGTCCTGCCTTGTGATCCGCCCGCTGCGGCCAGTTGGCGTAATATCACCGGGGGCGAGACCAGCAGCTTGCGCCGCTATGCGCGCCGCGGGCGATTTCGCCACGTCCTTGGTAATGGCGCTGGATACCACAGGAGCGGGTGAGGGCACAGGAGCGGGAGTTTCTCTCGGCTTGTCCTGCGCCGCTTCTTTGCTCGAGTCACGGTCCGATCCACCGCCCGATCCGCTGTCTGACCCGCTAGCACCAACGGGCACGAATGAAGCGATGAATGCGTCGATCTCCGCAGCCGGAGTACCGGCCGGTCCCATCACCGCCAACAATACGCCGACGTCATAGGTTTCCTGTTCTTCGGCAATCAACCGGAGCAAGCAGCCGTCGGCCTCGGCTTCAACTTCGTTGGAGATTTTGTCGGTTTCAATCAGGGTCAGCAGGTCGCCCTTGGCATAAGGTTTGCCTTCTTCGACTTCCCATTTGGCAAGCGTGCCTTCGGTCATTTCGATGCCCCATTTGGGCATGGTGAACGGCTTGAGGTCGGCCATGGCTCTTATCCCCAATCCAGCGTTCGCCGGACGGCGGTAGTGATCGCATCAGGACTTGGTACCCACGCGCGCTCTAGCTCTTTGGAAAATGGAACCGGGCTGTGCGGCGCGGTTACCATTTGCGGCGGCGCGTTCAGGCTGGTGAAGGCTTTTTCCGCAACCAGTGCAATGATATCGGTGGCCATGCTGCAACGCGGCGGGCTTTCATCGACCACCACCAGCCTGCCGGTCTGTTCGACGCTGTCCAGTATGGCTTCCTCATCCAACGGGCTGGTCGTGCGCGGGTCGATTACATCGCAGCCAATGCCCTGTTCGGCCAGCGTATCGGCGGCTTTTTCCGCAAAGCTAACCATCCGGCCAAACGCCACAATCGTTACATCGCCGCCTTCACGGGCCATGCGGGCATGACCAAAGGGCACGCGGTGTAGGCCGTCAGGCACTTCGCCCTTCTTGCCGAACAACGCCTTATGTTCAAAGAACATCACCGGATCGTCACCCATCAGCGCCTCATTCATAAGCCCTTTGGCATCGGCTGGCGTGGTCGGCAGCGCCACCTTCAATCCCGGAATTGCGGTGAGCAGATTATAGAATGCTTGGCTGTGCTGCGCCCCGGAATTCATGCCTGCGCCATAGATCAGGCGCACCACGACCGGGCAACGGGTTTTGCCGCCGAACATATAACGAAACTTGGCAATTTGGTTGATTAGCTGATCGCCGCAAACCCCGATAAAATCGGCAAACATCAATTCGGCAATCGGGCGTTTCCCGGCAAGCGCCGCCCCCGCTGCCGCTCCGATGATCGCGCTTTCGGAAATCGGTGTGTCGATCACCCGGTCCGGGCCAAATTCACCAATCAACCCGACCGAAGTGCCCCAGATACCGCCGATGGCTTCCTGCCCGCCTGCTGTCCCGGCCCCCCCGGCAATATCCTCGCCGAGCATGATAATATCCTTGTCGCGCCGCATCGCGTCGCGGATTGTTTCGTTAATCGCATCCCGTATTGTCATGATCGCCATCGTCTTGCTCCTCAATACGCTACGTAAACGTCTTCGGTGACGTGTGCGGGATCGCAGGGCGCGGCATTCCGCGCTTCTGAAACTGCTGTATCAATCAGGGCCGTAACGTCGGCGTCGATTGCATCAAGATCGGTCATGTTGATCGGTTCAAATTCCCCGACCCGGTCGCGGAATATCTTGAGCGCATCGCGGGTTTCGCGCAGGCGTTCAACCTCGCCTTTGGCCCGGTAACGCTGCGGGTCGCCTTCGAAATGGCCGTAGAACCGCTCGGTATCCAACTCGATTGCCGCTGGCTTTCCTTCTTTGCGGACATAATCCAGCAACTCGCCCATCACCTTATAGGTATCGAAGAAATCGCAGCCATTGGCGCGCCAAGCCTTCATCCCGAATGCTTCAGCTCGGCTGGCAATATCGCGGTTCGTGCCGACCGCATAATCGACCCCGGTATGTTCGGAATAATGGTTGTTTTCAAATACGAAAATGGCCGGAACCCCAACCACTACGGCCAAATTCATCGCCTCGAACGTCGTGCCTTGGTTGCAAGCGCCATCGCCCGAAAACGCAATCGCGACCTTACCCTTGCCGTCAAGCTTGGCGGAAATTGCCGCGCCCACGGCCTGCGGCGCGCCTGCCCCGACGATCCCGTTCGCACCCAGCATTCCGATGGTGGTATCAGCGATATGCATGGAGCCCGCACGGCCTTTGCAAAGGCCATCACGTTTACCGTAGATTTCTTTCATCATCGCGGTCACATCACAGCCTTTGGCGATGCAGTGCCCATGGCCGCGATGGGTGGACACGATCATGTCCTCGTCGTCAAGATGTTCGCAAACACCAACCGCCGCCGCTTCTTGGCCGCAGTAAAGATGGGTGAAGCCGGGGATCTCTCCGGTCTTGATTTCCTCGTGCAGCCGTTCCTCGAACTGGCGGATGGTCGCCATCTGCCGATAGGCACGCATCAGCGCATCGCGCGATATTGTCATCAAAAATCCCCTTCGCTTGGCCCGTTATGGCCGTAAAGATAATCGCTCAGCGTCTTGTGGAAGTGGCGGATGCGCACCTCCTGATCCCCGATCCACAGACCTTGGAATGCTTCGCTTTGCATGCCGTTTTGAACATGCGGCAAGTTAAACGCATCTTGATCGAGCACTTGACCTATTGACCTGTCGCCATGTTTGAACAGTTGATTGCGCGGCCTATCGGGCCACTTCTCGCCTTGCGGCACCAGTTCGAACATCCAGATGTCGTATAACATTTTGTTCGGATCGGCCGGGTGGGGCCGCTGCCGGAACATCATCAGATCATCGGCATGAACATTCATCGAAACATTGGGGAAAATCGTATAGTGATAATCATCCGTCAGCTGGTCATCATTCAATTCCGAATAGTCCTTTCCCTGTTCAGATCCGTGCTGACGTTTATATTCCTGAACTGCGCGCCGGATACCTGTGATCGGCCCTTCATATTCGGCCGGGTCCATTCCGGCGGCCTCCATGATCCCGGCGATCAGTGGCGGGATAGTGGACGGCAACAGAACACGCGGGCTGACCGCAGCGAACGGGATCAGGTACCGCGTGTGCCGGTCATAGCAGTCGTATTGGACGTTGACGTCGTCGAGATACCATTTCAGCTGCGGGTGAATTCCCTGCACATGATAGGTCTCGTTGAAGGCATCAACACTGGTTTTCCAGTTGCAATCCCACTCGACCGTAATGTCGCGCGTCCATGCCATCCGCTCAAAGTGATAGGGGTCAAGATGCTGCGGAATAATGCCGAGATATTCGGCCAGCGGCTGGGCGTCGGGGTCTAGCGAGAACCAGACAAAGCTGCCCCATTCCGCCACTTTGATTTCCGGGATGCGGCCACAGGGCGGCGCGCCTTGCGGAAAGGTATCGAGGTCCGGCACATGCTTCAAACCGCCATCCAGGCTATAGGCCCAATGATGATAGCGGCATTTGAATTCCATGTCTTCTTCGACCGTGCCAATGCCGTCCGGTTTCAACCGGTTCGCGCGGTGCAGGCAGACGTTGTAAAACCCGCGGACGCTGCCATCGAGCTGGCGCACCAACAGAACCGATTCCTTACCGATTTCGGTGGCAATGTAGTTTCCCGGCTCGGCCATATCGTCGGACCGGCCGCCCAATAGCCAGACCTTCTTCCACATCCGTTGCCATTCCAGCTGCATGAATTCGGGCGAGGTATAGCGTTCGGCCGGGATCATCGCATCGCCCAGCTGCGGAGCGGTCGCCTGTTCTAATGGAGTGCCACCCGGCCGGTCTTCCGACTTCGCGCGAGTGATTTCCTGTTGGCGTTTGACGTCCATGATTTTGGCTGTTCGTCCTGTATGGTGTTAGAAATGGGTGCGCTGGGTAAAGCCGCCGTCGACCACCAAATGCGACCCGTTGCACCAACTTGCCGCCGGGCTAGCGAGAAAACCGATGGCGCGTGCGATCTCCTCGGGTTTGCCAAAACGGCCTTGCGGTTGCTGCCGGATCATGGCGTTGTAGAATTTCTCCATCGCGCCTTTCAGCATTTCCCAGTTGCCGCCTTCGAATTCAACGGGGCCGGGCGACACGACATTGACGCGGATGCCATGCTTGCCATTCGCCAACGCAAGCTGCTTGCCATAGGTGACGAGCGACGCCTTCATGGCATTATAGGCCTGCGGTCCGCCCATGGCCTCACCCGCAGATGTGGTGGCGATCAGAACGATTGATCCGCTGCCCCGCTCAATCATGCCTTCAAGCACTGCATCGATGGCGCGAACGGGGCCCATCACATCGACATCGAATGCCTTCTGCCAGTATTTCAAGCTGCCCATGCCGCCGCCAGCGGAGCTTATCGGAACCAGAATGTCGCAGCCATCAAGCTGTGTGGCGGCATCCTCCATCCATTTCTTAAAGCCATCGCCATCGGCTACATCGGACGCGGAGCCGACGATTTTTGTGCCGTATTTCTTCAAATTGGCGACGGCGTCCTTTACCGAATCCTCGTTACGGGCCGTGATCGCGACATCGCAGCCTTCGCGGGCGAACAATTCCGCCACTGCGTAGCCAATGCCCCGTGCGCCGCCGACAACGATCGCCTTTTTGCCTTTCAATCCCAGATCCATTATTGTTTCCTTGCTTGTTTCAGCTCACTGGCCGTTGGCAATCTGCCCAATTGTGCGCCGCCTGACATTTGAATAATTTCCCCGCTCATAAAGCAACCGGGATCTGCCAGCCATGCGACCGCCGCAGCAACTTCGGCCGGAGTTACGCCGCGCGCCTCCAACGGAACATTGCCGAGATATAGATCGCGGATTTCCGGTGCGGCAAAAATCGCTTTGGTCATCGGAGTTTCCGAAAAGCCGGGTGCGACAGCATTCACCCGGATACCATTCGGCCCCAGTTCAAGCGCCGCGATCCGCACGAGTTGCTCCAACGCCGCCTTCGCGCAGCTATAGGTGGTCAGGCCGACCCCCGGCTGACGCGCCGTGAGCGAGGAGAACAAAATGATTGCACTTCCGGGCGGCATCGCGCCCATCGCGTGTTTTAGCAGTAGCACATTGGCAGTGTAATGCACCGCCATCTGGGCATCGACCCGCTCCCGCTTGATCCGTGCCAGACTGCCTGCCTCGGTCGTACCGGCGGCATTGACCAGAATGTCTATCGGTCCGGCGGACGCAATCATTGCTGCAATCGAATCCTCGTCGGTTATGTCGCACGCGATGCTGGTACCGCCCAACTCTGCCGCCAGAACGGCCAAGGCGTCCTTGTTGCGCGATGCAACGGTCAGGCGGCAGCCATCGGCGGCAAGTCGCCGCGCGGCAGCTTCACCAAGGCCGCCTTGGCTCGATGCTCCGATTACCAATGCGTGCCGTGCGGTTTTGCTCATCCCAGCACTATAGGCAAGCGTCACTTTGATTCAACATAAAAAACAATCATGACTGTTTTTAACATCTCTCGCTCGAAGGCCGCTCAAGGCCGGATCAAAAGGCCGTTATCGATGATATATTCGCCTCCTGTCAGGAAGCGCGCCTCATCACTGCACAGATAGACAACAAGGTTCGCTACATCACTTGGCGAGCCGGTCGCGCCTGCAGGAAGTACACCGCCGGGAATTTCATGTTGCTGCCCCGCCCGCCCTTCTGCGCTTTGCACCATAGGTGTTTCTATAGAGGAAGGATGCAGCGTATTGCACCGGACTTTATACCCTTTATCCTGGCAATGGACGGCAATCGATTTGGACATGGAACGGACCGCGCCCTTCGCTGCGGAATAGGCGAAGAAGGGCGGATAGCCGATATGGCTGGCCGTGGAGGACATGTTGATGATCGATCCCGATTCGGATTTCGCCAACAGCGGCAGGCCCAGTTTGCAGCCCAGAAATACGCCGGTGCACATCACTGCCATCACCCGGTCAAACTGGGCGAGTGTGGTTTCTTCAGGGTCGGCAACAACCACGATACCGGCGTTGTTGACCAAGATATCTAGCCGTCCGTGGTCTTTATCGATTCGGGAATAGACGGCTTTCCAATCCGCTTCGGACGCAACATCGTGCTTTAGTGCGACAGCATTTCTGCCGATCTGGTCGGCCACGGCCCGCGCCGCTGTTTCGTCGATATCAGTGACATAAACCAGCGCACCTTCGGCAGCCATTTGCACACAATCCGCTTTACCCAGACCGGATCCTCCACCAGTGACAAGTGCGATTTTACCATCTAGCCGTCCCATGTTATTGCCTCTTTCAATTGAGTTTCAGATAATGTTGTGGCACATTACGGAACGGAATAAAAAAAGCAATCATGCTTGTTTTATCTGTCGTTTCTTCACGTAGGAAAATTGGGTTCGTTAATGACTATAGACGCAGCAGTATTGGCAACCCCGATCAAAGTCGGGGGAGACAAAAAAATAGGAGCTGAACGCAGCGAACCCACCTTACAGGCAGGCAAGAGCGCCAAAACCCGTGCGCGATTGATCGAGGCAACGATCCGCTGCTTGGTCAAACATGGCTATTCCAAAACCACGACGCCCAAGGTTGCGTTGGAAGCGGGCCTGTCACGCGGCGCGATGCTCCATCATTTCGACAGCGGGCGGCAGCTGATGCAGGCCACTCTTGTGGAGCTGAACAAAAAACGCCTGCGCGCGTTTCGCAGCGCTGCCGAAACCAAGGATCATAATGTCCGGACGCTGGTCCGCGCCTATTGGGCGCAGCTGTTGCGGCCAACTTTCATCGCGTTCCACGAACTGGCCACGGCCGCACGGACGGACAAGGAACTGGCAGAAACGCTGGACCCGGTGCGGGTGGAATTTCGCGAACGCTGGCACGAGCTGGCGATTGAGCTGTTCCCCGAATGGCGGCAGGATTTGCGCCGCTTCGATTTGTCACTGGCCCTTTGCCAAAACCTGTTGGAGGGGATGGCGCTAAACCGGCTGACCAATGGTGTCGAGGAGCACGATATTGAGGCGGTCTTGGTCCATTTGGAACAGCAGATATTGGAACTGCGCCCCTCCTGATGGCTCAGCGCGCTACAGGAGCGCCCCAAGTGATGCCCCGGCGCAGCAATTCGTAAAACACTGGATAATTCCATGCGCATCGTTCGGGATGGGGATAAAACGGCCGCAGCGGCTGCAGATCATAATGTCCGCGGCAATGGCCCAATGTAAGATAGAGCACGCTACCTTTCCCGACCTGGCGTTCATACAGCACAGGCACGCAGTCCTCGTCCCAAATTTTGTCACCGAATTCAGGGCATGTACCGGCAAAGGACGTGTGCAGCAGAATGTCGATCTCTGCGGTGCGGTGGGTTAGGTATAGTTCGTCGATCACGTTGAAATCGCGCAGGCCGTGCGTAAGCGGATGATCATTGCGGCTCACATGCACCTTATAGGCGCCGATAGGCGGATGACCGGCAAAGCGCGTGCCCAGCAATTCCATGAATTCGGGCGTATCATCGGGTGTCTCCACGGTCCCGTCGTCCATAAACCGCAGGAGCGAATTCGTACCATGAAGCGCCAACCAACGGCCACCGGCTTCGAGGAATTTCCTCAAACCAGTGGTCTGATCCGCATCCGGCATCAGATCGCACGTATACGTGATGAGTAGATCTGCGGCCGCGATAAGACCGGCATCGCCAAAATCCGCCGCCACGCTCGTGCGGACATCAGGCTGTTCCGCCAGCAGCTTGAGCAGTTCAAGCCGCGCAAAATCAATATCATGATATTTTCCCGCAGCGATTAAGTGGACCAGCATCGGCAATCTTCCTCTCCGTTGGCCCATTCGATTGGATTACGCAGGCCAGAAGCAACAAGGCTATTGCTTTATGTGCCGATGACAAGCAAAAACATACATCGTTGTTTGTAATTTTTCCGGGAAAAAGCATGGCAAAGGCAGGACGGGGCAAGGGCCCCTTACGCGGGGTGAAGGTGATCGACCTGACCAGCGTTTTGATGGGCCCCTATGCCACGCAGATCTTTGCCGACCTTGGTGCCGATGTCATCAAGGTCGAGGCTCCGTCCGGCGATACCACCCGCTATCTTCCGCCCGGCCCAGCGGATAATCTCGGCGCGATGTTCATGAATGTGAACCGCGGCAAGCGCAGCATTGTGCTGGATTTGAAACAGGCAGCAGCGCGAGATGTCTTGCTCCGTCTGGCCAGCACGGCGGACGTATTCATTCATTCGATGCGCGGGCAAGCAATGGAGCGCCTTGGCTTGTCCTATGGTCCGGTGCGCGCTGTGAATCCGGCGATTATCTATGCCAATCTCTATGGCTTCGGACGGACTGGGCCCTATGCCGATTACCCCGCTTATGATGATATCGTGCAAGCAGCATCGGGAATCGTGTCGCTGCAGGCATCTTTGTCCGGCGGCGAGCCGACTTATCTGGCGACGGTGGTGGCCGACAAAGTGGCGGGCTTGACCGCAGCCTATGCGGTGACCGCAGCGTTGTTCGAACGTGAGCGCAGCGGTCTGGGCCAAGAGCTGGAAGTGCCGATGTTTGAGACGCTGGCATCCTTTGCGATGGTCGAACATCTGTGCGGTAGCTTATTTGATCCGCCGATTGGCCCGCCCGGCTATCCCCGCGCCACGTCGCCGCACCGCAAACCTTACAAGACCAGCGATGGCTATATTGCGGTCATGATCTATAATGACAAGCATTGGCGCAGCTTCTTTGACGCTATCGGCAATCCTGACTGGTCGCGCCAGCCGATGTTTTCCGATATTCGCGCGCGAACGGAAAACATCGGCACGGTATTGAGCCATGTTGCCGACACGTTGGCGACGCGAACCACAGATGAATGGATGACGCTGTTCAAAAAAGCCGAATGTCCCGCCATGCCGATTGCAACCATCGACGATTTGCTGGACGACCCGCATCTGGAGGCGGTGGGATTCTGGCAGCGTCAGCAAACCGAATTCGGCACGATCCGTATGCCCGGCCAGCCGGTCAATTTCTCCGAAACCCCGGGGGCAGTCGGCGAACCGGGCCCGGCGCTCGGCGCGCATGGCGCAGAAGTGCTGGCCGAAGCGGGCTATTCCGAAGCCGAAATCGCGGCCTTGCGGGCAACAGACGCGCTTGGCGCAGCAGCATGCTGAAATTCAGACAGTCAGGCCGGGTGAAAGACCAGCACCGAAACTCCGTCGCGTTCGTCGATGCAGGCCTTAACCGGCATGCCGATGGCAACGTCCTGCGCCGCAATCCCTTCGACCCGGCTCATCAATCGGGCACCTTCGGCAAGGTCAATCAACGCAACATTATAGGGTTCTGCGGGGGGACGGGTCTGCACTGTGGTTGTGGAATACACCGTTCCCAAACCTGCCGCCTCAACCCATTCCAGCAAGCCGCCGCTCGGCGATGCCAACCGGGGCGGAAAATGATATTCCCCGTTGGCCGGATCGCGCTGGAGCAGGAACCGCCCATCGGCCAGAGCATCGCGCCAATGCTGTTCGGGGGGGAATTCAGAAGCCGTTTGGGTCATGGACGCAGCCTATTCGCGCACGCGCAAGCAGTCAATTTGGATCGAACATAATGAGTGATAATTTTCCGCGTGGATCAGTTTCTATCGCCGGTCTGGCGACATTCGGGGTGGGCGAGGCCCCCGGCTGGTCTGCATTGGAACTTGCGGCAAAGGCAGGTTTGCTGGCGGCGGCGGACGCAGGTCTGGCCATCAGCGCAGTCGATGGATTGTTTATTTGCCTGCCCAATGACCTGTTTGCGGGCCTGACCTTGGCCGAATATTACGGCATCCACCCAAAATTCACCGATAACAACCGAACCGGCGGATCGTCCTTTGTCAGCCACATGATCACAGCCGCGCTGGCCATTGATGCTGGCTATATTGATTGCGCCCTGATCGCCTATGGATCGAACCAACGCAGCAGCGGCGGCAAATTATCTACCCCGGCCAAAAGCTCAAACTGGGAAGCGCCCTATAATCCGTTGTTCCCGCTCAGCAGCTATGCACTGGCAGCAGCGCGCCACATGCATGAATTTGGCACAACACGCACGCACATGGCAGAGGTTGCCGTGGCCGCGCGAAAATGGGCGAACACCAATCCCGAAGCCTTCGCCAAGGGCGACCTGACGATCGAAGACTGCCTGTCCAGCAGGCCCATAAGCGACCCGATATCAAAGGCGGACTGCTGCCTGGTGACAGACGGCGCCGCAGCCATCGT
>JAYUPJ010000194.1:0-5660 GCA_043760195.1 Sphingomonadales bacterium | reverse complement strand
AGAAAATCCAGCCATAAAACACATGGTCAAATCCCGCAGCGAAACTGATGTCGGTGTGATGCGCGATATAGATTGTGCCGAACGCCCGCAGTCCGTTTGCGAATATCGGGACAGCCACGCACACCATCATGAATGCCGCGCGCCGATACCAGCTTTTGAAACACAAATTTGAAACTAGCGCGCCATAGGCGATCATCGCGATCAGGAATTTGACCCCCGAACATGCCTCGGCAACTTTGAAGTATCCGGTTGGCGTTGAAATGAATATGCCTTCGATAAAGGCCGGAATATTTGCCCAGCCGAGAAAGATCATGCACATTTTCGCCGTTACTGTTTGCAACATCGGCACTGCTTCTTCACCAACAGGAAGCAAGAAAAACATGTAGAACAGCGGAAACAATAGCCCGCGCGTGACGTTCAATCCCACACAAGCCGCGACGCTGCCTTGCAGCATCATGATCAGACCCAATTGCCGCGCAACCGCGACGCCCGCTGCATCGCCAAGCAACCATCCCGCTGCACCTGCGGCAACGTATAGCAACGCTGGCCAAAACGCCTGCGGCTTTAACTGCCGCAACTGTTCCTGCCGCTGGATAACCAGCCACACAAGGATCGGGACAATCAACAAGCAATGATTGAAGGTAGAGCTGTTCCACCAGATCATGGCCATATCGGCAGCATCTTGGCGCAGCAGCAGCAACAGCCCCGCCCATGCCGCAGCCAGCAATATCAATGGACTTTTCCAAGCGCCGTCAAGCCAGCCTTCGCGCGGACCTGTGCCCGAACCTAATTCGGCAGAAGCCACGTTCATTGCGCCGACACCAACGACGCCGACGCCGCCAATTCGGCGCGCGGTTCCATCATTTCTTGCAAAGCAGCGAGCTGGCTTTCCCATGCATAATTGGCAGCCACATGTTGCCGCGCATACTTGCCAAGGTTTTTGGCTGCGGTGACATCGGACAGCAATTCGCAGACCATCCGCGCCTCGGCAAATACATCGGCGGCGATGCGAAAATGCTTGCCGTCCTGTGCGTCAATGCCTTCGGCGGCGGCGGGTGATACGACGACGGGCTTTGCCATCGCCATCGCTTCGAGCACCTTGTTTTGAATGCCGCGTGCAATCCGCAGCGGCGCAACCACCACATCAGCCGCCTTCAGCCAGCTGCGCACGTCATCCACCGCGCCGGTAACGACAACCGCTGGATTGTTGCCAAGCGCCGAAACCGCAGCAGCCGGGTTACGGCCAACGATTGCAAAAATGGCACTGGGATGAGCCTTGCTAATTTCCGGCATTGCGTTGAGTGCAAAGTCGGTAACCGCCTCGATATTCGGGCGGTAATCCATCTGCCCGGTAAACACGATCAAAGGCCCGCCAACGTTCATTGCCAAGCCGGGGATCGCTGCGTCAGGATCATAGTTTACAACATCAATGCCGTTACCCAGCGCGGCGACTTGGTGGCTGGACAGTCCAGAACGCTGCCTAAACAATGCGGCTTCCGCTTCGCTAACGAACAGGCTGATATCGGCGCGCGCTGCAACATCATGCTCGAACGCCGATAGCATCCGTCCTTCGCGGGCATTGACCCAGCGCATCAGCGGATTGCCTTGGGCAGCATAGCTTTCAAACTTGGCGCTATCGACATCGACAAAGTCCATGATGAAACGGCCGCCGAAACTTCCCGGAATATATTGTGCCATCTGTCCCGAAAAACAAAAAACGTGACTGATTTTTCCCGATGCCAACAGCGCATCGACGTGACCGGCCATGCGGCCTGAGGCAAAGCTGCTGACCGACACTGGCAGCCGCGCTACCAACGCCTCCAACCCGGCGCGCATTTGCGGTTTAGTGCGCAACTCGGCATGCACCGAGGCAAAATTCGGTTCCATCTCGGCGACAAAACCCATGTCACGATCATCATCCGCAAAGGCGGCAACATGGACAGGTGACATCGCCGCCAAATGTCGCAATATATGGTGCGAGCGGATCTTGTCCCCCCGGTCTGCTGGCCACGGTATCCGGTGTGCGAGAAATAAAATCTCCCGCATTATCCGAGCCCTTTGGCGATCCACGGACCAATTCTGTTGGCAATATTCAGCGGCAATTTTTGCCAAATAGCGATCTGCGCCTTATATTTCGGGCTGTTCGGGTTCACATCGCGCGGCGGCATTCCGTCTGCGGTGCGCGTGGCATACGCCATCGGCTCGGGTTCAAAACCCCAGTTCTTCTTGAAATGAAACGCGCCGGAACCGGTTTTCGAACGGCCAAAATCGAAATGGGTGCGGCCGCGTGCGCGGGCATGGTTCATCAATGCAAAATACATCAGATCATTGGCCCGCAACTTGCGCGCATCCGAAACGCCCCCGCCCCAATACGGCATAACGGTGCCGCCATGATACAGGCTGAGCACGCTTGCGACGGGGCGGCCTTCATGCAGCACCGTCAATATATCTGCTTCATCGCCAAAAGCATCCAGCACGCTTGTCATCAGGGAGCGGGGGAATACTGGCGTCCCCAAATTGCGGACACTTTCGGCGTAAATATCATAGTGCCAAGCCCGGTCCTGCATTGCCGTGCCTGTTTGCACGGTCATGCCCATTTCGCGTCCCTTGCGGACTTCGGCACGCTGCTTTCTGGGGATGGCGCGCAACTCTTGTTCTTCGTCCAGCATTAGCGCACGGGCGAAATTGGCGTGGGCATCGCGCTTTTCCGTCCAATCGCCGCCGGGCAAAGCGCCGCCGCGCAGTTCAACCGTCGGGCAGCTCCAACGTTCTGCAAAATTCCATGCGGCGCTTGCCAGCCGCCTGGTCGCAGTCGCGCTGTCAGATAATATCCCGCCGCCGACGGCAAAACCCGATGAAACCAGCGCGCGCCCAAACAACGGCGAGTGCATGATGTGCATCGGCAATAGCCCGGCGATTTCACCGCCGTTACTTTCGGCGACAAGGCAAAGCGCGCTTTGTCCGGTTCCGGCTTCGATTGCCTTCAACCATTTTGGGCGGTGGAACGGCGATCCGTTTGGGTGCGCCATGACCCACGCATCAATGCGGGCGCATTCATTCACATCGTGCAAATCTGCCGAACGAACGGCAATTCTTGTGCGGATAATGGGGGCGTTCATGCAAAACGAGCCTGTTCTTTTTGGACGACAGCATCCAGCCGTTCCCATTCAAATTCACGCGCCAACCGCGCCAGCTTTCCGGCCATGGCATCCAATTTGGTATAGTGACGGAATTTCGATTTCATCGGGGCATTTTCGACACGCGGTTGACCTGGATCAATTTCCCACGGATGAAAATAGATGATTGCCGGCCGGTGATCGCGGGTGTTCACTTGCCGGATTGCCCAGCGCGAAAATTGATACGGCAACAACCGGAAAAATCCGCCGCCACCTGCCGCCAGCCGCTTTGATCCTATCGTTGCAGTGGTAACCGGGATTTCCAGAAAGTCGGAACCGGCGACGGGGCGGAAAGCAAATCTCGGTGCATCTGCCCAGCCATAATGATCGTGCTTGATCGGCGCGACGCTGGACGAATAATGATAGCCATTTTCTGCCAAGATCTCGTGGGCCCACGGCGTGCGCTGATCGATCGAAAAACTGGGCGCACGGTATCCGGTGACGCCGGTTCCCGAAGCGTCCTCAATAATCTTGCGCGCACGATCAATGTCTGCTGCGAATTCTTGCGGTGTAAAGTTGAATACACGTTCATGAGCATATCCGTGGCTGGCAATTTCGTGGCCCGCATCGACGATACGGCGCATCAACGCCGGATAGCGTTCGGCCACCCAGCCCAGACAAAAGAATGTGCCCTTTACGCCTGCTTGATCGAACAACGCCAGCACCGCGTCGCTGTTTCGTTCGACCCGGCATTCGAGCGTATCCCAATCGCCGCGCGAAATCACATTTTCAAACGCACCGACCTGAAACCAGTCTTCTATATCAACCGACAGCGCGTTGCGCACGATAAGTAAGCCCTTCTATCTAAGCACAACTGCGGGTTGAATTAGTTCCAAGCCACCCGGTTGTTTGTCTGCGTATATGCCGGTGGTGCAGATTCCTTGTCCATCCAGTCAATCATCATCGACAAAACGCGGCGCAACGCCTGATCCTGTTCGGCGATGCGCAATTCCAGTGCATCAATCCGGCCAGAGAGCAATTCGTCACCCGATTGTGGTTCTGGCGCTTCTTCCGCCATCACGCCAGCATCATAATGATGTAACGCACCATTTCCGTTTGCCCGTGATGCGAAATCAATGGTTGCTGAATTGCCATCTGCCATTTCAACTGCAGGCTCAAAATACGCAAACGGCCGGACCTCTTCGGGCTCGACATCTTGAACCGTCGCCTGTGTTTCCTCAACCAGTTCAAGCGCAACCTCGCCGCGTGTGGACATTGGCGCTTCATACTCAAACGGCTGGCCTGCCATATCGGCGATGACTGCGGTAATCAGTTCGCCATCAATAATGTTCAGTTGTTCCACTGCCCCCATCAACAAAACGCGGCTCAGCAGAGTGTTGAGTTTGCGCGGGACGCCGTCTGTGTGGGCATATAATGTGGCAATGGCTTCCGATGTAAATTGCGGATTACCGGTCCAACCTGCCCGTGACAGGCGGTGGACGATATAAGGCTCCACCTCATCTCCTTCCATCGGTTGCAGATGATGGGTGGCAATAATGCGTTGGCGCAATTGTTCCAGCTCCTGCGAACTTTGCACCAAGTCGCGAAACTCGGGTTGACCGAGCAAGAATATCTGCAAGAGCGCCTGCGATCCCAATTGGAAATTGGACAGCATCCGCAATTCTTCAATCGCATCGATCGACAGATTTTGTGCTTCATCAACGATCAGCAAACACCGGCGTCCCGCGCGCGCTTCGGTATGCAGATAGTTTTCGATTGCTTTCAACGTTGCCGCTTTATCCTGACCATGGGTGTGGATGCCGAAACTCTCTGCCGCCATTTGCACCATGTCATTACCGTCCAATTGGCTGGTAACAATGTTGGTCGCGGTCAAACGAGATTTGTCGATGGTCTGCATCAAATGGCCAACCAAGGTCGATTTACCGGCACCGACATCGCCGGTGATAACAATGAAGCCCTCGCCTTGCGCCAAACCATAGCCCAGATAAGACAATGCCTTGCGGTGCGTTCCGCTTTCAAAATAATATTGCGGATCGGGCGTTAGCTGAAATGGCCGCCCCGTCAGTCCGTAAAATTGATCATACATTACTTATTCTCCGATCCGAATACCGACTTGTGGGATTAAAAGCTGTAGCGAAGGCCCAGCAACGCCGAACCGGTAAGTTCGGTGTCAAAATCCTGTTGCCTTGTGCTATCCAATCCGACCGCTGCGGTTGCCGACAGACCTCTGATAATTTGCCGGTAATAGGCCGCGTTGATGCCGATGCCCAATACGTCATTCGCTCCGGTAAAGCCGGGGTCGAAATAGCTGGCATAGGCATTGGTATCAAATCGTGACCGGCCATCAATGTCTTTGCCCAAATAGATTGCGGCAAAATAATTTTGATCTACCAGACCTGCCAAATCGGCGCGCGCGCCCAGTGCAGATGTCAGGTAAGTACGGCGGTCATAGCCAACCGCGACGCCGGTTTCCCAGCCGCCCACAGTGGAGCTAAGCGCCGCAGAAGCGCCGCGTGTCCGGAA
>JAYUPJ010000193.1:0-2602 GCA_043760195.1 Sphingomonadales bacterium | reverse complement strand
AATTTCTTTACGCTTCGTTCCCCTCCACCGCCAGCACCCGCGCCAGCGGTTGCATCGGGTGGCTGACGATACTCACCTCGATCAGGTCCAGATCGGTCAGTTCGCGAAACTCACCGCGCCGCGCAGCGCGCACGCGGCAACGTCCTACGACAGGCTCCGGACGAACGGTGAGGTGTTACGAAATTTCATACCCACACAACAATATCACCACCCAAGCGCTCCGATTCCGGGGCGCTTTTTTTTATGGAGAATGCAATGAATTACGAAGTAAAAGCCGACAGCCTAAACGCGGCGTTTGACAAAATGCCGGTCACATCCATCGCCATTACACGGCCCGCATTGGCCGGTGCCAGCAATAGCGGCAGCGCCCGCAGCGCGTTTGTTGATGGCTATTTGCGGCGCGGGACAGAGGTTGAATTGAAAGGCCTGAGCGGCGCGGTGGCGGCAGATGGCGGCTTTGCCATTCCGCAGGAAATCGACGCCAATATCGACGCGACGTTAAAGGCGATCTCGCCGATCCGCGCCATCGCCAATGTGGTGCGCGTGGGGTCGTCGGGTTACCGCAAGCTGGTGACGCAAAACGGCGTTGCATCGGGCTGGGCCGCCGAAGTTGCGGCGCGCCCGGAAACATCGGCGCCGAAATTCAACGAAATCGTCCCCAGCTTTGGCGATCTTTATGCCAATCCGGCGGCGACGCAAACCATGCTGGATGATGCGGCGTTCGATGTTGAAAGCTGGTTGGCGAATGAAATCGCGACTGAATTTGCCAAGGCCGAGGGCAGCGCCTTTGTCAGCGGCAATGGCGTTGATAAGCCCAAGGGCTTCCTGACCGCGCCGACCGCCAGCACCGCAGATACCGTGCGGCCATTTGGCACATTGCAATATCTGGCATCGGGCGCGGCGGGTGCATTCGCGGCTTCTGGTCCGGAAAACAAGCTGATTGACCTGGTTCATGCGCTGCGCGCACCATATCGTCAGGGCGCGGTTTGGGTTATGAATGCGTCGACGCTGGCCACCATCCGCAAATTCAAAACCGCCGATGGTGCGTTCATCTGGCAGGCGGGACTTGGCTTGGGTCAGCCTGATACGTTGCTCGGCTATCCGGTGGTCGAGGCCGAAGATATGCCCGATATTGCGGCAAGCAGCCTGTCGATTGCATTCGGAAATTTCAAGGCCGGATATCTGGTCGCCGAACGCGCTGAAACCAGCATTATCCGCGACCCGTTCACCAACAAACCCTATGTGCATTTCTATGCCAGCAAGCGCGTTGGCGGGGCGGTTTCCAATTCGGAAGCGATCAAGCTGATGAAGTTCGCAGCGAGCTAAGTTTTAAAGCCCCTCCCCTGAAGGGGAGGGGGGAAGGACGAAAACATGACTCCATATACATTTCAACGCGGCGAAACGATTTCGCTCGCGCTGGACGCGCTGTCGGGCGATCCCCTGACCGTTGGTGCGATCAGCGCGGCGATGAAGGCGGTGGCCCCCGGGCGGACCAGCATAGCTGGAACCGAACCCGTTGCCGCCGCCTTCGACATTTTTCCGCGCGCGGCTTCCGCAGAAATTGCGGCAGGCTGGACTTTGGTCATACCTGCTGCAACGTGTGCAACATTATCACCGGGCAGTTACCTTGCCGATGCCAGGATCGAAATTGGCGGAACGGTGGTGATCAGCGAAACCGTATCGATACGGATCAAGCCATCGGTGTCGGCATGACATTGCTGCTCAGCTGGCGGTTGCCGCCTGCGCCGCTGCAACTGGTTTGGCGCGGAGAAGACCGGATGAATTCGGCACTGGCGGCGTTACAATTAGCGTCCAATTCTGGACAACAAATACCGACAATCATCGGACCGGTGGGACCACCAGGCC
This sequence comes from Sphingomonadales bacterium, assembly GCA_043760195.1. Lineage (GTDB taxonomy): Bacteria > Pseudomonadota > Alphaproteobacteria > Sphingomonadales > Sphingomonadaceae > Sphingorhabdus_B. The sequence goes on along the minus strand of JAYUPJ010000193.1, from coordinate 736 downwards.
CTGCATTCGATTTGGACAATGCTGTCATCGACGGCGGCACATTTAACTAAAGGACATTTTATGCCAAGATTACAGATTAAACGTGGCCTCAAAGCCAATCTACCGACAGCTGGCATGTTGGCAGGCGAGCAGCATTTTACCACCGATCGCGGATCGTTGCACGTGGCGACAGGCGCGGCAACGCGCATGGCCGTTGTGCCCGCTATCGATGATTTGACCGCCATCGGCGCGGTCGATGGTGCGGCGGATTTGCTGATTATCCATGATGCGTCCGCAGTGGGACAAAAAGAGATGAAGTTGACGGTCAACGCATTGCGTACTGCGATGAACATTCCCGCCAGCGATCTGGACGAAAAAACCGCGATTGTATCTGGCGGTACATCTGGTTATCTATGGGGTACAGATGGAACCAATGGGGTTGTTCGAATGAATGCATCGCTGGCGTGGACCAAGGATGCGGGCAACGCGTTTGTCACCCTTGCGGTCGGTGATGTTGATTGCGGAACATTTTAACCCATGCCGTCGTTTAGCCACAAGCGCGGCACGCGGGCGCAGATTGATGCGGCGGCATTGGCGTCGGGGTTGAAGGCAGGTGAGGTCTATTTGCTAACCGACGAAGCGCGCCTTAGTGTCGGGATCGCCGCCAATGCCCATCAAGCGGCGGCGAAGCAATCCGAATTGGCCGTAATATCGGACCGGCTGAACGTTGTTGGCGGTTTTGCAGGCGCAAATATTG
>JAYUPJ010000192.1:0-2603 GCA_043760195.1 Sphingomonadales bacterium | reverse complement strand
CGTGTTCTGGACGCGGCGGCAAGGCATTTGAGTTTTACCAAGGCAGCCGACGAGCTGGCCGTGACCCCTGCCGCTGTCGGCCAACAAATACGCGCGCTGGAGGATATGCTGGGCGTAGTCCTGTTCCGCCGCACGCCCAAGGGCTTGGAATTAACCGGCGAATGCGAGGCCGGATTGGACGCATTGCGCAGCGGCTTTTTGCAATTTGAAGAAGCCGTTCGTGCGATGCAAGCGGGGCAATCGTCCAATTCACTCACCATAGCCGCGCCGCGTGACTTTACCGCAAAATGGCTGGCGGCAAAGCTTGCCGACTATAGCAAGGCCAATCCCGATATCCGGTTTAATCTGCTGTCCGCGGATGAAGAGGTTGATTTTACCGAAGCCAATCTGGACATCGCCATCCGCTTTGCCAGCGGCCCCGGCGAACATGAAGGCGTGCGGTTGGCGGCGGGAGCGTTCGTTACGGTTGCAGCGCCGAATGGTGGAAGCAGTCTTTCAATCAGCTGGCCACGCTGCCCGGCCGACGAAAACGAACCGGCACTGCGCCTCGGCGATGCAGGCCTAGCGATTGATGCCGCCGCAATCGGGTTGGGCCGGGCGAGCGTACCGATGCTGCTGGCCGAGGCGGACATCGCGGCGGGGCGGGTCCGGGTAACTGACAACGCAAAAGACAGCGAACTCGCCTATTGGCTGGTTGCGCCATTGCCGCAATGGCGGCAGAAAAAGGTGAAGGCGCTGGTGGAGGCGTTGACCGTTTAACGGAACCGGCCTTGCGTCTCGCTCGCTTCGATGTCACAGTTTTAAAAAGTGCGTTGGGAGATTGAAATGAAAAGATCGATTTATGCTGCGGGGATGCTTTTCGCCATCTTCGTGGGTTCGCCTGTATTGGCGCATGACAACACCGACATGTCCAAAACAACCGCAGAGCACGGCCCAGTTCTTGATTTTGATCAGCTTTCTAAAACTTTTGGCTGGGACATGGAAAAGGTAACTGTCAAAACGCAAAAGCTGGCGGACGGGTTCTACTTACTGTTTGGCGTCGGCGGTAATATCGCTGTATCCATTGGCAAAGACGGAACGTTTATTGTCGATGATCAGTTTCCCGAAATGATGCCTAAAATCAAAGCGGCGTTGACAGAAATTGGTAGCAATAAGGTCGATTTTGCGGCCAACACTCATTGGCATTTTGATCATGCACAAGGCAACTTAACGCTGGGCACCGAAGGAACATGGATTGTTGCCCAATCCAATTCGCGCGCGAAAATGACTGTTGATAACATCATAAATTTCGGACCGCTTGCGTATCTGCAAAAGGCGTATCCGCAAGCCGCACTGCCCGACATTACGTTCGATAAGACAATGCAATTTCACATCAATGATGAGCGTATCGACCTAATGCATTTTGGCGCCGCACATACCAGCGGCGATACGGCTGTGTTTTTTCGCGGCCGCAACGCCGTGCATTTGGGCGATGTGTTCAACAACACAGGCTATCCCTTTATCGACGCGGACAATGGCGGCAGCTTGGAAGGAATCATAGCATTTTGCCAGGCCGTTTACGATGTTGCTGATGAAAAGACGTTGGTGATCCCGGGACATGGCGCTGTCGCTGACCGCGCCAAATTGGGGCGCTACATTGAAGTTCTCTCGGTAATCAAGGGCCGGATGCAAGCAATGATAGCGCAAGGGAAAAGCTTGGATGAGATAATTGCTGCCAAGCCAACGGCGGAATTCGACAAGGAAATGTTCGCAAACGAGCTTAGTCTGCCAAGTTTTCTAAACAGATCCTACGCAAGCATGACGCGAAAATAGAGCGTTATTGCTCAACCGCCTGAACCAACCGCGTCATCATTGCGGTAAACTTGCCTTCATCCAGCGTCTTGGCCGGGTCATTCCAGCTGCCCGTCACCGCGTACCATTGCCCTGATTTGGAATGTAGCAGATAACTCATGGAAATGACGCCGGGTTCGCTGCCGCCTTTATATCCGGTATAGCCCCATTTTGCGGCGGTGGCGGCGGGTAGCCCGGGGTTGACGGCGATGATTTCCAGCATCCGGTCATTGCGTGTGCGGCGGATATGGTTCAGCAGTTCGGCCAAGTCATAGGGTGCGGCGAACCATTCCAGCGTATCGATATGCGCGGGGCCGCCGGCGAATGTCTGGTTGTCGATCTGGTCGAAGCCCAGCCGGGCTTGTTCGCTGGCTATGATTTTGCGCTGCTGCGCTTCGCTCGCCGCCAGATACCGCGTGCGCAGTTCGGCATTGGCCGGACTTTTCAGAGCAAACGCCTCCACCGTGGACAAGAACGGCAGCGTTTTATCGGGCGCGCGGTGGCCGATTTGCGCCAGCTTGCGCTCAACTGCGGTACGGCCCAGCAAATGCAGCAGCGTGTCGGTCGCGCTATTGTCGCTAACCGATATCATCTGCAACGCCAAAGTGGCCAGCGTTACCGGCGTATTTTTGGGCCATTTATCGGTCGCAGCCGAAGAGAAGGAGCGGTGCGCAAGCGGCACGGCGTCGCTCCAATTGCGTTCCTTCGCCTCAATCTGCGATGCCAGTTCGGCAAGGATATAAAGCTTGAATGTCGAACCGATGCCAAACTGT
>JAYUPJ010000191.1:0-16027 GCA_043760195.1 Sphingomonadales bacterium | reverse complement strand
CCGCGAGAATATGCCGGGATCACAGCGCGAGGTTGCCAACGCCGAAGAAGAAGGCGTGGAATTTGTCTGGCTATCCGGTCCCAAATCCTTTGATGGCGGCGGGCAAGTCACAACAGTGCGCGCCACCAAAATGCGGCTTGGCGCGCCCGACGCGTCGGGACGCCGCGCACCCGAAGCCAACCCGCAAGGCGATTTCTCGTTAGATGCCGACTTGGTGATAACCGCGCTGGGATTTGAAGCCGAGGATTTGCCGAAGCTGTTCGGGGCCGAAGAACTGGGCGTCACGCGCTGGGGCACTGTCCGCATCGACCATAAAACGATGATGACCAATTTGGACGGCGTGTTCGCAGTCGGCGATATCGTGCGCGGCGCCAGCCTTGTCGTATGGGCAATCAAGGATGGCCGCGATGTCACCGAACACATGCATACATGGATGAAAGCTAAGGCAAGCAAAGAAAAGGTGGCGGCATGAAAAACACATTAATCTTGGGCGCCGCGTATCTGGCATTTGCGGCAATAAATCTGACGTCTTTGAACGCAGGCGCACAAACAGCGACAGCGAAGAAAGGCCAATCTGCCGCAGAAGCGATAGATAAAGCTGAGCTTTTGAAGTCATTCGCTGAATTTTATATGCCAGCGCAACTGTCAATCGATTCAGCGTTACTGAATTACGATGCACAATTTATCAGGGCCAGTAAAGCCGATGCAGCCAGCGTTGCGTTAGAGGAGAAGTATCCTGGCATAACTGAGAATGCTATGAAATCTGGTAGGTCGATAGTAGAACGCTCATTGCGAGAGACCGTTCCGACCATACAGCTCAAGATTATAGCTTTTATGGATGCGAGATTTACCGCAAGCGAGATTGCCAAGATCAACGAATTTTATGCAACAAATGCGTCGCAAACTATGCAACAACAAATGCTCAAAAATGTCGATCATGATGCAATGAACGACGATTTGTTAAAGCGCGCTCGTGAAGGCGACGGTCAGTTTTCGCTCGATAATGCGCAGCTGAAAGGCGCTCTTGCTAAAGCAGCTGTGAAATCCATGTCAAAGGAAAGCATAACCGCCACTTCTAAGTTTGTAGGCACCCCTGCAGGGCGAAAGTTCTTGTTGAATAATAATGACTTGATCACAATATTAACAAGCAATTTATCCACTAATATGAATGTTGTGGCCGCAGATGTGCAAACCGCCGTCATAACGAGCGTACAAGAATATGTAGCGGCGCGGCCATAACAACAGTTGGACTGAAAGCATAGGCAAACGCCGCGATGTTAGCAATTTGGTTCATCAAGAGCTGTACTTCATTCGATAGGAAATAAACATGCTGGGCAAACGAACATTCAAAACTGGCATCGCCGCAATTCTGGCCTTGTCCGCGCCTGCCGCTGTTTATGCGCAGGCCGAAGATGGCGCTACTGCGGGCGAGATAACGGCGGAAAGCGTTGCTCCTGTGAAGGAAGAAGACGCAATCCTCGCCATGATCACCAAAATGTTTGATACCGATGCGAACAATACGCCGATCAATCCAGCGCAATTGCAGCTTGCCGAAACAACCGCAGACAAATTGCTGCCAAAAGGTTCGCTCAAAAGCATGATGAGCCGGATGTTCGAGAACATCATGACGCCGATTATGAATGCTTTGCCGGAAATGTCATCGGCCGAAATCATGATGAAAACCGGGATTTACGACGGTGAAATTGAAAATCTGGGCGAGGAGAAGCGCAAAAAGATCACGGCATTGCTGGATCCGGCGCGCAAGGATCGCGGCAAGCAGACGATAGACGCGATCACTCCGATGCTGAATGAGACGATGGATTTGATTGAGCCGCCGATGCGCACCGGCATTTCGCGCGCTTATGCCCGCAAGTTTTCCGCCGCGCAGTTGCGCCAGATCAATGGCTTTTTTGCAACGCCAACGGGCGCTTTATACGCCGCAGAATCCTATCCGTTGCAGGCCGATCCCGAAATAATGCGCGCGATGTTTAAGGCGATGCCTGATCTGATGGAAAAGCTGAAAACCAAAGCGCCGACCATCGAAACAGAGATGAAAAAATTGCCCAAGGAACGCGCGCTATCCGACTTGAACAATGAGGAAATAGCGAGTTTGGCCAAGCTTTTGAATGTCGAGGTTGCCGCGCTGGAAGAACAACGTGTCATAATGGCAGCAGGCGAAGCTGCATCCGCAGCTGGCGATGTTGCCGCCGCAGACGCAGCAGAGGCCAGTCCCAATGCCGATGAAACCGGCGAGGAGCCTTGGCATGACCAAGCCAATTGGGCAAAGGCAGACCGCGCCAAAACTGACGCCGCATTCAAAAAACGTGACAAAGCCGAGGCCTTATCCAGCGCCGCAAATAGCGCGTGGTCCGAAGCGTTTGAAAATGCCGTCGGAAAGTCACGCGAAAAATATAGAGCCGAAGGTTGGAAGCCTGCACCTGTGGTCGACACATCAGCCGAAGACCCAACGGTTGAAGCCACAGCGGCAGAAAAAGCTGCCCAAGCCGCAGCGACTGAAACTCCCTAACAAAGCGAAACCATCATGACCCACAACTTCCCCACGCCCGAACATGAACGCCTTGCCCGTGAAGGCATGTACCATCCTGAAATGGAGGGTGATGCGTGCGGTGTTGGCTTGATCGCGGCAACCGATGGTAAAGCTTCGCGCCGCGTGGTGGCGAGTGCGATTGATGCGTTGAAGGCTGTGTGGCACCGGGGCGCGGTTGACGCCGATGGCAAAACCGGTGACGGCGCGGGGCTGCATATCGACTTGCCCGAACGCTTTTTTGACGATGCGATTGCGCATAGCGGCCACCGCCCGTTGCCCAACCGCTTGGCCGTCGGCATGGTGTTTTTGCCGCGCACCGATTTGGGCGCACAGGAAAATTGCCGCACTATTGTCGAGGCGGAGATCATAGACGCGGGCTATACCATCTATGGCTGGCGGCAGGTTCCCGTGGACGTGTCGGTAATCGGCGATAAAGGCCAGGCAACCCGGCCCGAGATTGAACAGATCATGATCGCAGGTCCAATGCCCGATGATGTCGACGCCACCGAGTTTGAGAAGAACCTCTACCTCGTCCGCCGCCGGATCGAAAAAAAGATCATCGCCGCACAAATTCGCGATTTCTATATCTGTTCGCTGTCGTGTCAGTCGATTGTCTACAAGGGCCTGTTCCTGGCCGAGAGTCTGTCGATATTCTATCCCGATTTGCAGGACGAACGCTTTACCAGCCGCGTTGCAATTTTCCACCAGCGCTATTCCACCAACACATTTCCGCAATGGTGGTTGGCGCAGCCGTTTAGGGCGCTAGCCCATAACGGCGAGATCAACACGATCCGCGGCAACCAAAACTGGATGAAAAGCCACGAGATCAAGATGGCGAGTATTGCCTTTGGGCAACATTCCGACGACATAAAGCCGGTTATTCCCGCTGGATCATCTGATACCGCCGCGCTGGACGCGGTGTTTGAAACGCTGATCCGGTCTGGCAAGGAGGCACCAACGGCGAAGCTGATGCTGATCCCAGAGGCATGGCAATCCCATCCGAATATGCCGGCTGCACACACTGCTATGTATACCTACATGGCGAGCGTCATGGAACCGTGGGATGGCCCCGCCGCGCTTGCCATGACTGATGGCCATTGGGCGGTGGCAGGCGTTGACCGCAACGCGCTGCGGCCTCTGCGTTACAGCCTGACCAACGACAATCTGCTGATCATCGGTTCGGAAACCGGCATGGTCGTGGTTCCTGAATCGACGATCATCGAAAAGGGCCGCCTTGGCCCGGGCCAAATGATCGCCGTCAATTTGGACGAAGGCGCGCTGTACCGCGACAATGAATTGAAAGACCGGATCGCGGCGGAGCATGATTATGCGGCGTTGGTTGGCGGATTTCGTACGATAGATGACTTGCCTGCCGGTCCCGAAGCACGGCCGACTTGGTCGCGCGCTGAATTGACCAAGCGGCAGATTGCGGCGGGTATGACGCTGGAAGATATCGAGATGATCCTTGCCCCGATGATCGAGGATGGCAAAGAAGCCATCGGATCAATGGGCGACGATACGCCGCTGGCCGTGATCAGCGACAAGCCACGCCTGATCAGCCAGTTTTTCCGCCAAAACTTCAGCCAGGTCACCAATCCGCCGATTGATGCGTTGCGTGAACGCCATGTCATGAGCCTAAAAACGCGGTTTTCGAACCTTGCCAATATCTTGGAAGAAAACAGCCAGAACGGCGACGTGCTGGTGCTTGACAGTCCCGCAATGAACAATGCGGATTATCACAAGCTGGAGGGTGCATTCGGCAAACTCGCGGCAACGATTGACTGCACTTATGAAATCGCCAGCGGCCAAGAGGGCCTGCGCGCTGCCATCAAACGCATCCGTGAAGAAGCCGTCGCCGCCGTCCGTTCAGGCAAAAGCGAGCTGTTCCTAACCGACGAAAATACCGGGCCGCAGCGCGTCGCGATTGCGATGATATTGGCCGCCGCCGCCGTCCACACACATTTGATCCGCAGCGGATTGCGCAGCTATTCATCGATCAACGTGCGCGCCGCCGAATGTCTCGACACGCATTATTTTGCGGTGTTGATCGGTGTCGGCGCAACCACGGTCAATGCCTATGTCGCCGAGGCCACCATCGCCGACCGGCACGCACGCGGATTGCTGGGCGAGCTATCACTGGCGCAAGCAATCGAAAATTACCGCACGGCAATCAACGAAGGCTTGCTCAAGATCATGTCGAAAATGGGCATCGCGGTAATCTCCAGCTATCGCGGCGGCTATAATTTTGAAGCGGTGGGCCTGTCGCGCGCGCTGGTGAATGATTTTTTCCCCGGCATGCCGAACAAAATCTCGGGCGAAGGATATGCGTCACTCTATTTGAATGCCCGCGACCGCCATGCCGATGCCTATGAAAGCGCCATTGTCAGGTTGCCCGTTGGCGGGTTTTACAAACAGCGCAAAGACGGCGAGGAGCATGCGTATTCGGCTGGCCTGATGCACTTGCTGCAATCCGCCGTCGCCAATGACAGCTATTCAACATACGCGCAGTTTGTTGCCGGGGTGCGTGAATTGCCGCCGATTTATTTGCGCGATTTGCTCGAGTTTAACTTCGCCGCCGATCCGGTGCAAGTCGACGAGGTGGAGGCGATCACCGAAATCCGCAAGCGGTTCGTGACGCCGGGAATGTCGCTGGGCGCGCTGTCTCCCGAAGCACATGAGACGCTCGCCATCGCCATGAACCGGATCGGTGCAAAGGCCGTTTCGGGCGAAGGCGGCGAGGACAGCAAACGGTTCAAGCCGTATGCCAATGGCGACAACGCCAACAGCGTCATCAAACAAATCGCGTCGGGCCGCTTTGGCGTCACTGCTGAATATTTGGGCGCGTGCGAAGAGATCGAGATTAAAGTGGCACAGGGCGCAAAGCCCGGTGAAGGCGGACAATTGCCCGGCTTCAAAGTCACCGAGATGATCGCTAAGCTGCGCCATTCAACGCCCGGTGTGACCCTGATTTCACCGCCGCCGCACCATGACATTTACTCAATCGAGGATTTGGCGCAGCTTATTTATGACCTGAAACAGATCAATCCGCGCGCCCGGGTTTGTGTTAAATTGGTCAGTGCGGCGGGCATCGGCACGATTGCGGCGGGCGTTGCCAAAGCCCACGCCGACGTCATCCTGATCTCCGGCAATGTCGGCGGTACCGGCGCTTCGCCGCAAACCAGCATCAAATATGCCGGTACGCCGTGGGAAATGGGGCTGAGCGAGGCGAACCAAGTGCTCACCCTCAACGGCCTGCGCCACCGCGTCAAACTGCGCACCGATGGCGGTCTGAAAACCGGGCGCGACATCGTGATTGCGGCGATATTGGGCGCGGAAGAATTTGGCATCGGCACGCTCAGTCTGGTCGCCATGGGATGTATCATGGTCCGCCAATGCCACAGCAACACCTGCCCCGTTGGCGTATGCGTACAGGATGAGGCACTGCGTAAAAAGTTTGGCGGCACGCCGGAAAAAGTCATCAACCTGATGACCTTCATCGCCGAAGAAGTGCGCGAGATTCTGGCCAAGCTTGGCTACCGCTCACTCGACGAAGTTATTGGCCGCACCGAATTGCTGCGTCAGGTTAGCCGGGGCGCAGAGCATCTCGACGATCTTGATCTCAATCCCATCCTCGCCAAAGTCGATGCGCCGGATGCAGCCCGCCGGTTCAACATTGCGGGCAATCGCAACGAAGTGCCCGACAGTCTCGACGCGCAAATGCTGCGGGATGCCGCGCCGGTATTTGAACGTCGCGAAAAAATGCAGCTGACCTATAATGTGCGCAACACCCACCGCGCAGTCGGTACAAGGCTGTCGTCGGAAATCACGCGGCTTTATGGGATGAAGGGTCTGAGTGATGGCCATGTCCATGTCCGGCTGCGCGGCAGCGCGGGGCAATCTTTGGGCGCGTTCCTGTGTCAGGGGATCACGCTTGAGGTGTTCGGCGATGCCAATGATTATGTCGGCAAGGGATTGTCTGGCGGCACGATCATCGTCCGGCCCACAGTTAGCTCACCTTTGCAAAGCCAGAATAACAGCATCATCGGCAACACCGTACTCTACGGCGCGACGTCAGGGCGTTTATTGGCAGCGGGCCAAGCGGGCGAACGCTTTGCAGTGCGCAACTCCGGCGCGCATGTCGTGGTTGAGGGCTGCGGCGCAAATGCGCTGGAATATATGACCGGCGGGATGGCGGTTATCCTTGGCAAAACCGGCGGCAATTTTGGCGCAGGCATGACCGGCGGCATGGCGTTCGTCATGGACAGCGACAACAGCTTTGAAATCAACGCCAACCCCGACAGCATCGTGTGGCAACGTCTGGACAGCGCGCATTGGGAAGGCGAGCTCAAATCGCTAATCGAAGCGCACGCCGCCGCCACCGACAGCGCATGGTCAAAATCGATCATCGACGATTGGGATTTGCGGCGGGCTGAGTTTTGGCAAATCTGCCCCAAAGAAATGCTGACGCGGCTGTCCGTTCCGTTGTCCGATACCGAAACCGCGGTTGCGGCGGAGTAATACGCCGTTACAACTGTTTACCAAGCTTGCGGCAAGCTGAGCGTGTTGTTCAGCTTCGCCTCAGCTTGGCATTGCTAATACCCCGTCACCGGCAAAGACTTGTCGGCGCTTCTGGCCTGCTGTGGCTGGATTAAGACGAATAGGTAAATGCAAATGCGACCCACTATATTGTATGCCCGGCTTTCCCTTGTTGCCATTGCTGCGGCTGCTTTTGCGGCCACGCCGGCGATGGCCAACGCCGATATCGTGTATCTTGCCGGAACCGGCGAAGTTGCAGAATCTGGTGCCGACTATACCGATGCCGCCGAGACAGCAGAGCCAGCGCCAAACACAAGTGACGTTGCAGGAGACGTTGCGACCTCAAATACGCCGCAACCAAAGCGCGATGCAGAAGCCGATATGTTGGCAATGGGCGACAGGCTGGCCGATCCCGATTTGCAAGATGGCGTTGCGTATATGGCCGAAAAAATGGGCGAGACAATGATGCGCCTGCCCGTTGGCAAATTCGCCTCCGCAATCGAAAAAGCACGCCCCGGCACTGTCCGCAAACGCATGCGTGACAACGCGACACTCGCCGATTTGGCGGGACGCAACGCCGAAGATATCCCCGCGATGATCGGCAAAGAAAGCCGCACCGCAATGAAAATGATGAGCGGCTTTACCAAGGCCTTCGCCAGCATGATGCCCGAGTTTGAAAAACTGGGCCGCGAAATGGAAACGGCGATGGCCGACATAAAGGCAAAGCGCCGCTAAATTAACGAGCATCCATTCGATCAGGATAACAAGTTTGAATAGCTGATCGGTATGTATCTAGCCATTGCCGATCAGTTTCGTCGCGCGCCGGAGCGCTGGGTCGCGGACCCGGAACGGGGCGGGTGCAGAGTCCTTCATTGTGACCCTGCACCACGCGCATCAACAACATATAGTTTGGCCGCTTCCCTTTGCGCTCTTTCCTTTGCGCTCTTTCCTTTTCTGGCAATCCCCCGTAACAGGACGCCATGTGGCATCTTTACCAATTCCCGCTTTGTCCGTTTTCCCGCAAGGTCCGCTTACTTCTTGGTGAGAAAGGCGTTGCGTATAGCTTGGTGCGCGAAAATCCGTGGCAGCAACGCGACGAATTTTTGCAGATGAACCCGGCTGGACGCACCCCCGTGATTACAGACAATCGCGGGTTGCTGCTTTCCGACAGCGTGGCGATCACCGAGTATTTTGACGAGACCGTTGACAAAAATTCGATGATCAACGGGGCCGCACCCTATCGCGCCGAAATCCGCCGTTTGGTCGCGCTGTTTGATCAGCAGTTTTACGGCGATGTCACCGCACCGTTGATCCATGAACGCATGACCAAGCGGCTTGTCCACCGCACACCGCCCGACGCAAAGGTGCTGCGTGAGGCGATGAAGCTGGCCAATGGCCACATGGACTATATTGATTATCTGATCGACCACCGCGCATGGATGGCAGGTTCGACGATGAGCATGGCCGACCTTGCCGCCGCCGCGCAAATCTCTGTCGCCGATTATCTCGGCGGCATCGATTGGACCGGGCATGAACAGACCAAAGCATGGTACGCGATGTTCAAATCCCGCCCCAGTTTCCGGCCCTTACTATCGGAACGAATGGAAGCGATCAGCCCGCCTGCGCATTATGAATTAGTGGATTTTTGATGCGGGATGCTGGCGGCACGCATGATTATACGTTTGATTATATGCGGCCTTGAAGCATGGTTTAGGTAGGCCAGCCATAATCCAATACCGTAACCCTGAGCCTGTCGAAGGGTGCATTTAAGGGAGACACCCTTCGACAGGCTCAGGGTTACGGTTTTAGTGTGTTTTCCGATCTCAAACCCACACCGCGCTCAATATGTAATTCAGCGCCATATTGTCCGACAGATGCAATCCTTTGGGTGGCGAGAACGCGATCCCGGTCATTGCGGTAACCCGCATCCCTGCACCGTCCAGCAACGCAGTCAACTCATCCGGCGTTAGAAACTGGTGCCAATTGTGAGTCCCGCGCGGAACCTGCCCCAGCCGCTCTGCCGCCTCGACCAGCAACAGCCGCGACGCCGCCGTGCGGTTGGGGGTGGAGAGCAGCAACAGGCCATCGGGCTTCAGCCGCGCGCTCAATTGCGCCAAAAACGCCGCCGGATCGGCAACATGCTCGATCACCTCCATCGACGTTACGACATCAAACAAGCCCAGCTTCTGCCGCGCCAATTCGCCCGCACGGTAATCAATACACAGCCCCGAACCTCTGGCATGCGCCGCTGCAACCGCGATGTTTTCCGGCGCAGCATCCACGCCGGTCACCGCCGCGCCCATCCGCGCCAATGGCTCACAGAGCAGCCCCGCGCCGCAACCAACATCGAGCACAGCCTTGCCCGCCAGCGGATAGCGCGCCGAGCGCTCGCCGCCAAAATGCGCATCAACCGCACCACGGATAAAACCCAGCCGCACCGGGTTCAGCCTATGCAGCATCGCCGACGACCCTTTGGGATCCCACCAATCCGCAGCCAGCCCGCCAAAATGCGCCGCCTCATGCGGCAATATTGTGGCCGCTATCTTGGTGGTTGTCGTGGTATTTTCGGTCTTAACTGCGCTTGCCTTTGTCATTTGATAACCTTATCAGGCGGCAACGCTTTGCAACAGCCCCAAATGACAGGATAACGCATTACCAATGGCGCGGATCGTAATGAAATTTGGCGGCACATCGATGGCCGGGACACAGCGCATCCGCCGCGTCGCCCAAATCGTCAAGGCGCAGGCCGAACAGGGCGATGATGTCGCCGTCGTCGTGTCCGCAATGGCGGGCGATACCGACCGGCTGGTCAATTTCTGCCGTGAGGCCGACGCGCTTTATGACCCCGCCGAATATGACGTAGTGGTGTCGAGCGGCGAGCAGGTAACCGCCGGATTGCTGGCCATGACGCTGCAATCGCTGGGATGCAAATCGCGCAGCTGGATGGGCTGGCAAATGCCGATCCACACCGACGGCGCCCATGCCAAAGCGCGCATCGGCACCATTGACGCCGAACAATTATCCGCCAGCATGGCACGCGGCGAAATTGCGATTATTCCTGGCTTTCAGGGCCTAACCGACGACAACCGCATCACCACATTGGGACGCGGCGGATCGGACACTTCGGCGGTGGCGATTGCGGCGGCGGTAAAGGCCGACCGCTGCGATATCTATACCGACGTCGACGGCGTATACACCACCGACCCGCGCATCGTGGCCCGCGCGCGCAAGTTAAAAGCCGTCACCTATGAAGAAATGCTGGAGCTGGCCAGCGTCGGCGCAAAGGTGCTGCAAACCCGCTCTGTCGGTTTGGCGATGAAAGAAAATGTGCGGGTGCAGGTGCTATCATCCTTCAACGACGAAGCCGCGCCATCCGCCAACAGCATACCCGGTACATTGATTGTCAGCGACGAAGAATTGGAGAAAATGGACGTGGAACGGCAAGTTATAACGGGCATCGCGCACGACAAGAACGAAGCTAAAATCATCCTGACCCGCGTACCCGACCGCCCGGGCGCGGTTGCCAACATCTTTTCGCCATTGGCCGAGGCCAACATCAACGTCGACATGATCATTCAGAATGTCGGCCGCGACAAGGGCGAGACCGACGTGACCTTCACCTGCCCCATGGCCGATCTGGTCCGGTGCACCGACATATTGGAAAACCGCCGCGAGGCGATAGGTTTCAACCGCATCATATCCGACACCAAAATAGCCAAAATCAGCGTCGTCGGCGTCGGCATGAAAAGCCACGCCGGCGTCGCGTCCACGATGTTCAGCGCTTTGGCTGATCGTAAGATCAACATTCAGGCGATCAGCACCAGCGAGATTAAGGTCAGCGTGCTAATTGATGAGGACGAGACGGAGCTGGCGGTGCGGGTGTTGCACACGGCATACGGGTTGGATGCGGAGTAACTAATTTATTTCACGCAGAGGCGCGCAGGGGTGGGTGCCCACGTTTTTTGTTGCGCAATTTCTCTTGCCCAAAAACCCGTTACGACGTTAGGGCAATCGGCATGACGAAACTACATCACCTAATGCAACGCGGCACGGACTTTTTGGGGTGCGAGGTTGCGATTATGTGCGGCGCGATGTCTTGGGTTTCGGAGCGTAATCTGGTGTCGGCGATCAGCAACGCGGGCGGGTTCGGGGTGATTGCGTGCGGAGCGATGACGCCCGAATTGCTGGACGCGGAGATCGACGCGACCAAGGCAATGACCGACAAGCCGTTCGGCGTGAACCTGATCACGATGCACCCCGCGTTGTTTGACCTGATCGACGTGTGCACGCGCCATAATGTCAGCCACATCGTGCTGGCTGGCGGGTTGCCGCCCAAGGGCAGTATCGAGGCGATCAAGGAACATGGCGCCAAGCTGATCTGTTTTTCGCCCGCATTGTCGCTGGCGAAAAAGTTTGTGCGCTCGGGCGTCGATGCCTTGATAATTGAGGGCAATGAGGCCGGCGGCCATATCGGCCCCGTTGCAACTTCGGTGTTGGCGCAGGAGATTTTGCCGGAAATGGCAGAAGTGGTCCCGGTGTTTGTCGCGGGCGGCATCGCGCGCGGCTGTGCCATTGCCAGCTATCTGGAAATGGGCGCATCGGGGGTGCAATTGGGCACGCGGTTTGTCTGCGCCACCGAGTCCATCGCGCATCCGAACTTTAAGAAAGCGTTCCTGCGCGCCAATGCCCGCGACGCGGTGGCCAGCGTACAGATCGACCCGCGCCTGCCCGTCATCCCGGTCCGCGCGCTGAAAAACAAAGGCACCGAAGAGTTCACCCGCACCCAGGTTGAGGTTGCAGCCCGGCTGGATGCGGGCGAGATCGACATGCACGAGGCGCAGATGCAGATTGAGAAATATTGGGCAGGCGCACTGCGCCGCGCGGTGATCGACGGCGATGTGGAGAACGGCTCTGTCATGGCCGGGCAATCGGTGGGCATGGTTCAGGTCGAACGGCCGGTGGTCGACATCATCGCCAAGCTGGTTGGCGAGGCCGAAGAAGCGTTGGCGCGGTAACGGGTAGATACAAGCTCGTCATTGCGAGCGAAGCGAAGCAATCCAGAGCAGCGCAGGACAACCCTGGATTGCCGCGCTTCGCTCGCAATGACGATGCAAACAAACCACCTTGCCAATATTGCGCCCCATGCGCATATCTGAGCTATGACTGAAATCCTGCCCGTCCCCCAGCCCGCCGCCCTGCCCGTCCCCCTGCCCGCCGCGCCAACAAACGATGAAGAACTCACCGCGCTCGACCCGCGCCATATCATTGTCACGCGGATCAGCAGCGCCATATTGATGACCATATTCGTGATCGCTGCCGCTGTGCTGGAGACGGCACAACTGGCCCCGCCCGGCATGTTCATCGTCCCGGCAATCTTGCTCGCGCTTTTTTATGCCTGGGTAGTACCGGCCCGCAAATACGCGCGCTGGGGCTATCACATGGGCGGCGACAGATTGCGGATTGTGCGCGGATTTATGTTCTACAGCGACACCATCGTGCCGTTTGGCCGCATTCAGCATATCGATGTCGAACAGGGCCCGGTTCAGCGGCCTTTTGGCATTGCCACGTTGCAAGTGCACACTGCGGGCAACCATAACAGCACCGTCAGCCTGCCTGGCCTTGCCCACGCGGATGCTCTGGCCATGCGCGAGGCGATACGCGCCCATATCAAGCGCGACGCGCTTTGAGCGGCGCGGCGGAACCATTGCCCGGCGGCGGCATGCACCTAAATTTTGCGGGATTGTTCATTGGCTTTATCAGTGGGCTGCCAGGATTATTCTTGCCCTTGGTCGCGGTTTTGTTTGGTGCAGGCCGAAGCGACAATGGCGTCTTCTTCATGCCGTTCATCATTATCGCGGTGATCGGCGCGTCGCTGTTTTTCCGCTGGCTGGGGTGGACCCGCTTTCGCTATTTTACCGGCGAGGAAGAAATCCGCATCGAAAGCGGGCTGATCAGCCGGACCGCGCGTTCGATCCCTTATGAACGCATTCAAGATGTCAGCGTCGAACAGAAGCCCTTGGCGCGGCTGTTTGGCCTGGGCGAGGTTAAATTTGAAACCGGCAGCGGCGCTGGTGACGAAGGCAGGCTGAGTTATGTCAGCATCGCCGAGGCAGAGCGGCTGCGTGAATTGGTGCGTGCCCGCAAGTCGGGTATCATTGCGGATGTGGCGGCGGACACGCCGTCATTGCCTGCGGAGCAAGCGCCCCTGACGCCGCCGCTGTATGCAATGAATACAGACCGCGTTTTGACATTGGGATTCTATTCATTCTCGCTGGTGATCTTCGCTGTTTTGGGCGGCGCGGCGCAGCAGCTTGATTTTCTAATGCCGTTTAATGTTTACGACATCGGCGCATGGCTGGGCGTGGCAAAGGACAATGGGTCGATATTGAACGGCATCGGCTTGGGTCAGCAAATTTTCGGCGCGGCCGCCGCATTGCTGGCGCTGATCGCGGTCGGGACAATCACCGGAATGATCCGTACCCTGCTGCGCGAATATGGTTTCAGGCTCGACGAAACCACAAAAGGATTTCGCCGTCGGCGCGGATTGTTGACGCTGACAGATACCGTCATGCCCATTCACCGGGTGCAAGCGGCGACCATTCAAACTGGACCCATTCGCAAGCTGCGCGGTTGGTACGCTCTGAAATTTGTCAGTCTGGCCGCCGATAGCAATACCAAAAAAGGCGAAGACAGCGACCATGCCGCCGCTCCATTGGCGACGATGGATGAAATTGGCCGCATCTTGACTGCCGCACAAATTGACCGCGCCGACCCGGATTTGCCGTTTAGGCGCGGCCATTTTGACTGGTGGCTGATACAATTCGCATTGGTTGTGGTCGTTGTTGTGGCCGCCATGGCGGTGTTGGCATTGGCGGCGGATGCAGGCGCAAAGTCGCTGCTTTTATTGCTACTGCTGGCCTTTGCCGCCGTGGCGTTTTACTTCCAATGGCGCAATAACAGCTATGCACTGGATGCAGATCAACTGTTCGTCCGGCAAGGTTGGTGGCGCGAACGATTGACCATTGCGCCGCAAGTAAAAGTGCAAACCGCCGAAATCCGGCAAGGCCCCTTCGCCCGTCTGCGCGGCCTTGCCAGCATCCAGTTGGGCATTGCCGGTGGATCGCTGGAAATCATCGCGCTACCGATTGACGTGGCGCGAAACATTCAAGCGCAAATTGCGGGCGTAATTGCCAAGGTGGACTATTCGCAAATAGGACCGCGCGGCAAATAGGGCCGAATGCAGCGCTGCGACATATCGGAGAGCCAACTTCGCCCGTCTACGGTGTGCCGAATTTCGATATCCTTGGGTCAGCCCAAATTCGTCACCCGCGAGAAGCAAAGTGACGCGGCAATCCAGAGCGTGCATATACAAACTCTGGATTGCTTCGCTCCGCTCGCAATGACGATTCTAACGGAGCGAATTTGGGGCATGCCCACCGCGCATTGGCACTTGTAATGTAGGATTTGTTCTGGGAACGAAGGGCATGGCCGCTTGTTAGGGGCCGGGCTCTTTGACATTGTTGGCGGTAAATGCACTTTCCTTCGCACCCAATACGGCGAAAAAATATCCTACAAAAAAACACGGCGTAGGAAATAATCGAACGCCGTTCTTTCGCAAAATGTCAAAATGGGTGTCATCCTTGTCAACTAGGTGTCAACTTGGTGTCCATTTGGGCGTTTTGCCCCGGGCAATGTAGGCAAATAATTGGACCATTTCCCTTGCCAGTTCGTGGTCCAATCACATGGTATTTTGGCTTCGTGCCATTGCGCAGATTGCGTTGATATTCAGAATACACAAAAAACATAAGCTTCGTCATTCCCGCGAAGGCGGGAATGACGATATCTTTTTTCCAAAAAGTGAGTTTTGCAGTTCGATACTAGCTAATCTCAAATATCGCGGCCATCGTCCAATCGGATCGTATCGACAACGCCGTTTGATGTGGCGCAGTTGAATTTGCGGTCGCCATCACTCCGGTCACCGTCACTCAATGTGCCGAGCACTTGCCAGCCGGAGCCTTCGCGAGTCACCGAATCGATCTCGCCAACGCGGGCATTGTTGCCTGCTTTTTGTTCGGCAGCGCGGGCGCAGGCGTCAACCGCTGCGCCCACATCATTGCCGTTGTTGTAACGGCCGCCGGGCACCGCATCGCGTGTATCTTGGCGGTTATCTTGGGGGTAGCGGTCTGTCGGATAGCGGTCTTGCGGATAGCTATCAGGATATTGATCACCCTGTGTCCGGCGCTTGTTCTTGTTTGATTTGCTGGCGATGTCGGCAATGATGGCGATCCCGGCCAATATCCCGATGCCCGCCGCAATATCACCCGCGTCGATCCGGTCGCGGTGGTGGCGGTAACGGTCACGGCGGCGATAATCGCTGCTCGATTGCGATAGATCATCGGCGGCAACATTCTGCACCGATGGAATTAAACCCAAATTGGCCGCTAAAGCCGGGGTCGCCGACGTGGCGAGCAATGCCGTTGCGGCACAGCCAAGCGCAATATTGCGGATTATGGTCATTGTAAAAATCTCCCTTGTTGCCCGAGGCGTTACCCTCATCTGTATAATATGAAAGGTTCAGCCTGTCACCAAGCTGAACCATTTCAATTTATCCAATGCGGACTAGCGCCATTGATCCAGACCTTTGTAGCGGACGTCAACAACGCGGCCACGTTCGACATAGCAAGTGAATCTGCCCTTGTCGTAACCAGTTTCGTATCCACGGCCACCATAGCCATTGCCACGGTCATAACGGTCACCTCGGTCGTAACGGTCACCCCGGTCATAGCGATCGTCGCGGCCATAACGGTCGTCGCGGTCATGGTTACGATAGCCATCACGAACAACGATCTTACCGGTGACCTTATAGCCATAACGTGTGCGTTCGATGTCGCGGATTTCGGTTACCTTCGCGCCGTTATAACGGTTTGAATAGCCTTCGACGGT
>JAYUPJ010000190.1:0-16119 GCA_043760195.1 Sphingomonadales bacterium | reverse complement strand
ATGTTTGCCAAGGATGCGCGCAATCTGGCCAAGCCGGTGACGCTGGCCAAGAGCATCAACTTTGCGCTGGCGGATTTGATGTTGCAATATCCCGGGATCAGCCTGTTTGGCGAAGATGTTGCCCAAAAGGGCGGCGTCTATGGAGTGACGCAGGGGCTTCAAGACAAGTTTGGTGCGGCGCGGGTGTTCAATACGTTGCTGGATGAACAGACGATATTGGGGCTGGCCATCGGCATGGGGCATAACGGCTTCTTGCCGATCCCGGAAATTCAGTTTCTTGCATATTTGCACAATGCCGAGGATCAGCTGCGCGGGGAGGCGGCAACGCTTTCGTTCTTTTCCAACCAGCAATACCGCAATCCAATGGTCGTCCGGATCGCGGGCTTACCCTATCAAAAAGGCTTTGGCGGGCATTTCCACAATGATAACTCGCTGGCGGTGTTAACGGACATACCCGGGCTGATACTGGCATGCCCGTCCAATGCCGCCGATGCCCCTGGAATGCTGCGGGAATGTGTTCGCTTGGCGCATGAAGATGGCCGGGTTGTGGTGTTTGTTGAACCTATCGCGCTGTATCACACGGCGGATTTGCACGAAGCTGGCGATGGCGGCTGGACCGCGAATTATGTTGCACCAAATGCTGCGCAGCAAATCGGCTTTGGCGAACCCGCGATTTTTGGCGACGGCGACGATCTGTGCATCGTCACTTATGGCAATGGCTATTATCTATCACGGCAAGCAGCGGCAGTATTGGAACGGGATCATGGTCTAAAACTTCGCATCATCGATATGCGCTGGCTCCATCCGCTGAATGCTGATGCGATATTGGCCGCAACCAAACCGTGCAAGCAGATATTGATCGTCGACGAATCGCGCCGCTCGGGCAGTTTAAGCGAAAAGCTGATGACGATATTCACCGAGGCAGGCAGGAGCGATAAAGTGAGCCGGATTACCGCCGAAGATTGCTTTATCCCGCTGGGCCCGGCGGCAGAATTGGTTCTGCCAAGCAAAGCGAGCATAATTGACGCGGCGTTGCATGCCGCCGGACGAACAACCGGACGAACAGCATGAAGGAAACGGCGCTCGTCATCTGCCCGGGCCGGGGAAGCTACAATGCTTCCGAATTGGGATATCTGAAAACCCGCCATGCCGGTGGCGGCGAAATGGTGGCCAGATTGGATGCGATGCGCCGCGATTCCGGGCAAGTCACGCTGACCGAACTGGACAATGCCGCGCGATTTTCGCCGTCAGCGCACATGACTGGCGATAACGCATCATTGCTGATCTATGCCTGCGCGCTGCTCGATTTTGCCGCGATTGACCGCGATCGTTATGAAATCGTTGCAGTAACTGGCAATTCGATGGGTTGGTATCTGGCGTTGGCATGCGGCGGCGTGTTGAGTTTTAATGATGGCGCGCGGCTGGTGAATAATATGGGCGGGTTGATGCATGAACGCGGCGTCGGCGGACAAATTATCTGGTCAATGATGGACACCGAATGGCGGCTGGACCCGGCAAAGCAGGCATTGGCGGCGTCGTTAATTGCGGAAGCGGCTGGCAAGAGCGACATCGAGGTTCATGTTTCGATTAAACTGGGCGGGATGATAGTATTTGCCGCCGACGACAATGGCCTGAAATGGTTGATGGAAAGATTGCCGGCGGACGACCGCTTTCCAATGCGGCTTAATCATCATGCCGGGTTTCATTGTCCCTTACAAAACCACATCATTCCGATTGCCAAACAGCGCAATAGCATTGACCGCTTTCAATCGGGTTCGATCCCGATGATCGACGGCGCAGGGCGGATTTGGTCGCCAAAGGCCTTTGATATTGGTGCCATTTATGATTACACGTTGGGCACCCAGATCAATCAAAGTTTCGATTTCAGCCGGGCGGTCCAAATTGCGGCGGCGGAGTTTGCGCCAGATAAGATCATAGTGTTGGGGCCGGGCACGACAATGGGCGCGCCGGTTGCTCAAGCACTTATGCAATCACAGTTTCGATCACAGCGGCGCGATTTTTCCGGGAAATCGGACTTTATATCGGGGCAAGAATTGGACCCTGTTGTGCTTTCAATGGGCATCGCCAGCCAGCGCGCGCAAGTTGTGGGCTGATTGCATTTGGGCAAGGAATTTTGCCGGGTTGGCTTGCAGTTCTGACAAGGATGTCATATTAGGTGGGTATTCAGACCCAAATTTGATAAAATGTGCATATTCGTCATTGCGAGCGAAGCGCGGCAATCCAGGGTACTGCTGCGCTGCTTTGGATTGCTTCGTCACTACGTTCCTCGCAATGACGATTGAAAATGATCGAATGAGGGGCTGGCGTGGGCTGACATTAGGAAACTACTTTTTGAAAATGGAACTTCGTCATTCCCGCGAAGGCGGGAATCCATCACCTGACTTGGAAAAATTAAGCCAGCTTGCGTAAAATGCGAGCGCCGGTGATGGATTCCCGCCTGACCTTTGGTCAGTTTATCCTGAGCGCCTGCCTTGCAGGCAGTCAAAGGGCGGGAATGACGAAGCCTCTGTTTTTTAGATATTTTGTATCGGGAATGTCAACACAACCCTCGGTCAAACGAATTTTATCCAACCCCGCTCCGGCGCATGCTAGAGCGAAATTTGAGATTTTTGAGTTAGAGGCATGCTAAATTTATGAGCGAACAGGCAAACGCGAGAAGTTCCACATTGTTGTTGTTCGGCGCGACCGGTGATCTGGCCCGGCGGATGCTGTTGCCGTCATTGTATGCGCTGCATTCGGATCGGCTGATCGCCAGCGACTTGAAGATATTTGGCACAGCCCGCAGCGCCCTTAGCGATGACGGATATCGTGATTTTGCCCGCAGTGCGCTCGATGAATTTCTGCCCGACGACCGCAAGGCCGAAGGCATGATCGAAAGCTTTT
Organism: Sphingomonadales bacterium; assembly: GCA_043760195.1. Lineage (GTDB taxonomy): Bacteria > Pseudomonadota > Alphaproteobacteria > Sphingomonadales > Sphingomonadaceae > Sphingorhabdus_B. Next base: position 13,215 of record JAYUPJ010000190.1, on the reverse strand, counting down.
TGGAACGCCTGCATTATCAGCCGCTCGATGCGTCCACGACGGCGGGCTTTGCTGAACTTGCAGAAAAGATCGGCGATATTTCTGGCGGCCTGTCAATTTTTCTGTCCACGGCTCCATCGCTTTTTGAACCCACGATCAACGGATTGAAGTCGGCTGGTCTGGCGGGCGAAAATGTACGGATTGGTTTGGAAAAACCGCTGGGCAATGACTTGGCATCATCCTGCCACATCAACGATGCGGTCGGCGCCGTATTCCCCGAACACCGCACGTTCCGCATTGATCATTATTTGGGCAAAGAAACGGTCCAGAACCTGATGGCATTGCGTTTCGCCAACATGCTTTTTGAACCGCTGTGGAACGCCAATGCGATTGAGCATGTGCAGATTACCATCAGTGAAAATGTCGGTCTGGAAGGACGCGCCGGTTTCTACGATGATATGGGGGCATTGCGCGATATGGTGCAAAACCATATGCTGCAACTGCTTGCGCTCATCGCCATGGAGCCCCCGGCCAATTTGGATGCCACCGCGATTCGCGATGAAAAGGTGAAAGTCTTGCGCGCGTTGCGCCCGGTGGCCGAAGGCGACGTGGTAACCGGTCAATATACCGAGGGCGCGGTAAAGGGCGCGCCCGTGGCTGGTTATGCCGCCGATCTTGGCAAGGCTTCGGATACCGAAACATTCGTCGCCATCAAGGCGTATATCGAAAATTGGCGCTGGCACGGTGTTCCATTCTTTTTGCGCACTGGCAAGCGTTTGGCGGAACGGCGCAGCGAAATTGTGATTCAGTTCAAGCCGGTACCGCACAATATTTTCCGTGACCGCGGCGGCCGCATGGAAGCGAACACGTTGATCATCCGCTTGCAACCCGAAGAATATGTCCGCTTGCTGGTTATGGCAAAAGAGCCGGGGCTGGATCGCGGCGGAATAACACTGCGCGAAGTGCCGCTTGATCTATCGTTGACCACTGCATTTGAAGGGACGCGCCGCCGAATTGCTTATGAACGATTGTTGCTCGACCTGATCGAAGGAGATCAGACGCTGTTTGTGCGCCGTGACGAAGTTGAGGCGCAATGGAAATGGATCGACGGCGTTCGCAAACTATGGACGCAAAGCGGCCTAAAGCCGAAAAGCTACGGTTCCGGAAGCTGGGGGCCGAGTGCCGCGATTGCATTAACAGAACGCGACGGAGTTAGCTGGCATGAATGACATGAACCCGGTTGTTGCGCAGGTAACAGCGCGTATCACCGAACGGTCGCTTCCCGGCCGGACGGCTTATCTCGACCTGATTAAGCGCGCCCGCGAAACCGGATTGAACCGCGAGGCTTTGTCGTGCGGAAATTTGGCGCATGGTTTTGCGGCAAGCGGTGATGACAAGGCGGTCATTCGCGCAGGCAAGGCAATGAATATCGGTATAATCACCGCCTATAATGACATGCTTTCGGCGCATCAGCCTTATGGCCGCTACCCCGAACAGATAAAGCTGTTTGCCCGCGAAAAAGGCGCTACTGTGCAAGTCGCAGGCGGCGTGCCAGCGATGTGCGACGGCGTGACCCAGGGCCAGGATTCGATGGAGCTATCGCTGTTCAGCCGCGATAACATCGCGATGGCAGCAGCTGTTGGATTGAGCCATAGCATGTTTGAAGCGGTGATGCTGCTTGGTCTGTGTGACAAGATTGTGCCGGGATTGCTCATCGGTGCATTGCGCTTTGGTCATTTACCGGCAATTTTGATCCCGGCTGGGCCGATGCCGTCGGGACTTGCCAATAAGGAAAAACAGCGCGTCCGGCAATTGTTTGCCGAGGGCAAAGTGGGCCGCGCCGAACTGTTGGAGGCAGAGGCAGCATCCTATCACAGTGCGGGCACGTGTACTTTTTTTGGCACCGCAAATTCCAACCAGATGATGATGGAAATGATGGGGCTGCACATGCCGGGTTCCAGCTTTGTCAATCCGGGTACGAAATTGCGGCAAGAACTGACCCGGGCGGCGACCCACCGCTTGACCGAAATAGGTTGGGAAAAGGACGGCAAGGACAATGATGATTATCGCCCGCTTGGCCTGTGCGTCGATGAAAAGGCGATCGTCAACGCCGTTGTCGGATTGCTTGCCACGGGCGGATCGACAAATCACGTTCTGCATATTCCGGCCATCGCGCGTTCGGCAGGTATAATCATCGACTGGAACGATATTGATCAGCTGTCTTCTGTGACGCCGCTGATTGCCCGCGTCTATCCTAATGGTTCGGGTGATGTGAACGATTTCGCAGCGGCTGGCGGCATGCCCTATGTCATCCGCGAATTGATCGGTGCGGGCCTTGCCCATGACGACATAATGACCGTCTATGGCAAAAGCTTAAGCGAAGGCGCGCAGCAGCCAAAGATTGCGGATGATTTGCTATCATGGGATGCCGCGCCTTTGGTAAGCGCAGACGATAGTATGTTGCGGCCGGTAGCCGCTCCGTTCAGTCCCGATGGCGGTATGCGTCTGGTAACCGGCAATCTGGGCCGGGCCACTTTCAAAACTAGCGCCGTTGCCGAAGAGCGCTGGACCATCGAAGCGCCGGTTCGAATCTTCAGTGACCAAAATGACGCCCTTGCCGCGTTCAAGGCGGGCGAACTGGAACGCGATGTGATCGTAGTGATCAGGTTTCAGGGCCCGGCAGCGAACGGCATGCCAGAGCTGCATAAACTGACCCCGCCGCTCGGCGTATTGCAAGATCGCGGTTTCAAAGTTGCCTTGTTAACCGATGGCCGCATGTCGGGTGCGTCGGGCAAAGTGCCTGCTGCGATACATTTAAGTCCGGAGGCGGCAAAGGGCGGACCAATCGCCAAGTTGCGGGACGGCGATGTAGTGCGGCTGTGCGCGCGTCTGGGCGCGTTGGATGTATTGGTCGATGCTGATGAATGGAAAAGCCGCGAATTAGCAACATGCCCGAACGCGCACGAGGGTACAGGCCGCGAACTGTTTGCGATGATGCGGATGATGAGCGATGAGGCGGAAAAAGGCGGTTCGGCGATGTTGGCGGCGGCGGGGTTATGAGCGTGAGAGAAGTTGTCGCAGTCGATATCGGCGGGACGCATGCGCGCTTTGCCATTGCCAATGTTGAACATGGCAAGGTCATCCGCTTGGATGAACCCGTGACGTTGAAGACCGCGGAATATGCGAGCTTTCAAAGGGCTTGGGAAGAGTTTGGCAAGTTATCGGGCCGCGCTTTGCCGAATGCGGCGGCTATTGCCGTGGCCGCTTGGGTTAACGCCGACGTCATCAAGCTAACCAACAATCCGTGGATCATCCGGCCTGCATTGATAAAAGAAAAGCTGCATGTTGATGAATTTGTGTTGGTCAATGATTTTGAAGCGGTCGGGCACGCTGTCGCGCAGGCAGGGGACGATCATTTTGAACTAATCTGCGGCCCCGACAAGCCCAAGCGACTGGATGGCACAATCAGCATCATCGGCCCTGGAACCGGGCTTGGTGTGGCACATGTCGCCCGGCGCGGCGCAGACTATTTTGTCAATGCAACCGAAGGCGGCCATATCGACTTTGCTCCGCTCGATAGTATAGAGGACGCCATTCTGGCGCGGCTTAGAAAGCGGCACCGGCGGGTTTCGGTGGAACGTGTTGTCTCTGGTCCCGGACTGATTGAAATTTATGAAACGCTGGCGGCTATAGAGGGCAGAGCCGTGCAATCGCTGGACGATAAGACGCTCTGGCAATTGGGAATGTCGGGTGATGACAGCCTAGCCGCCGCAGCGGTGGATCGGTTTTGCCTGTCGCTGGGCAGCGTTGCTGGTGACATCGCCTTGGCACAGGGGGGGTGTGAGGTTGTAATCGCTGGCGGTCTGGGCTTTAGGATCAAAGACATATTGCTGCGGTCCGGTTTTGCCGAGCGGTTTGCCGCAAAGGGCCGGTTTTCCGGTATGATGGCGGATATACCCGTTAAATTTATTACGCATCCGCAGCCCGGTCTATATGGCGCAGCGGCAGCGTTTGCCCAGCAGATGGAGAGCTACAATGCGAACAGTTGAACAGATTATGCAGACTGCTCCGGTCATCCCGGTGTTGGTTATCGAAGATGCTTCTTATGCGCGGGCGATAGCAGAGGCATTGGTCGCTGGCGGGTTGCCGGTGCTGGAGGTAACGCTGCGCACCGATGCCGCGCTTGATGCGATAGCGGAGATGAAGAAAGTACCCGGCGCAATCGTTGGCGCAGGAACGATCGTTGATGTGGCCGGGCTGGAAAGCGCGATTGCCGTTGGCGCAGAGTTCATCGTGTCCCCCGGCTTAACCGAAAATTTGGGCAAAGCGGCAATTGGCAAAGGCATTCCGTTTTTGCCCGGAATTGCGAATGCAGGCGACATCATGCGCGGATTGGATTTGGGCCTGAACCATTTCAAATTCTTTCCGGCCGAAGCGAATGGCGGATTGCCTGCATTGAAATCGTTGATCGGACCTTTTGGCCAATGCAAATTTTGCCCCACCGGCGGCATTAAACAGGAAAATGCGGCGGACTGGCTTAACCTTGAACAGGTGCTTTGCGTTGGCGGCAGCTGGTTGGTAGGGAAGGGCGCGCCGGATTCGGCCGCAATAGAGGCGGCCGCCCGCGCGGCTTCGATGTTACGAACGTGATGGAGATTTAACAGGCATGGCTGAGGAAATTGAGTTTTGGGAATTTGATGATGCCGAAGAAATGGCGGAGGCCGTTGCCGGAGATATCGCCTTCATTATAGAAAGCGCGCTTGATGCGCGCGGTCAGGCGTTGGTGGCGTTTCCCGGCGGTTCAACACCGGGGCCGATTTTCGAAAAGCTGGCCAAGAGCGCGGTGCGGTGGAAAAATGTTACGATAATTCCAACCGATGACCGGTTGGTTCCGGTGGACAGCCCGCTTTCCAACGTGGCCCAAATCGCCAAGATGTTTATCCCAAAAGGTGCGCGGGTGTTGCCGATTACCAGCGATGCCGCCGACTATAAACTTGCTGGCAGCGCCGCGAACGCGCGTTTGCAAGACCTGCATTGGCCGCCGGATTTGATCTGGCTGGGTGTTGGCACCGATGGCCATACCGCGTCAATTTTCACTGGCCCCGATTTGGAGGAAGCCTTGAACGCGCCCAAGGGAACACGCGCCATCGGCGTTGCCCCCGATCCGCTGCCGAGCGAAGCGCCGGTGAACCGCGTTACATTAACCGCAAGCGCGATAGCCGAAGCGCGGACGACATTGATCGTGTGCAGCGGCGCAAAAAAGAAAGCGATTCTGGATGAGGCATCGGACGAAGGCAAGAATGCCGCATATCCGGTTGCTAAAGTGTTGAAGAAGATCGCTGTGCCCGTCGATATTTATTGGTTGGATGTTTGAAGTCCGATGATGGTCAGACTATAAAATACGTAATAGAGCACGATGATATTAGATTGAGCCATTACCGTAGCCCTGAGCCCGTCGAAGGGCGCTTCACTGAGAGACGTGCTTCGACATCGACCCGCCGGGAGGCAGCACTACGGTTTTGAATGAATGATTCAATCTGATGTCATCCCGCTTTAAGTAGCTGCGAAGCGCGGCGGAAATTATATCCGGCGCAGAAGCTTATTCTGCGTCGCATGCTGGCTGTTTAGCTTCTGCAAATATTGCGGGATGGCGTCGTTGTTCTGGCCAACCGGCTTGCGCACAACCATGGGGTCAATCGGATGATCGAAGGCGATTCCAATGCGGCCTTCGGTGACCCAGGCGACATTGCCGCTGATCAAACCAATGTTTCGCAAATTGATCTCAACTTTTTCACCGCGCACTACACGCAGCGGCGTTTCAGCCATCAAGCCGCCTGCGGACAGGTTTTTGATGCGCACATCGGCTTCTTGTTGCAATGAGGCAAATTTCAGTGTCGCTTTTAAAAACAAGCTGTCCCGGTCCATACCGCGCTGGGAATCGGCACTGGCTTGGTCATTCGTTTTAAAAGCGTCATCCATTTTTGAACCCACGATCCCGTTACACGCATTTACATACGTTTTGTTTCGACTTACGCATGGTATTGCCAGAGATAGGTAGCGAAAAGGTTAACAGTGCAACATTCGTAATGAAGCAGGCGGACAATCCGGGCATTAATGCAGGCAGATGTCAGTCGTCGCGCGACACGCGTTCTTGGCGTTCATGCCGTTCCTGCGCTTCCAATGTCATTGTCGCAATCGGCCGCGCACGCAGCCGGGCGAGAGAGATCGGTTCGCCGGTGACTTGGCAATAGCCATATTCGCCGTCAGAAATGCGTTGCAAAGCGGCTTCGATCTTTGAAATTAACTTGCGTTGCCGATCACGGGTACGCAATTCAATGCTCCAATCGGTTTCGCTGGATGCACGATCATTAAGGTCGGGTTCGCGGATTGGGGCATCTTGCAGCTGGTTCAATGTGCCGCGTGATTCTTCCAAAATTTCGCTGCGCCAGTCATGCAACAGCTTTTCAAAAAACTGAAGCTGGCGCTCATTCATAAACTCTTCAGTGTCGGCCGGCACATAGTCGGCTTCTGAGTCGCTAGACAATCCATTGAGTTTAGACGAGTTTTTGTCAGTATTGGAGCTTGCGCTCATCACTATATCTCCGCCAAATCATATCAGGAAGTTGAAGCGCTACTTTCAACTGCAATGCTATGCGCGGCCTATAGACTCGGCGGCAATACCGTACAAGCTGCAATTGAGGCGGGAGCGCGATGCTCCTAAAAAAGCTGCACAAAGCTAATCATTGTTAAACTGTTGCCGCCTAAACAGTTCCACAACGGGACGGTTGTTTGGGTAACAGCCAGAAATCGTGAAAAAAATGGGCTGACCGGTCATAAACAGGGTTAATGCAATTGAGCTCATCGTATTGTTCTGTCTTTGTGAGATCATCGGGAACGAGGAGCTGGACTTTCAAGTTTGAAGGTCAGCAAATCTTCCATCGCTGAAGAAGGTTTAAGATTATGTCAGTACGGATGGCTCTAGCTAAATTATGTGCCTGCACTTGCGGGGGCGCACTTATCGGCGGCGGTGCAGTTCAAGTCACTGCGGATGCGCCTGGACCTGGTTATGCACAAGTTCAACGGGTGCAGAAAGTGCACTATGCGAAAAAGCGCGTGAAATCGCGCAACATCGCTCGTCACACTCCCACCCGTCAGGTGAAGAAGGTTCGGCGGATCGTCCGTACAACCAAGACGACAACTACTGCTTGCACGCCAAGCGTGGTAACTGTTGCGACGAACACTCCGGCGCCGTTGCCCCCTATGCCAATTCCGTACATGCCACCTATGCCTTATCAGCCACAAGGCGACTTTGGCGGCGGCGGTGACAGCGGTCCCATCTTGATCGGCGGTTCAGGCGGATATTCCGGCGGCGGCGGCGGTTTCTTCGGCGGATTTTCCGGCGGCGGCGGTGGCGGCGGATCGATTGTGATCTCGTCCACCTCAACCGGCGGCAGCGGCGGAAACGGCAACCCCGGATCAAGCGGCAATGTCATCATCAACAATAACAACACCAACAATGGCGGCTCAACCAGCACGTCGTCTGGCGGACTAACCAGCACTGGCGGGTCATCCAGCACATCGTCTGGCGGACTTACCAGCACTGGCGGATCAACCAGCTCTTCGACTGGCGGACTTACCAGCACCAGCACTGGTGGATCAACCAGCTCTTCGACCGGCGGGTCTAGCACATCCAGCACATCGGGCGGTGTTTCGACCTCAACCGGCGGCGTTTCGACTTCATCCGGCGGCGTTAGCACTTCGACTTCGACTGGCGGTGTGTCGACCTCTTCAGGCGGTGTTTCGACCTCGTCGGGAGGCGTGTCTACCTCGTCGGGCGGCGTTTCAACTTCGACAGGCGGCGTCAGCACTTCAAGTGGCGTCAGCACGTCAAGCGGTGTGAGCACTTCAAGTGGTGTCAGCACGTCAAGCGGCGCGGTCACCAGTTCGGGCAACAACACCAGTTCGGGCAACAACACCAGCTCGGGCAACAACTCAAGCTTTGGCGCTACCGGCAATCCCGGTGCAACGGGCAATCCTGGTGCAACAGGCAACCCTGGCTCGACTGGAAATCCCGGTTCAACCGGAAATCCTGGATCGACAGGCGGAACCGATGTTCCAGCACCGCCGATGATATTGCTCTTTGGTGCAGCTGCAGCAGGCCTTTTTGCCCGCCGCCGTTTCGCCAAACAGAAAAAGGCGCAGGCTGCTTAAGCGATAGCAACTTACGGCAACAAACATGAAAAGGCGGCCCGCAATGGCCGCCTTTTTGCTGTTCGCGGCAAACAGCCCACTTGCGCTGGTCAGCATGTGACGGCATAGCCCATTGCCATGCATGATCTGAAATATATACGCGAGAATCCCGAGAATTTTGACGCAACTTTGGCGCGGCGCGGCGCGGCTGCCGTCGCGGCATCGGTGATATCGCTCGACGAAAAGAGGCGCGCCATCCAAACCGAACTGCAAATGTCGCAGGCACGGCGCAACGAAGCATCCAAAGCGATTGGCGCGGCGATGGGTCAGGGCGATGCAACAAAAGCTGATGCGCTGAAAACCGAGGTTGGCGCGTTAAAAGACCGCATGTCCGAACTGGACGAGCAAGAGCGCGCGGTTGGCGCTGAACTGGATGCGATATTGGCGGCGATCCCGAACTTGCCGCTGGATGATGTGCCGCAGGGTGCAGACGAAAATGACAACGTCGAAATCAGCCGCTGGGGCGATATTCGCTTATTTGATTTTGCGCCGCGTGACCATGCCGATATTGGCCCACCCTTGGGACTGGATTTTGAAACAGGAGTTCTCATTTCGGGTAGCCGATTTACATTCATGCGCGGGCAAATAGCGCGGCTAAACCGGGCGCTTGGGCAATTTATGCTGGACCACCAAACCACGGTTCATGGTTACAGCGAATGCGCGACGCCCTATCTGGTCCGTGATGAGGCGGTGTTCGGGACCGGGCAATTGCCCAAGTTTGCGGACGATTTGTTCCAGACCACCGATGGCCGCTGGCTGATCCCCACCGCCGAAGTATCGCTGACCAACAGTGTACGCGAACAGATACTTGACGAAAAGGCACTGCCGATCCGGTTAACCGCGCTGACGCCGTGTTTCCGCAGTGAAGCGGGGGCGGCGGGTAAGGATACCAAGGGCCTAATCCGCCAGCACCAGTTTGAAAAGGTCGAACTTGTTTCCATTGTCGCACCCGCAGACAGCGCCGCCGAACATGAGCGCATGGTGACTGCCGCCGAATCCGTTCTGCGCGCACTCAACCTGCCGTATCGCCGGATGTTGCTGTGCACGGGCGACATGGGCAACAGCGCCCGCAAAACCTATGACCTGGAGGTCTGGCTGCCGGGGCAGGGGCTTTACCGCGAAATTAGCAGTTGTTCGCAATGCGGCGATTGGCAAGCACGGCGAATGAATGCGCGCTACCGTGCCGACGGTGAAAAAGGCACAACATTTGTGCATACATTAAACGGTTCCGGGCTTGCGGTTGGCCGCACGTTGGTCGCGGTGCTCGAAAATTATCAGCAAGCCGATGGCAGCGTGACCGTGCCAGACGTGTTGCGGCCCTATATGGGCGGTATCGAACTATTGGAGCCGGTAACATAATGCGCATATTGCTGACTAACGACGATGGCGTCGCGGCTCCTGGCCTGAAAGTATTGGAAAAACTGGCGCGCAAGTTCAGCGATGATGTCTGGATCGTTGCGCCCGCCGACGAGAATTCGGGTGCGGGGCATTCGCTCACCTTGTCAAAACCGGTTCGGGTGCGTGAACATGGCCCGAAACATTATTCTGTTGCGGGCACGCCAACCGATGCGGTGATGATGGCTGTCGGCGTCATCATGAAGGACCAGAAGCCGGATCTGATACTTTCGGGCATTAACCGCGGGGCCAATCTGGGCGATGACGTAACCTATTCCGGCACCGTGTCTGCGGCGATGGAGGGGACACTGGCGGGCATCCGGTCGATTGCATTGAGCCAAGTTTATGACAAAGAAGGCATGGGCGATGCCGTGCCGTTCGCCGCCGCAGAGGCATGGGGAGAGCGCGTGATTGCGCCGTTGTTGGCGATGGATTTCGTCCCGCGTACATTGATAAATGTCAACTTTCCGCCGTTGGAGCCGGATGCAGTAAAGGGCATACGTGCGGTTCGCCAAGGCTTCCATGATTATGGCAGGGGATCAATAGTGAAAGGCACCGATCCGCGCGGATATGATTATTACTGGTTCGGGTTGCACGGCATCGAACATACGCCCGGCCATGACACTGATCTTGAAGCGATAAATGATGGCTTTATCTCCGTTACGCCATTGCAGCTTGATCTAACGCATCATCGATCGCTGTCGGACTTGCGTGAAGTTTACAATTGACGGGCAATCGCCCTATTGGTGGTTCGGGACGTAAGCTGTTAATGGGTAGCGATTAGCGATTTCAATTGGGGGCGTATGTACAATAAGGGTTTCACTTTGGCGATGCTGGCCGCGTGTTTGGCGTTGCCTGCTTGCATCCCGCAAGGTGCAGGCGATTACCGCATCAAACCTTCGCGGCCATCGGCTGAAGCCCCGCAAGCGGTTCCTGAAAGCGAAGTTATCGCGGCGACCCCGCGCTGGAACCCCGCCACCGTCGAACGCAATTCACGCGAGGTAGAGGGCGGAAAATACACCGTAGAGGCGGGCGATACCCTGTACCGCATTGTATCAAAAACAGGGGCGTCTTTCGCCGATATTGCCAGCGCCAACAATTTGTCGCCGCCCTATATTATGCAGGTGGGTCAGCAGTTGACGATCCCATCCGGACTATATCACAACGTCAATGCGGGGGAGACAGGCATCGCGATTGCCCGCGCTTACGGCGTGGCGTGGAGCGAAATTATTTCACTCAACACGCTCGAAGCGCCTTTCATTTTAAACATCGGCCAAAGGCTGCGTTTGCCTGCTTCGGCATCGGCGTCATCCTTGCCGGAATCGCTGCCCGAACAAACCGGACAATCCGCAGAACAGCAGGCGGCGGCATTTTCGTTGAACATTGATGACATCGTAACCGGCGGTGAGCCTGCCTATGCCGGGCAAGGAAGCGCACAAGCGGCTACGCCATCGGTGGCCGCGGCAATCACACGGCCAACATATTATAGCGGCAGTTTCAACTGGCCGTTGGACGGTAACTTGCTGTCTCGTTTCGGCAGCAAGGGCGGCGGCAAAGTCAATGACGGGATCAACATCGCGGCGCCGCCTGGCACCCCCGTTCTGGCGGCGGGCAATGGCGTTGTTGTCTATAGCGGCAATGAAATTGGCGTTTACGGCGGGTTGATTTTGATCGACCACGGCAGCGGCTGGATAACGGCCTATGGCCATCTTGGGCAGTTGCAGGTCGCGCGCGGTGATAAAGTGAGCGCAGGCCAAGCAATCGGGGGCGTCGGTGCAACAGGATATGTGGATCAACCGCAATTGCATTTTGAAATCCGCAAAGACCGCAGCCCGGTGGATCCGATATCCAAACTGAGCCAGCGATAACTTGCCTGAAACACCCGCAATGATTTCACCGAATGTCGTGATTGCCTATAACCCGGCATCGGGCAGTTACAGTCCGTCCCGGTTGGACAGGTTGAGCAAGGCGTTTTTGGCGGCTGGATATCAGCCCCATTTGATCAACAGTTACAGCGAGGAATTTACCGGCGCAGTTGAAAACAGCGGCCATGTCTGCGTGGTTGGCGGCGATGGCACATTGCGCGAAGTGATTGCGCGTTTGCGGAATTTTCCACATTTACCTCCGATCAGCGTTTATCCAGCCGGAACCATAAATTTGGTTGCGCGTGAAGCTCTATACCCTGCCGCAATTGAAAAGTTCGTTGCGCGTGTGGTTGGCGGACACACGCCGCGCGCGCATTATCTTGGCGAATTGAACGGCCATACAATGCTGGTTTGCGCATCGGTCGGACCGGACAGTCTGGCCGTTTCTTTGGCGGCAACGGGATTGAAACGAGCAATTGGCCGGTTCGCTTATGTAGTGGCATTTGGCAAAGTTCTGCTGCGCTGGCCGCGGCACGCGCTAACCGTATCTGCAAATGGCGAAGAGTACAGGTGCGAGGCGGCGTTCATCTTAAAGGGGCGCTATTTCGCCGGACCTTGGCAATTGAGCGCCGACGCCGATCAACGCGATCCTGGATTTCAATTGCTGTTATTGCCCCATGCCCGCAGGCGCGACTATCTGCGTCTGATTTTGAGCGCGGTCGCCTTGCCAACGCTTGCATCCAAACAATGGATACGGTTGCGCACAGATTCGGTTGAAATAACCAGCGACACCGCGTTGCCCGTGCAAGCGGATGGCGATATTGTCACGGCGCTGCCAATAACAGCCCATGTTCAAAAACGGCCGGTCCAATATGCTTAGGTTGTGTTGATATTCAGAAATTACTTTTTGAAAAATACTCCGTCATTCCCGCCCTTCGACTGCCTGCAAGGCAGGCGCTCAGGACAGGCATTGCTTCGTTGGCGAACCTTGAGATATCGACATATCCTTGCGGCCCGCCGCCTCGCACTGAACGAATTTGCTCCAAACCTCAAAGGTGTATTTAACAGGTCCTGACCCTAGGTCACCGACTCATAAATTTCATCCAGATACGGACTGAGGCGAGTTTGATTAGTGCGAGATAGTTCTCAGGATGCTTTTCGTATCGTGTGGCGATGGCACGGTAGTGTTTGATTTTACTGAAGAACTTCTCGATGGCATTGCGTAGTTTGTAAAGGCTGGCGCTGAAGGCCGGTTTGCGAACTCTCTGCGGCATGAGCCTGACGTTGGCAAATACACCGCGCGCTTCCATCTCTGTGCGAAGAGCGTCGGAGTCATAAGCGCGGTCTGCAAGCAAGACATTGCCTTTGGTGAGTGTGTCGAACATATCGGCGGCACTGCGGCCATCGGCGGCCTGACCCGGCGTGATTTTCAGCAGGATTGGCAGGCCATTGGCATCGACCAGCGCATGGATCTTGGTCGTCAGACCTCCTTTTGAACGCCCCATGCATCGGCGGTCAACATCGTCCCCGGTCGTGGACTGCGCACCCCCTTTTTACTGTTCGCCCCGTGCTGGTGAACCCGGATCGATGAGCTATCTATCATCTGGACATGGCCCTCATAAGCGGCTGTGATCGCCGCAAACAGACGATCCCAGACACCTTCCTTCCGCCACCTCACAAACCGGTTGTAGCAGGTCGTCGCCGGGCCATAGCGCTCAGGAATGTC
>JAYUPJ010000189.1:0-40818 GCA_043760195.1 Sphingomonadales bacterium | reverse complement strand
CCTTGGTGGCATCAACTGCGCCATCTGCGGCCTGCGTTGCTGTGTCGGCGGCTTTTTCTGCTGTGTTCATTGCGCCTTCTGCGCCTTCGGCAACGGCTTCACCGGTGGCATCGGCTGCTTCGCCGACTTCAGTTGCTGCGGTTTCGGCTTTTTCGCCGCACGCAGAAAGCGATGCTGTCAAAACAAATGCTGCTGCAACTGCGACTGCTTTATTGACTTTTTTCATGTTGCTTCCCTTCCATATTGTTTAGGAAAGTTCTGTTTAGCGCAGAGCGCAATCGTCGCGCAATTGCTAGTTTTGCAACTGTGTGCCGGGCGCTTTTCCTGCGGTTATTTGTCTACGCCTTTGACTTTTCCCCACTGCCGGGCCGCCGTGTAGCCAAGGTAGCCGGTGCCAAACAACCCCCAAAGCGCGTCCGGTATCCCGGTAAGATAGCCATTCATCCCGCCTGCGATATCGTGTGCGATTTCGGGCTGCACGGCGGCAATAAGTCCCATCGGGATTGCCCAAAGGATGATGGCATACATCACATAAAGGAAGCTTGGCCGGGCGCGGCTTGTCCACGGATCGGCGGCCTGCGCCTCTGCCAAAATCGCGGCGATTTGCGTTTGTATTAACAGCAGGTCCTGGCCGCCCTGCAATTTGAGCAATTCGAGTTTCGCGGCGTCACGCGCGCGCGGATCCGGGATGATCTTGTCAATCAACGATGTTATCGGACCAAGGATGCTTTCGATTAGGGGCATAGCAAGTTTCTCCGGTTTTGGTGTCATATTATAGCGGGCTACGGGCGGCGCTTAACCGATACGGTTGGCGAGCCATCCGTAAAGAAAGGCTTCTTGCGATGGCCGCGTTTCGGCTAAGCGCAAATAATGCGCCCCTTGCAACGCATCGATTGCCTTGAGCAAAACGGTTTCACTGGCTGGTCCGCGAACGCGAAGAAAACCAGTAAGCGCGGCCAGTGTTGCCGGGCCAATCCGCCGGTCAACCGGGATATCTCCATAGTCTTTGCCGCAGCGGTTCAGTGCATTTAATGCGCGTTGCAAGAACCCGGTGGCGGTTCCCGTGCCCATGTTAATGCCGGTATCAAGCAGCTCTTCGGCTAGGTTTGGTGCGTGCTCGGCGATTTTGGCGAACCCCGGTGAGACCCAGTATAACCGGCGATAAATGGATACCGCCAGAGCGTGCGGCAACTGCTGCATTTCACCGGCATAGCCCTGACCACGCGCAACAGAACGGGTGATGCCAAACCGCGTTGGCCCGCCCCGGTCGGCCGGGTGGTTCACATATCCGCCCTCACGCTCGATAACTTCGGTGATCAGTTCGTCGATTGATTTTGCTTTCATGCCCGATCTCGCTTTCGAATCGTAAATAACCAAATAGGTTCCTTGTAGGAAAGTGAAAACTGAAACTGCGGTGATGAAAATTCGATATGATCGAATGTGGGGTTAGAGTATCAGTGATGATCAAGGCCTAATTTCGGCCCAGATTCGATTTTCTCTGAGCAGTGCATTTGCCATGACGACGAGTTTTCGCATGATGGCAGTGATGGCAGTGATGGCAAGCTTTGCAGGTTTTCCAGCAGCGATGAGTTGGTCATATTTGGCCTTGACGTCTGGGTTGGCATTTATGAGGGCGGTTGAGGCTTCATCGATGGCCTTGATCTGCTTGACAACGAGCAGGCGGCGCGCCTCATTTTGTTTCTTGAGCATAGGCAGTGCGAGGTTTTTGGCACGGTTGGCCAACGCCGTGCGATCTTTCACGAGACCTTCGCGCGCCACGATTAGCTCGAAAAGCTCGGCCAAAGCTTCACTTTTGACGGGCCACAGGTCAGGCTTGAGCATGGCTGCGTCGATCCGGTTGGTTTTGGCGAGCGTTCCGGTCGCTTCGGCAAACCGTCTGGCCCGCCTTGGGTGAAGCTTGACTGGAGGCAGCGCGCGGCCTGCTTGCTCGAAGACCGGCAATGGATGTCCGTTCTTCCAACGTGAAATGTTTGTATCGGTCTGACATAGTGCAGCATCCTTAGCAGGGTGTTGCACTTCGTTTGTGAATTTAGGGAATCCATCACCCGAGCGAGAATTTTACGCGAGTTGGCTTACAGCGCAGCAGCAATCGCGGCGATGGCTTCGGGCCGCGCGACATAGGCCATGTGCGTACACGCCAGCTCGATTTGAACGTCGGATTCCTCCGGCAATCCGCGCGCTGAACGGGCGGAGACGATGCCGTCTTGGGCGGACCAGAAGGCGATGGTTGGCATCGGCGGCTTTTCGTGCAGCATCGCCGAAATCGGGAGATCGTCGACCTTGTGGCCAGCGATTACCTGATAAATACGCCACGCATTATTCGCCCTTGGCCTGCCCGAAAATGGACTGCCCAGCGTGATGACTTTGGCCACGCGGTGCGGGGAGTGTTTGGCAAATTCGCGCGCGATTAAGCCGCCAAGGCTCCATCCGATCAATACTACCGGGGTTTCGATCCCCATCCGGTCCAACTGAATATTCATCCGTTCAAAGATATCTGCCGTTACTTTGCGGTTGCGGCCAAGCCCCCATCCATGCGCACGGTAACCAGCTGCGTTCAACGAATGCCGCAGACGCTGCGTTGTTTTGTCAGATGCCATGAAGCCGGGGATAATCAGCACCGGCTGGCCATTGCCCGACTGCGGCAAAGGAGTGGCGGAACCAAAGCTGGCCGCCGTGCGCATATAGGCAAAGGATATGGTTTCTCTGGCAAGCTTCCAAAATGGCGGTGGCGCAAATTCGGTTGCCGTCAGGGATTGCTTCGTCATTTCACCAATATAAGAATGCTGACATTAGAATGCCATGCCCCCAATGCAAATTTATTGCTGAAGCTGAACGTTCAAATCCTCAGGCCGTGTTTACATTTAAACATTATGTATCTGATCTGTAATACATTGTCATTCCCGCGAAGGCGGGAATCCATCACCTGACTTCAAAGTTTATGTCACGATCTTGCTTAAACCAAATGCTCAGGTGATGGATTCCCGCCTTCGCGGGAATGACGTTGCGTTTTTTTTGAATAATTTGACTTTTGAAAGTCAACACTTCCTTAGGGCTTATCTACTTATCGAACCACCGAAGCCGCAGGGCCAACAATCGGCGCGGCGGTATCCGGCGCTTGCGGTTCCGCTAATCCTTCTGGTGCAAGGGCCGGGGCAGGATCAGTCAGCACTGGAGCGGCGGCAGGTATCGGCTGCGCCAATGCCGCGCGCTCGATCCGGTCTAACGCAGCCCTGACCGAAATATAGGACTGCGCCTTTTTGGACCAGTTGCTTGCCTGCATTTTGCCCGGCAGTCTTTGAACCTCATTCATTGCAGCCGCGATGTTGCCGAGTGTTGCATATTGTTTTGCGCGTTCCAAACGGCGCGACGGGGCGGGCGACGGCGTATTTTCTGTGCGCAAAATGAAGAGTTCGCTCAACTCATTGCGGAATTTGGCCCACACGGTCATTCCTTCGCGGGCCAGCCATTGATTGCCATCGGTTTCCAGTTCAGCGCGCAATTGATCCAGAGTAACTGAGTTATCGGCGGCGGATAAAATTTGCGCAACGGCCTGCGGCTGGGCCGCGCCGAAACGCGCGGTCAATTGGTTGGTGATATATCCCAAATCAGCGCCGCTATCGATGGCCCGGCGCGCCGCAAAAGCGACAAGCATGCCTTCGGCGCGGCTTGCATTGCCCGATGCCGCCGCTGCTTCCGCATTGATCCGCGACAGCCGCGCTTCCAAATCTTCGACGCGGTCGGCAACCGGTTCAACATTCGCAGCCGCCGCATTGTCAATTGTCGGCAGAGCATCAAAGGCGGGCTTGGCCTCGACCGGCGGCAGAACATCGGTGCGATCAATCGCTGCCGTTTTGTTACCAAAAAGATCCAACCGATCTGCAACCCATACCGACAATATTGCACCGCCCGCAAACGTGAACAGCATCAGCGCAAAAATGTACCGGAATTTGATACCGCTTTTTTTATCATGCGCAATCGGCTGATAATTATTCATGCATTGACCCTTTTTTGCGTTCCGCTTTTTGCGGCTGTTGGCGGTATCTAAGGGCCGCGACGCGCATTTGTAAAGTACGACGTCGTTTTTGCGATCAGCGCGGCATCGTTTGGCGCGTCGGAAATTAGCACATCGCGCCATCTATCGGCGGCGCTTTTGGCAATCGCGGGAGACAATGCCGCGATAGAAATGATATTTTTGTCAATGCCATGGGTTGCGCAGATGGCCACAAAATGCTGCGCCGCGCGCACCGAATGGAGCGCGACTAATATCGGCGACGACAGCAGTTCAATAAATGCCTGCGCCGGGGCCAATGCCGCAGAATTGTAAACCAGCGCCGAATCCAATGTGACGCCGGACGGCAAATCGAAGCGGCTTTGGTGTTCACCGGATAGCCACAATAATCGGGCGTCGCCATTGACGGCGGCTTGCACGAGGAGCGCATTCGCATCTGTGCCTCCCGCAAAAATAACGCGGAACCCGGCCGCGCGCGCTGCGTTTGCGGTTGCTTCACCGACTGCATAAACTGGCAGCGGCAACAACGCAGCCAGCGCCGCCCCGGCGTGGCGGACCGCGTTCGCGCTGGTCAGCATCAACGCATCATAATGCGCGGCGTTTTTGGCAAGCCAAGCGAGCGGCTGTATTTCAAAAAGCGGGCTGATAACGGGCTCAATTCCCGCCAGCCGCGCCAACCGCGCCGTCGCATCCGCGCCGGGTTGCGGGCGGATGATCAGCAGCTTCATTGCGAAAATAATGCCGCAAGTGCAGAGCTCGCCCGCGCCAACAACGCGGTGGCCAGCCTGCCGGGTGCGTCCAAATCTGATGCGTCGAAACGTATGTCGCCCGATTGTCGTTCGCTGCCATCTTCGCGCAGTATTTCACCGCGCAACCATATTGCCGCGCCGTCCATGACCGCAAGCGCGGCAACCGGGGAATGGCATGATCCGCCCAATGCCGCCAGAAATGCACGTTCGGCCATCACGCAAACGAACGTATCCGCATCGTTCACGGCCCTGATCATGGACAGCATTTCGGGGCGGGTGCCGATCGTTTCCAATCCGATTGCGCCTTGCGAAGCGGCGGGTAACATATCGCTGACCGCAATTGCTGTGCCGGTGGCCGGGCATGCAAGCCGGTCCAATCCGGCGGCGGCCAGCAATGTTGCGTCGAATGCGCCTGCTTCGATCTGCGCAAGGCGGGTGGCGACATTGCCGCGAATGGATGCAATGTGCAAATCAGGCCGGACCGCAAGCAACTGCGCTCCGCGCCGGGGGCTGGATGTGCCAATTCTTGCGCCGTGATTGAGCGCAGAAATGGCGTCTGCTCCGATCAAGCGGTCACGAACGTCGGCGCGTGGCAGCATGGCGGCGATTTGAAAAATGTCGGGTCGTATGGTCTCGACATCCTTCATCGAATGCACCGCCATGTCGATTTCGCCGTCGAGCAAGGCGCGTTCCAATTCCTTGGTCCAAAGCGCTTTTCCGCCCAGGTCCGCCAATGGCCGGTCCTGTATCTTGTCTCCGCTCGACAACATCGGGACCAGCTGGATTGCCTCGCCGGAAAGTCCATGCGCCGCTGCTATCGCGGCGGCGGCCATTTGCGCCTGCGCCAGTGCAAGCGGCGATCGCCGCGTTCCGATGCGGAGCGGCTTTTCGAGTGTAAAAGAGGACGAAGCTGTCATGCGGCTTGTCCATAGCGCCGCCTGCGCTTATGGGAAAGGCAAGATATGGCAAAGCGCAATGCACTCATTCTCGGCCTTGAATCGAGCTGCGATGAAACCGCAGCATCGGTTGTCAGTTCTGACCGGACGATATTATCTCACGCATTGGCCGGGCAAGAGGATCATCACCGCGCATTTGGCGGCGTTGTTCCCGAAATTGCGGCGCGGGCGCATAGTGATTTGATGATGCCGCTGGTGGAAACCGCCTTGTCCGACGCCGGAATCAGGCTTGAAGATCTGGATGCGATAGCGGCCACAGCAGGACCGGGCTTGATCGGCGGCGTGATGGTCGGATTGGTGACCGCAAAGGCGCTGGCCATGGCTGCTGGCAAGCCATTGATCGCAGTTAATCATTTGGAGGGGCATGCACTTAGCCCCCGTTTAATCGATCCAGAATTGGAGTTTCCGTATCTTTTGCTGTTGGTATCGGGGGGGCATTGCCAATTGCTGCGGGTGAACGGCGTTGGCAATTACAACCGTTTGGCGACCACCATTGATGATGCCGTCGGCGAAGCGTTCGACAAGACCGCAAAGATATTGGGACTGGGATTTCCCGGCGGGCCAGCGGTTGAAATGGCCGCAGCGTTGGGTGATCCAAAATCGGTCGCGTTGCCCCGGCCATTGAAGGGCGCGAAAGAACCGCATTTCAGCTTTGCCGGATTGAAAAGCGCGGTTGTGCGTGCCTTTGACGAAGGCCGCTATAGCAAGGAAGATATCGCTGCATCATTTCAAGCGGCGGTTACCGAGTGCCTCTTGGACCGTCTGGAATATAGCCTGAGCAGAATGGACAAACCCGCCGCATTGGTAGTTGCCGGCGGGGTTGCCGCCAATATGGCCATCCGCGATATGCTGCAAAAATTGGCAGCGCGGCACGGCATGAAGTTCATCGCGCCGCCATTGTGGCTGTGCACAGACAATGGCGCGATGATTGCGTGGGCGGGGGCGGAACGTTTTGCAGCCGGATTAACTGATGGTCTGGACGCACTTGCGCGCCCGCGCTGGCCGCTTGATCCCGATGCACCAGCAGCGCGAGGGGCAGGGGTAAAAGCATGAGCGAATATCCAGTGGGCATCATCGGGGCAGGCGCATGGGGGACAGCATTGGCCGCCGTTATCGCCGGTGTGCACGGCAAGGCTCTCATCTGGGCGCGCGAAACTGATGTCGTGGAATCGATCAACCGCGAACATGTGAACAGCCTGTATTTGCCGGCGCTTGCATTGGCGCCAACGATCCGTGCGACCGGCGAGATGTCAGACTTGGCACAATGCGGCGTGCTGCTTGTTGTCATTCCGGCCCAGTTTTTGCGGTCGGCGCTGCGGCAATTGCCGCGAACCGGCGCGCCTTTGGTGCTGTGTGCAAAGGGGATTGAGGCCGATACGCAGATGTTGATGTGTGAAATTGTCCGCGAAATTTGCCCCGGCAATCCGGTCGCCATCTTGTCTGGCCCAACATTCGCGCATGAAGTTGCTGCGGGCAAGCCAACCGCCATCACGTTGGCCTGCGACGATGAAGCGTTGGGTGAACAGCTGACGCAAGCGATAGCAGCGCCGCATTTCCGGCCCTATTGGACCAGCGACGTTATCGGCGCGGAAATTGGCGGCGCCGTGAAAAATGTTCTCGCCATCGGCTGCGGCGTTGTTGATGGCGCGGGTCTGGGATTGAATGCGCGCGCCGCGTTGATCGCGCGCGGTTTTGCCGAGATGCAGCGTTTCGGCATGGCCAAGGGCGCACGCAGCGAAACGCTGGCCGGGCTGTCTGGTTTAGGCGACTTGGTATTGACCTGCAGCTCCGAAAATTCGCGCAATTTCTCGCTCGGCCGGGGCCTGGGGCAGGGCAAATCGGTGGCAGAATTATTGGCAGATCGCCGGAGCGTAGCCGAGGGCGCCGCGACCGCGCCGGTATTGCTTAAATCAGCGCAGGCGATGGGCGTGGACATGCCGATTGTCGCGGCGGTGTGCGCATTATTAGATGGCTCAGCCAGCGTCGCCGAAGTCATAAGCAGCCTGTTGTCACGTCCGTTGAAAGCCGAAAGATGACACTGGCCGTTACTTGCTGTAACGCGGTGCAATCTTGAGGGGTAAAATTTGACAACAGAAAACGCCCGCAACGAACAAGATCTTGCTGCCCTGGCCAAGGGCGGGCGGACAAATGTTTTTGGATTTGTCCTTCGTTTGGCGGCGCGGATACCCTTTCTGTTTATCGCCGGGCGGATGTACGGCCCGGAAGCACTGGGCCGGTTCGCTTATGCGATCCTGATCATCGAATTTGTCGCGCAATTGGCAACCATGGGCTTGCGGCGCGGTCTGGCGGAAATTCTATCCGGCGAAATCGATGCTGAACGGCAAGATAGCCACCTTGTCGCTGATGCTTTGCTGATTGGCACACTGGCATCTGTTTTTGGTGCGGCGTTCCTGGTTGCATGGCCGCAATTGATGTTCCCAAACAGCGGTATCAACGGGCTCGACCGGTTTTTGCCAGCCGTGATATTTGCCATTGTGACCACCGACATCGCGCTGTCCGCGCTTGCTTACCGGTTCGATATAGTTTCGGCCGTGCGCGCGCGCGCCATTGTGGAACCTTGGACAATCAGCATCGCGGCGGGCGTACTGTATTTTTATTCGGCGCGTGACGGGTTGATAATTTCGTATGTCGTTTCGATTCTGGCGGCGCTGTTGGTGGCGCTCTATCCATTATGGCGCAGTTACGGATGGCCTTGGGGATGGCGGCCCGATTTTCGCAATCTGGCCGCAATCGTGCGCCGCAACCTGCCACTTGCCGCCGCCGATGCCGCCGAATGGGGAAGCAGGCGGCTCGACTTGGCCATTTTAGGCCTGTTCGCATCGCCCGCCGTGGTCGGCGTTTATTATATTGCACAACAAGTGGCTAGTTTGCCGCAGAAATTGAAAACCAGCTTTGACCCGATATTGGGCCCGGTTATCACGCGCAATTTGCAAACCAAACAATATGGTGAAATCGCCCGTCAGGTTGGTCAGGTCGGTTTCTGGATCATTGCTGCTCAGGCCGGAATTGCGCTGGCATTGGGGATACCCGGCGAAGGCGTGATGGGATTGATCGGCCCGCAATTTGTCGGCGGCACCGGCGCGCTCGCATTTTTGCTCGCCGCTGAGGTCGCCGCAGCGACGTCGGTGGTAAGCGAAGCAGCGCTGGTTTATATGGCAAGGCTCCGCAATCTGCTCATATCGATCGGCATGCTCGGTCTGCAAATATTATTCAGCATCGTGTTGATCAAAGCGGTCGACTGGATCGGGATCACCGGGCGGCCCCGCGGGCTTTATCAAGCTGCGGCGGTGGCAATGGCGTTGATGCTGGCATTGGGGGTTTCGTCTTTTGTCAAAGCCCGCTTGCTGGCAAAATTGTTGGCTGCCCCGATCAGCATCTGGCGTTGGCCATTGGTTTGGGCCGTCTCTGCTGCGACAATAATCGGGGTTGCCGCAACCTATCTGCCTGAATGGGCCGAATTAAGCATTGGCATACCCGCGATACTGGGCGTCTATGGATGGATTATCTGGACCCGTGGTTTTGGCCCAGAGGACCGGGCGTTGTTTGCCAAAGATAAGGCAATCAACCCAGCCGAGCCGCAACCAGCGCCTTAATATCTGCTTCGGGCCGTGCACCATAATGTGAAATGACTTCGGCGGCGCACACCGCGCCCATCGTCAGGCAGTCATTAATGTCACGGCCTTCAGCTATACCCGATAAGAAACCGGCGGCGAAAAGATCACCTGCGCCGGTGGTATCGACCAGCCGGTCGACGGGCTCGGCGGCCACGCTATAGTGATTGCCGTTGTGAACCGCTATAGCGCCATTTGCGCTCTTGGTGACGATCAACAACGGAACTTTGGCAGCGGTTGCCGCCACCGATGCGCCGAAATCGTCATTCTGATTGAGTGAACAAATTTCACTTTCATTGGCAAATAATATGTCGATCAATCCATCGCCTATAAGCGCCAGAAAATCATCGCGGTGGCGATCAATCACGAAATTATCCGACAAGGTAAACGCGACTTTGCGGCCTGCCGATTTGGCATGGTCAATCGCCGCGCGCATGGCGGCACGCGGTTCTTCGGGATCCCATAGATATCCTTCGAGATACAGGATCGCCGCGCTTGCGATCAAATCCTTGTCGATCAATTCGGCGGACAGGAACTGCGACGCACCCAGAAACGTGTTCATGGTGCGCTGTGCATCGGGCGTGACAAGGATCAGGCAGCGGGCGGTTGGCGGTTCTGCCTCGCGCGCGGGAACATCGAAATCTATCCCGGTCGCGCGAATATCATGCGCGAACACTTGACCCAATTGGTCGTTTGCGACTTGCCCGATGAACGCGCATTGACGGCCCAGCATGGAAAGCCCGGCCAATGTATTCGCCGCCGAACCGCCGCTGATTTCGCGGGCCGGCCCCATTGCCTTATACAGTTGTTCCGCACGCCCGGCATCGATCAACTGCATGCCGCCTTTGGTCAACTGTTCCAGTTCGATAAATTCATCGCTGGATTGGGCGATAACGTCGACAATGGCGTTGCCAATTGCAAGTACATCATAGCGCGTTTCGGTCATTGGAAATCCTTAATATGGTTCAGCGCGCCCTATCGCCTAGGCGGTTTTGCCGCAAGAGCGAACATCGCCGGTGATGGCAATTGACGACGCCGCCTGTGCCCTTAAAAGAGCGATATGATTGTGCGTTCCTTTCTCCTTGCCCTGCAAAGCTTATCGGACCCGCGCATATTGTGGCTGCTCGCAAAATCCGTCGGGATCACTTTGCTTGCGCTGCTTGTTTTGGGGCTGGGATTTTGGGCTGGGTTCGACTGGCTGCTTGCCAAACTGGTTTCTGCTCCAAGCGGTGCGGCATTGGTGGCGGCAGGCGCGATGATGCTGCTGATCGGCTGGCTATTATGGCGCGTTATCGCAGTCACAATCCTGTGGTTTTTATCCGACGATATCGTTGATGCGGTTGAGGCCCGGTCTTATCCAGTTCATGCGGTGACGGGTGTTCGGCCCGATGCGATAAAGTCGGCGAAAATGGCGGCTGGATCGTTTGGCCGTGTCGCCGGTTACAACCTGCTGGCGCTGCCCGTTTACGTGATATTGCTGGTCACTGGCATCGGCGCAGCATTGGCGTTTCTGTTCGTGAACGCCTTGCTGCTTGGGCGTGATTTGCAAGAGATGATTGCCGCGCGGCACGGCACGCAAAAGGCAGCATTTGGCAAACTGCCCCGGCTGTTGCTCGGCCTGGCGGGGACAGCTGGAATGATGTTGCCAGTAATAAATTTGTTTGTACCGGTTGTCGCGATGGCAATGGCTGTGCATATGGCGCATTACAAGCAACCAATTTAGCTGCACCAACAAACGGATACTTATGCAAAAAACATTGATCGCCGGGTGGCTCTTACTGTTACTTTCGGGCTGCGCCACGACTGCGGTGCCGGCCGGCAAACCCACTGTTCTGGACCGGCCTGCGACCCGCGCTCCGTTGCAGGTGCGCGGATTGGAATCGGTTCTTGGCAAAGACATTGCCGCATTAAAGCGGTTGTTCGGGGAACCACGTTTGGACGTGATCGAAGTAAACGGCCGCAAGCTGCAATTTGCCGGGGCCGCATGTGTGTTGGACGCCTATCTTTATTCAGAAGGCGGCCGCGAAGTGGTCACATACATCGACACCCGGCGCAGCGACGGCGCCGAAGTTGACCGCGCCGCATGCGTCAATGCGTTGCAAGTGCGGTGATGTTGGCGGGCTTTATTTTGCTTTGAAAGCAGGTAAAACCTTCTCAAACAAAACACCGTCATTCCCGCGAAGGCGGGAATCCATCACCGCACTCCAATTTTACGCAACTTGGCTTAATTTTGATAGGTCAGGTGATGGATTCCCGCCTTCGCGGGAATGACGATTTCTCTCTCAAAATGCTAATTTTGGAATACCATCCCGCCCTACAACCCCCACTCCGCCCTCACTTCATCGTCCAACTCCAACACCGCGCGCGTTGCTTTTTCCTGCACAAACCGTACCCGGTCAATCTCGCTTAGCGCCCAAACCGCTGCCCCGCGAACGACCGGATCAAGGTCATCCAAAAGGTCGGTGACTTTGCCAGTGAGCGCACTATCGCCGCTGTTGCCTGCTGCGATTAACACGTTGCGGACAAATCGGTTGCGGCCTGTCCGCTTGATTGGCGATCCGGAAAACAGCGCCCGAAACCCGGCATCATCAAGGCAAAGCAAGTCGGCAATGCTGGGTGCGACCAATTCGGCACGGGGCAAAAATGCCTTGTTCGCCGCCGCGCTTTTGGCAAACTTGTTCCACGGGCAAACCGCAAGGCAATCATCACAGCCATAGATATGGTTGCCAATTCCGGCGCGCAATTCATGTGGTACCGGGCCCTTATGCTCGATGGTCAGATAAGAAATACACCGCCGCGCATCCAATTGATACGGCGCGGGAAAGGCATTGGTCGGGCAGATATCCTGACACGCGGTACACGATCCACAGCTATCGGCGATGGCGCTATCCGCGTTCAGTTCCGCCGTCGTGTAAATCGCCCCCAAGAACAGCCAGCTGCCGTGATTGCGGCTGACGATGTTGGTGTGCTTGCCTTGCCAGCCGAGCCCGGCGGCCTGTGCCAACGCCCGTTCCATAACCGGCGCGGTATCGACGAAGACTTTGACGTCCTCTCCGGCGGTATGTGCCAGCCATCCAGCAAGCCTTTTTAGCGCACCTTTGACGACATCATGATAATCGCGCCCGCGTGCGTAAACCGAAATGCGCGCTTTATCCGGCTTGTCCGCCAAAGCCATCGGGTCATCAGGCGGCGCATAACTCATCCCCAGCATAATGACCGAGCGGACTTCGGGCCATAACGTCTTGGGATCGGCGCGCTCATCGCTGCGGCTCTCCATCCAGATCATATCGCCGTGCCGCCCATCGGCCAGCCATGCGTTCAGCCGCTCGGCGGTTTGCGGTGCCAGACTGGCCGGGGTGATCGCGATTTCAGCAAAACCCTCTGCCGCAGCTTTGCTACGCAATTGTTTTTCCAAGGCCACGTTAACCATTTTTGTCTTGTGTCTCTTCATGCCCTGACTCTATGTCACAAGAAATTCGATTTGGGACAGCTTATTTATGGCGAATGCAATTGAGGCGCGCGGCCTGGTTAAACAGTTTGACGGGTTTCGTGCCGTTGACGGGATTGATCTCAACATTCCCGAAGGCAGCATATTTGGCATATTGGGTCCAAATGGTGCTGGCAAGACGACGATGTTGCGCACGTTATTGGGCATTATTGATCCCGATGAAGGCACGCGCAGCTTGCTCGGTTCCACCCGCCCGATAACCCAGTCGCGCAAAGTCGGCTATTTGCCCGAAGAACGCGGGCTGTACCAATCGATGCGCGCGGTCGATACCATCGCGTTCATGGGCGCACTGCGCGGCATGCCGCTGAAATTGGCGCGCGACAAGGGCGCTGTTCTGCTTGAAGAGGCAGGGCTTGGCTATGCCAAAGACCGCCAAATCAGGCAGCTTTCAAAAGGCATGGCGCAAACCGTGCAGTTGATGGGTACGATTGTGCATGACCCCAGATTGATAGTGCTCGATGAACCTTTTTCCGGCCTGGATGCATTGAACCAAGCGAAACTGGAACAGATGATCCGGGCGCAAGCCGAAAAAGGCGTTACCGTCATTTTCTCAACGCACGTCATCGCGCATGCGGAACGATTGTGCGAATCCATTGCGATCATCGCCAAGGGCAAAATCAGTTTCGACGGTCTGGTATCGACGGCGCGCGACCGGTTGCGACCGCAAGTGCATTTGGAAACCGAAACATTGGATGGTGCCTGGCGCAAGGCTTTGCCGCCAGAGGCCAAGGCTGCGGGCAATTGGTGGCACTTCACTTTGCCCGAAACCGGGGTCGAACCATTGCTGAAGGCATTGGTCGAAGGCAAAGCAGGCGTGCGTTCTTTGTCAATCGAGCGGCCCGGATTGCATGATGCCTTTGTGGCGATTGCCGGGGAATCTGTGGCCGCAGAAATGAATGAGCCCGTTGCAGGAGACATATTGTGAGAGAGATTATCCGCGCCGCATTTGTGATCGGCCGCCGCGATTTTACCGCGATCATTATGTCCAAGGCCTTTATCTTCTTTTTAATCGGCCCGTTGTTTCCTGTGCTTGTTGGCGTCGCTGCGGGCAGCCTTGGCGGACAGATCGCGAAGGAGGCGGATAAGCCGCTTATCGGTATTGCCATGGACGCCGCATCGACCCAGAAAATGACCGACACCCGCAAAGCATTGGCCAAGCAATTGGGCGAAGGCTGGTTTCCCGAACTTAAACCGCTGGATCAAGCGGGCACGGCCAATGGCGACGATCAAACCGCCTATTTAGCGGATAAGAAAAACAATTTGGTCGCGGTGGTTTCGGGCACTTTGGAAAAGCCGGTCTTAACTGCCACCCCGGGTAAGGCAGACCAATGGGACGATGAAATCGCTCTGTTGGCCGGGTACGCCGCCAGCGGCCAGTCCACCGACTTGCCGAAGCTGGATATCCGGCTGGTGAAAAAGAGCGCGGGCGATGCCAAACAGACGCGGCTGCTGACCGGGCAGGCGGGTCAGGTGCTGGTATTTATGTTGACCATGCTGCTCGCCGGGATGGTGTTGTCAAATTTGGTGGAAGAAAAAGCAAACAAGATCATCGAAATCCTTGCGGCATCGATACCCATGGAATCGGTGTTTCTGGGTAAGCTGTTTGCCATGTTGGCGATGGCATGTCTGGGCATTGTCGTATGGACCACCCTTGGCATTGGCGCGCTCAGTATCTGGGGGCCGGGTCTGCCAAGTTTCCCCACACCCGCCGTCGGCTGGATCGTGTTCTTGTCGCTGAGTGTGATATATTTCGCGCTCGCTTACCTCATGTTGGGCGCATTGTTCCTTGGTATCGGCGCGATGGCCGCTACGGTGCGGGAGGTTCAGACGCTTTCGATGCCGGTTACCATGCTGCAATTGCTGAACTTCTTTTTCGCGTCCTACACGGTGACAAAACTCAACCAGCCGATTGAAAAAGCAGCTGCCATATTTCCATTCAGCTCGCCGTTTGCGATGATCGCGCGCGCGGCGCAGGATCCGACGCTTTGGCACCACGGCGTTGCGATTGTCGGCCAGATATTCTTCGCAATTCTAACTCTGCGGCTGAGTGTGCATCTATTCAAACGCAACGTTATGAAATCCGGCAGCGGCGGCAATGAAAAAGACGCCGCACCCAGAAAGCTCTTCGGCCTGATTCCGATGCGGGGATGATGCGGGCGCGGGGAACTTGACGACATTTGAATGAAGCAAACTCCCGTTGGGGCGATGTCGAAGCAGGTGACAAGCAACCTGTACTTCGACAAGCTCAGCACGAACGGTTTGTTTTATTCAAGACCTCCCTCACCGTTCGTCCTGAGCCTGTCGAAGGATGAGACCAGCAACCTATAATTCGCCCGCCGGCGAGATCTGGGTTTCAACACAAACGGTACTTGTTCCAACGAAATGTAATCGCCGCCTAAATCGCGGCAGGTTCGGCAACCGATTCCCGTTTGATTATCCGGTGTTGCAGCATGATTGCATTCCGGCTTGGCTGCATCGGCGACAGCGATTGCACCAACAGATCAACCGCCGTTGATGCCAATTCAGAAATCGGCTGATACACGGTCGTTAACTGCGGGCTGATAATATTGGCGATCTGGTTGTCGTCGAAACCGACCACGGAGAGTTCACGGGGGACATGAATGTTGCGCCGGTATGCTGCCGTTAAAACGGACGCTGCCATGTCGTCATTGCCGGCGAACACCGCCGTTGGCCGGTCCGCCAAATCCAATAATGACTCCGCACATTCCAGCCCCGATGCCCAGTCGAAATAGCCCTGACGAATGATGTTTTCGTCAATCGCGATGCCCTGACTGGCCAGCGCCGCATGATATCCGGCAAACCGTTTGCTGGCGGCCCGGTGCGTTGGATGTCCCTTGATGAACGCAATTTTGCGGTGCCCCAAAGACAGCAAAAATTCGGTCATTTCACGCGCAGCCAAGGCATCATCAATGCTGACTGACAAGGGCACCTTTGCCGCATCGTCAGGTGCGATGATGACATAGTGGACATTGCGCTGGTTGAGCAGTTCCAACACTTCGGGATCATCGCAAACTGGCGGCGCGATGATCAGGCCAACCGGCGCAACAACGTCCAAGATGCGCCGGACACCGGCAATGCCGTCTTCGCATTCATCCAGCAGCAATTGCATGCCAAGCGAATGGCAACGTTTCAGCGCGCCGATGTGCAAGTTTTCCAGATAACTGCGGCTTGGATTGTTGATGATCAAAACCAGAATTTGGGCGCTGCCTGCGCGCAACGTCCGTGCCGCCTGATTAAGCTGGTAGTTCAATTTATTGGCCGCCGCGATCACGACTTTGCGGGTATCATCGCGAACATAAGCTTCATCATTCAACACGCGCGATACGGTTTTTATTGATACACCCGCCGCCTTGGCAACGTCGATCATTGTGGACCGCCGGATGCCATGCGTTTTCGGATTATCTTGGCTGTTCAAAACGTTTACCCCGGTGACAAAACTGCTTGCCTGCGGCCTGACAGAAACGATGAATTAAGACAAGATTTTGATTTGGGGCATGATGGCTGGTTCAGCGCTA
Organism: Sphingomonadales bacterium; assembly: GCA_043760195.1. GTDB lineage: Bacteria > Pseudomonadota > Alphaproteobacteria > Sphingomonadales > Sphingomonadaceae > Sphingorhabdus_B. The sequence goes on along the minus strand of JAYUPJ010000189.1, from coordinate 24,407 downwards.
TTATTAGTCAAAAAAAAGACGCCCAAAACGGACGCCTTTTTCTTGTCAATTCGGTAAACGGTTATTCCGCTTTTTCGTAATATTGCGGAGCAGCTTCGTTCAGGATGACCAGAATTTTCTGCAATGCCGCAGGCTCATCGGTCTTTTCCATCGCCGCCAATTCACGCGCCAACCGGCTGGAAGCGGCTTCAAAAATCTGACGTTCTGAATAGCTTTGCTCTGGCTGATCATCTGGGCGGAACAGATCGCGGGTTACTTCTGCGATAGATACAAGGTCGCCAGAATTGATCTTCGCTTCATATTCCTGGGCCCGGCGCGACCACATAGTGCGCTTCACTTTGGGTTTGCCAGTAAGCGTTTGCATCGCTTCTTTCAGGGTTTTGTCAGACGACAATTTCCGCATGCCAACGCCTTCGGCCTTGTTAAACGGAACGCGCAAGGTCATTTTTTCTTTTTCAAACCGCAGGACATACAGTTCCAACTGCATACCGGCGATTTCTGAATTTTGTAGTTCGATGACACGGCCTACGCCATGCTTTGGATAGACGACATAATCGCCAACTTCAAACGACACCGCTGGGGACGTCATATATGTGGACCCTTTCTGAAATGAATTCAGGCGAACAACCAATTCGTCAACATTTGCTGCTGTACGAAATTCGTTTTTTACATTCTCCTGTTAGTCCGCCTTTTATCGAATATCGAAAGGCGCTGAAGAGACCGTGATGCGATCGCTCAATGCGGAGTGTAACAGATTCGCAACAAAAGTTCAAATTTTACTGAAATCGGCTTGCAAGTGGCTCAAATTGCGATGGATAGCAATCAATTCGGGACGGATAGTTTGCCGTATCAGCTATCAAATTGCGCTTAACTTCCGGATTGAGCCCTGGCCTTGTGCGCTTCTTGTTTCTTGCCGGTCCTGTATTTCGCTTGCATCGATCCAGCACAGGTCCATTGGCCCCAAAACGCGATCATCAAAGCTGCGGATTGTAACCGGCAGTATGGGCTGGTGATCTTGTTCATCAACCAAAACGGGATTCGACGGAATGCCTGTCCCCCATTTTTCACCCCATTGACGCAGCGCAATCATTGCAGGCAGCAAATCCAAACCTTTTTCCGTCAACCGGTATTCGATTTTGCGGCGATCATCGGGGCAGGGCGTGCGCTGCAATATCCCGCTTTCAGTGAGTTTATTCAATCTGTTGGCCAGGATGTTGCGCGCAATGCCAATCTCGCTCAAAAATTCTTCAAAATGGCGAATGCCATTGAAAGCGCCGCGCAGTATCATGAACGACCAGCGTTCACCCATCGCCTCCAACGCCGTCGGTAATCCGCAATCGTTCGCGATCTGATTGAGAGGTTCTCTCAATATACCCATGGCATGCTCTCCTCTTGTCGCACCCTAACGCCATTATCACGAAGAAATCAAAAATAATGTCAGTTTTAAGTTGCAACTTAAAATGTAATATATTAAGTAGTGATTCGCAACTGATATTTCAGTGCGAAAAAGTAACTCCCTTGGAACATTTACAAAAGGAATGACTGATGACCCTCTCCCAAATCACAGCCCACCTTGGCTCGTTCGCAGGTGCCATTGCCGTTAGCTCGATCTTGTTGTTCGTTGCGCCGGTACATGCGGCATCGGCAAATACGCCGCATTACAGGGCAGAATTGGCGCAGCCAGCGACCGCAGCAAAAGCCACGGTTCGCGGCGTTATCGTAAAGTGCGAAGGCACTACATGCCGCGCGCCGATCGCAAGTTCTTCGCCAAAGAATGTCTGCATTTCGTTCGCCCGTGAATTCGGCGAAGTGACATCATTCCAAGCGGGCGACCGCCAATTTGATGCAGCAGAAATCGCGAACTGCAACGGTAAGAGTGGAGCGCAAGTCGCAAAGAAGTAAACTCAATCACAAATTTCGGCTTTACTCTCCCACCCCTCAAGGCGAAGTTTAACCGCCTCGCCCTCATAAAGCCGAAATCCCTAGCGCCGAAAGGCCGATGTCGCAGCTCCCCCTGTTGCCAATCGGTCTCTTCGGCGCATTTTTTTGTTGCATGCGCACACGAATAACCCAACGTAGCCAGATATGATGCGGCAATATGAATTGGTAGACCGGGTTCGCGCCTATGCACCCGACGTTGATGAGGACCGGTTGAACCGGGCCTATGTTTTTACTGTGAAGATGCACGGTGCCCAAAAACGTGCCAGCGGCGATCCTTATTTCAGCCATCCGGTCGAGGTTGCCGGGTTGATGACCGACCTGAAGATGGATGAAGAAACCATCATCACCGCGCTTTTGCACGACACGGTCGAAGATACTCTGACCACTATCGAAGATATCGAGGATAAGTTCGGGGCCGAAGTCGCGCGGCTGGTTGACGGCGTCACCAAGCTGTCAAAAATCGAAGCGCAGACCGAGGATGAGCGTGCTGCGGAAAATCTGCGCAAGTTTTTGCTGGCAATTTCGGACGATATCCGGGTGCTGTTGGTCAAGCTGGCGGACCGTTTGCATAACATGCGGACGCTGCATTTCATCAAAAGCCCTGAGAAACGCCGCCGCATCGCCCGCGAAACGATGGATATTTACGCGCCGCTCGCCGAACGCATCGGCATGTATGAATATATGCGCGAAATGCAATTGCTGGCGTTTGAACAATTGGAACCCGAAGCGCATGAGACGATCACGGCACGGCTGAAACATATTCGGGAAACCGCAGAAATCCGCTTGGAAACGATCAATGCCGGTATTATTCAAGAGATGCAGCGGCACGGGTTGAAAGTTTCGGTATCAGGCCGGGAAAAGCACCCTTATTCCATCTGGCGAAAAATGCAGGAACGCCATGTCGCCTTTGATCAATTGTCCGATATCAACGCTTTTCGGATCGTGACTGAAAATCCGGAGGATTGTTACTGGGCGCTGGGCGTTCTGCACCGCAAATGGCAAATGGTGCCCGGCCGGTTCAAGGACTTTATCTCTACACCCAAACGCAATGGCTACCGGTCGATCCACACCACCATATTGTTTGCGCAGAATATGCGAGTCGAGGTCCAGATCCGCAGCGCAGATATGCATCAGGCGTCGGAATACGGGCTTGCCGCCCATTGGGCCTATAAGCAATCCGATGAACCCGATGGCCAGGCCGGCTGGATTCGCGACTTAATCGAGATTCTGGATACCAGCCACGATGCCGAGGACTTGCTCGAAAACGCGAAAATGGCGATGTACCAGGACCGCATTTTTGCGTTCACGCCAAAGGGCGCGTTGCACCAATTGCCAAAGGGATCGACGGCGGTCGACTTTGCCTATGCCGTGCATACCGATTTGGGTGACAAGACCGTTGGCGCAAAGATCAATGGCCGTCATGTGCCGTTGCGGACGCAATTGAACAACGGCGACATGGTCGAAATCCTGAGAAGCAAAGGACAGGAACCACAGCCCAATTGGCTGAATTTTGTGACAACCGGAAAAGCGCGCGCGGCCATTCGCCGCCATGTCCGGCATCAGGAGCGCGGCGAATTGATCGCGATTGGCCGCAAACTTTATGATGAAATAGCCGAAAGGCTACCGACGAAAATTGGCGCAAAGGCGTTGAAAGCGGCAACCGAAAAACTGGGCTTGGAAAGTCAGGACGATTTGATGCACGCGGTCGGCGCGGGCAAAGTGACTGACCGGGCGTTGATGGCTGCGCTTGTCCCCGGATTCGATCCGAAGGGCGAAGACGGCAATTGGCCCAATCAGGAACGGGCGATTTCGATCCGCGGACTGACGCCGGGCGTCGGCTATCATCTGGGCGATTGCTGCCACCCGATTCCGGGCGACCGAATTGTCGGCCTGCGTTTGCCCGATCAGCCGGTTGAGGTACACACAATCGAATGCGACCGGTTGGCGAGCGGTACCGACATCGACTGGGTCGATTTAAGCTGGGGGCAGGGCAGCGACGGCGCGTCTGTTCGGCTGCGCGTGATCATCCACAATCGGCCCGGGACATTGGGCGAAATTGCGGGCATTTTCGGATATCAAAAGGCCAATATCATCAACCTGCGACTATCCGCGCGCGATCAGGAATTCCATACCTTTGAAATTGATCTGGAAGTGCACGATCTGGGCCATTTGATGCGCATCATTTCGGCGCTGCGTTCCTCAGAATCCGTGGCACAGGCCGACCGCGTATATGGCTGACCTGCGCAACGACGATGGCTATCTTCCGATCGTCATCGTGCTATAGGATTACTGCGTTGGTGTGATGCGCGCCATTCTTTGGGTTCCAAAAACTGCCCGCGCCAAATCCCGCGCTTGGCGTTGCGGGCGCTGTCTTCTTCTGCGCCGTAATCGCGCATGCCATTGAATTCATTGCTTACCGCCAACCCGGCGCTTACTTGCGCCGCTGCGATATCTGGCGTGCTGTTTGCGCTGCATGTGGCAAGCGAGCGATTGAAGCGGTCCTGTATCTCTGCCGCACATTTCAGGCCCGGCTGCGCCAGAAATGCGATTAGCGATCCGTGCGACGCCGTACCGCAATCCCACAGCGCGCCATTTTCATCACCGCACGTCTGCTTTCGTTCCGGTGCGTCAATTCCCTTTAATCGCAATTTGCGCGGACCGATGGCAAAGCTATCGCCGTCCGCCGCCGCGACCGCGCCAATGTTTGGCAGGATGATTTCGGCGGGTTCGGCCCGGCTGGCATATAACCACGCAACCGCGAACATCAGCAGCAATGAGATTGTAATCGCGACCGACCGAAAAAAACCGCACAGTTTTTGCGAGCGGCTTTTGGGAAAACGGATCGGCTTAGCTACGGTGCGAATGGCGATTATCTACTTAGTGACGGGAACTTTTGGATGATATGATCATAGATTGCGATATGCAATTGCGATGTAAACTGGCAGCCATAATAATCTTTTTCGTGCCACGCAATTGCGGCTTCTAACGGAGCAAATCCCGGAATAGTCAGATAGACGACCTTGTCGACCTTGATATAGGTCAACGAGTATACGCGAAATCCGGAGCTAGAAAGATCGACGATCTTGATCCTGTGCTTGCCGCCGCCAACTTCACGAAGTTCGCCATCGATCTGCACATCGCCGCGACTATGTTCGCGCGAGTTATATCCTGCTTTACTGTTATGGCCAAAATCTGAAGCCAACGTGGTTTCTCCGTTGTCGGCACACACGAAATTTGGTTGTGCCGGCGAGTAGCTGTTATTTTTCGATAAACATCTATAATACGCGCAGCTTTTCCAATTGGTTACCGCCGATGGTTAGTCAATGATTAATCCCAGAACGATGTAAATCAATATCGGTGATCCAACGCCGATCAAGGTCGTTATAACAAAAAGCAGGCGGACGATGTTTAAATCAACGCCCATCCAGTCAGAAAGTCCGGCGCAAACACCCAGGATTTTCTTTTTCTCCTTGTTTAAATGTAACTTATTCATTTTATTTGCCTTTCGTTATCTTTGCGGGGCGGTGGATCAGGCGGCGATGGCGGAAATGCTCGTCAATGTGGGCTCTAGGCTCAAGCCGAAAGTCACAAATGCGCACACTAAAGCGCCGAACATGGCAGTGATCTGGGTACGTGAATTGGAGGTCATTTTCTGGGTCCTTTGATTGTGATGAATGTGAAAGCCGGGATTAACGCTTTACGCAAAATAAGGCGCGATTGGCGCAACTGCGGGGGCAATGCTGGTACCGATTGTGACGAACGCGCAGAATGCGGCGGCGAACAACGATGCGAAATGGGTGCGATTTGAAAGTGTCATTTTGAATTCCTTTTTGAACTTGGTTGAATGTTGATCGTAAAATTTGTGAACCATTGCGTTACAAGATCAGCTTTGCAGAAAGCGTGCCAGTTTTAGAAATAACATCAAATACAGATAGATAGATTGATTCAAGGCCAGGTGCTAATTTTACGAATCTTCATATAGTGGGAAATACCACCAATAATTAGCGTGAGGACATTGGAGTTTTGCCCGAAGATTTCAATATCCGGTTGACGCCGTATCGCCGCTCGTTAGCAAGGCATTCAACCATGACAATAACCCGGCTTTCCCTGTCCAATTTCCGCAATTACGCCGAGGTTTCGTTTCGTCCGGCCGAAAAGTTCATCGTGCTGCATGGCGAAAACGGAGCGGGCAAAACCAACATATTGGAGGCGGTGTCGCTGCTGGTCCCGGGCCGGGGCCTGCGCCGGTCGGCAATGAGCGAAATGTTGCGGCAGGGCGGCAGCGGCGGCTTTGCGATATCGGCAGAGTTGGGCGATGTTATCATCGGAACCGGGGTAGCGGCCAATGCGCCCGAGCGCCGAAAAGTCCGCATAAACGGGGCCAACGCCGCGATTAACGCGCTGGCTGAGTGGTTGTCGGTGATTTGGCTGACCCCGGCGATGGACCGCCTGTTTGTTGATGGCGCGAGCGCGAGGCGACAATTCCTGGACCGGCTGGTGCTGGCGGTGGAACCGGCGCATGCGCGGTATAGCAGCCGTTATGAGGCCGCACTTCGGCAACGCAACAAGTTGCTTGGCGAACATGCGTCTCCTGATCCCGCTTGGCTGGATGCAATCGAGAGCGGAATGGCGGAAAATGCGGCCGCAATCAACATCAGCCGGGGCAGGATATTATCGGAACTTAGCCAGCGGCTGGCCAGCGTGACGGACAGTATTTTTGCCGCTCCCGTTATCGCAATCCAAGGCAATATCTGCGGCGATGCGGCTGAATTGAGGACTATCTGGGCAGGCAGCCGGAAACGGGATGCAGCGGCGGGCCGGACATTGATCGGACCGCACTGCAACGATCTGGCCGTGCACCATGCGTTGAGTGGACAAGCGGCATCGCGCTGTTCGACCGGCGAGCAAAAGGCGCTGTTGCTCTCAATTATATTGGCGCACGCCGAACTGGTTGCCGATCTGCGCGGCAATGCGCCGGTGATCTTATTGGACGAAGTGGCCGCCCATCTCGATCCGTCACGCCGGGCCGCATTGTTTGCGCGGCTCGACGCAACGGGCAGTCAAGTTTGGATGACGGGCACCGAAAGCAGCCTGTTTTCCAGCATCGACCACAATGCGATGTTCATCGAGATCGCGAACGGCTACTTAGTAACGTAGTTACGCGGCCTTTCGCCCGGCCAACTTTTTGTCTTCTGCAATATTGACGACCGTGCCTCGTTTTCGCGTGGACTCCATCTCGACCAGCCGCTGTGCATGCGAATGTATTGGCTTTCTAAGGTCGGTCAGCTGGTCTTGCGGCACGGCTTTGCTAAACAGATAGCCTTGCACGTTTAGGCAACCTTCGCGCCGCAGATGTTCAACCTGAACCTCGCGCTCGACGCCCTCGGCAGTGGTTGTCATGCCGAGGCTGTTGGCAAGGTTGACCACCGAACGCACTATCGCCTGACAATCTTCGCGGGTGTCAATTTCGTTGACAAAGCAGCGGTCAATTTTGATTTTATCAAACGGAAAGCTGCGCAGATAATTCAGCGAACTGTATCCTGTGCCAAAATCATCCAAAGCAATTTCAACGCCGATTTCATGCAATTTGTGCAACGTTGCGAGATTGGCCTCGCTGTCTTGCATCAAAACGGTTTCGGTGATTTCCAGGCACACCCGTTTCGGATCGGCACCCGTGCTCGCCAATGCGTGGATCAATGTTGTGATCAGGCTTGAACTGCGCATTTGTGCAGGCGATAGGTTGATCGAAACCGTCATTTGTTCCGGCCATTGCATCAAATCGTCGAGTGCTTGGCGGATGACCCATTCGCCGATCGGAATGATCATCCCGCTTTCTTCGGCGATCGGAATGAAGGCATCGGGCATAACCACACCGCGTTCAGGATGTTCCCACCGGATCAGTGCTTCATACCCCAATGTCTCGCCGTCTTCGATGCGGACCAGCGGCTGGTAATGCAGGCAAAGTTCATGCTTTCCAAGCGCTCCGCGCAAGTCGAGTTCCAACGCACGGCGCAACTGGGCCGCTTCATCCATGCCAATTTCAAATACCACTTGGCGGTTCCTGCCCTGTGCCTTCGCTTCGTACAATGCGAGGTCGGCATTCCGCAAAAGCGTCGACGCATCGTCGCCGTGCAATGGCGCGACCGCGATACCAATGCTTGTTCCGACGATAACATCATGGTCGTCAAGCCGGAAAGCCTTGGTCAGCGAGGCAATAATTTTGTCGCCCAAGGCGCAGATATAATCCAGGTCGTTGGTCTTGCAAAGAATAGCAAATTCGTCGCCGCCAAGACGCGCGACAATTTCATCAGACGAGATGCAGCTTTCAAGCCGCCGCGCGACACCCTTTAACAACAAGTCGCCAAAGCTGTGGCCCAACGTGTCATTGATGATCTTAAACTGGTCAAGGTCAAGATACATCAGCCCCAAATTGGCTTCATTTGCATGTGCCATCCGGCTCAATCGTTGGTTGAATTGGAAACGGTTTGGCAAATCAGTGAGCGCGTCGAAGTGCGCCATATAGCTGACTTGTTCTTCGGCCTGGCGCTGGGCCGAGATATCGGTGACGATGCCGCGATATGTGCCATCGTCTGAGATCGGACGCGCGCTGATTGACCACCACAGCCGTTCCTTGCCGATGCTGAGGCTGACTTGATGATTTCGAAACGGGCGCTGTGCCGCGATCATTTCGGCCAGCATATCGCGCTGCGATCCTGCATCCAAAAGCTCGATGATCGGCTTGTCGGCCAATGTTTGTACGGGCCTGCGCGCCGCAGCGACGAGCTGTTCGGATGGATTGACCAACCGGCCCATGCTGTTCAGCTCGACGAACCAATCCGCGCCCTGTTCGGTGAAATCGGCGAGAAGCATGTTGATTGTTTCGGCAGATTCGCGCAAATCGATTTCGCGCTGATGTCTCACCATGATATTGCTGGCGGTTAATTTGATGCCTGAAAACAATACATAGCAATAGGCGGCAACCAAAACAGCACCCGCATAGGACGCCATGGTGCCTTGCACCGCCAGCGCCGTGCCGCAACCAACCGCCGAAAATCCAACGAACAAATAGGCCGCTTTTTTGACGGTGCGATAGGTGTGTGCGCCGCCCGCCATCATTCCCGACCCGATGATCGTACACAAAACTTGCTGTTCAGGCCGAGCGTCGATCATCAATATGACCACCGACAGACCCCACCAAAGCCCCAATGCGGCGGCATTCCATTCGAGATGAACCAGCAGCCTGGAATAAGCGGTAACGTCATGGCGCACTTTGGCGCCGCGCACGGCAATGGCATAGCGCCACACCAGCAACACCAGCATGAACAGTCCGGCGGCAATGAAATCAAGCGGAGGGTAATTGCCCCAAAAAACCGCGATCAGGATCAACGCGTTTATTGCGCTTGCGAATATTGCCGGACGAACGCCGCTGACATGTTCCTGCAACAATCGCCGTGACAGCCAAGAATCAGTATCCGGCGTCACGCCGCGTGCTTGTTTGATAGTACCCAAGTTCGTAAATCCCCTCAGTTCTGCAGAGGGCGATAAGGAAAGGGATTTAATAAACCGTTATATCCAACAGCATTTTCTACGAAAAAAGAAGATTTTACATTTGGTTAGGTGGCAGAAAGTGAGCTTTAATGCCGGTTTCACCCTACGCTAACCGTCTTGTGCGACATCTTTCTTTTTGCGCGGTTTCTTTGCTTTTGCAACTTTGGGCGGTGCCGGCGATACTTCAAATACCGGTTGCCCGTCTTTCATGTGCACCGATACTTCGCCGCCGTGGATCAGTTTACCAAACAGCAGCTCTTCTGCCAGCGGCTGCTTGATTTTCTCTTGAATCAAACGCGCCATCGGGCGGGCACCATATAGCTTGTCATAACCCTTTTCAGTCAGCCAAGAACGCGCTTCATCATCCAGTTTGATATGGACATTCTGGTCGGCCAGCTGAAGTTCGAGTTGCAAGATGAATTTGTCGACGACCCGTGCGACCACCGGGGTTGGCAAATAACCGAACGCAACGATTGCATCCAGGCGGTTGCGGAATTCCGGCGCGAACATCTTTTTAATGGCTTCTTCGCCCGCATCCTCTTTGCTGATATTGTTGCCAAAACCAATGCCTTCACTGGCCATGTCTTTGGCACCGGCGTTGGTGGTCATAATCAGGATGACATTGCGGAAATCGACGGTCTTGCCGTGATGATCGGTCAGGCGGCCATTGTCCATGACCTGCAACAAGATGTTGAACAGATCGGGATGCGCTTTTTCAATTTCATCAAGCAGCAACACGCAATGCGGGTTTTGATCGACGGCATCGGTCAACAGACCGCCCTGATCGAAACCGACATACCCCGGGGGCGCACCGATTAGCCGTGAAACGCTGTGTCGTTCCATATATTCGGACATATCAAAGCGTTTCAGCGGGATGCCGAGGATTGACGCCAATTGCCGCGCGACTTCGGTTTTGCCGACGCCGGTTGGTCCGCTGAACAGATAGTTGCCAATGGGCTTGTCGGGATCGCGCAAACCTGCACGGCTCAGTTTAATCGCCGATGAAAGCACGCCTATCGCTGCATCCTGACCAAAGACCACACGTTTCAAATCGCCTTCCAAATTGCCCAAAGCGGTTTTGTCATCGCTGGAAACATTCTTTGGCGGGATGCGGGCGATGGTCGCGATAACGGCCTCAATTTCCCGCTGTGTGATGATTTTGCGGCGTTTGGCGGGGGGCACAAGCATCTGCATCGCGCCGACTTCATCGATCACATCGATGGCTTTGTCTGGCTGTTTGCGGTCGTTGATATACCGTGACGACAGTTCCACTGCGGCCTTGATCGCGTCGTTGGTGTATTTGACATTGTGATGTTTCTCAAATGCACTGCGCAGTCCGGAGATGATCTTGATCGTATCCTCGATGCTCGGTTCATTGACATCGATTTTCTGGAACCGGCGCAACAAAGCGCGGTCTTTTTCGAAATGGTTGCGAAATTCTTTGTAAGTGGTCGATCCGATGCACCGGATAGTGCCGCCGGACAAAGCAGGTTTCAGCAGGTTTGACGCATCCATCGCGCCGCCGCTGGTCGCGCCTGCACCGATCACTGTATGGATCTCGTCAATGAATAATATCGCGTCGGGCATTTTTTCAAGCTCGGTGACGACGGCTTTCAACCGCTCTTCAAAATCACCGCGGTACCGTGTCCCGGCCAGCAAAGACCCCATGTCGAGCGAGTATATAACGGCAGGCTCCAACACTTCGGGGACTTGTTTTTCGACTATGCGCCGCGCCAATCCTTCTGCAATCGCAGTTTTGCCAACGCCGGGCTCACCGACGTACAATGGATTATTCTTTGACCGGCGGCACAAGATTTGCACCGTGCGGTCAACCTCTTCGGTACGGCCGATGAGCGGATCAATCCGGCCTTGCTTGGCTTTCTCGTTCAAATTGACGGTGAATTGGTCGAGCGCCGACTCTTTGTCTTTTTTGCTCTTGCCGCCTTCGGGGTTTTCTTCGGCTTTGTCCTCGCTCCCCTTGATTTCGGTGGGAGTCATCTTGCCATCTTTGCCGATACCGTGGCTGATGAACGACACAGCATCAAGGCGGCTCATATCTTGTTGCTGCAAGAAATAGACGGCATAGCTTTCGCGTTCAGAGAACAGCGCGACAAGGACATTGGCGCCGGTAACAGTATCTTTGCCGCTTGATTGGACGTGCAAAATTGCGCGCTGGACCACGCGCTGGAAACCGCTGGTCGGTGATGGATCGACATTGCCCTCAACACGCAAGCTATCGAGTTCGCCGTCGAGATAGGTGATGACGATATCGGACAGCTCGCCCAAATCGACGCCGCAAGATTGCATGACCTGTGCTGCATCTCCGTCGTCGATTAGCGCCAGCAGTAAATGTTCCAGCGTCGCATATTCATGCGCCCGGTCTGCGGCATGTTTCAGCGCGCTGTGCAGTGTCGCTTCTAACGATTCCGCGAATGAGGGCATACTGGTTAACTCCTTTGCCGTCCGCAAGATAGCGTCAGGCTGATCAAAATAATATCGTGTCCGTCATGCCCGCTTTCAACGGGGGTGAGAACTTTTATCGATTATTGCCGTCATTGGTTAACAAGCCATTATCAAACGCGCCAGAGAATAGTCCAAATCTCATCCCTGTTTGAACAATTGATCGGCCACCGAACGATGGCTGCTGGCCGCCGCCTTCTTGGCCTCGCACCGGGCTATCTCTGATTGCAGCAGGGCGATTCGATCCTCCAGCTCGTTGATCGAATATGGATCAAGATCCTCTCTGATCAAACTGGTCAGCGGATCATTTGAACGTAGAGGTAAATTCTCGCCATCTTCCATGACCTAATTGTTGACTGTCACGCGCTATCTGTCAATATGTAACAAAGCTTTACCATCAAAAAACGGGGCGGGGCACGATATGGCAGAGATGCCGGAATTTATGACAGCGATTGAAATTTCCCGTCCCGGCGGACCGGAGGTGCTTGTCGCTTGTCAGCGGCCCGTGCCGGTTCCAGGCGCTGGGCAGGTTTTGGTGCAGGTTGCGGCCGCCGGTGTGAACCGTCCCGATGTTATCCAGCGCAAAGGACTTTATCCCGCGCCCGCTGGTGCAAGCGATTTGCCCGGCCTTGAGATTTCGGGAAAAATTGTTGGCTTGGGCCACGGCGTTTCTGCCGATATGCTGGGCCGGAATATCTGCGCATTGGTTGCTGGCGGCGGCTATGCTGAATATTGCATCGCAAATATAGGACACAGCTTGGCGGTACCGACCGGGCTTAGCTTGGCGCAGGCTGCGGCCATTCCGGAAACATTGTTCACCGTCTGGCACAATGTTTTTGAACGCGGATATGCCCGCGACGGCGAGACGATATTGGTCCACGGCGGCACGAGCGGCATTGGCACGATGGCAATCAAGCTGGCCAAGCTGTTTGAAATGACGGTGGTCGTGACCTGCGGTTCCGCAGAAAAATGCGCGGCGGCGGCGGCGCTGGGGGCAGACCACGCCATCAACTATAACGAAGCGGACTTTGTCGAAGAGGTTGCCCGAATAACCGGCGGGGCAGGGGTGAACATTGTGTTGGACATGGTGGCCGGGGACTATGTCACCCGCAATTTGCAATGCCTGTCCGAAGATGGCCGTCATGTTACGATTGCGGTGCAAGGCGGAGTGAAGGCCGACTTGAACATGGCCTATATTATGATGCGGCGGTTGATGTTGACGGGGTCAACATTGCGACCACGCTCGGACGAGTTCAAAAATTTACTGTGCGAAGAGATAGCCCGCAACGTTTGGCCGATGGTCGAAGACGGCAGCCTGCGTCCCGAAATGGCGAGGAGCTTTCCTTTGGCCGAAGCAGCTGCGGCCCATGCCTATATGGAAGCAGGCAATTTTGTCGGAAAGATCACTTTAACAGTCGCAAGCTGAACGCCGCTGCGGCGGTGAACCAATATTAACCAATCTGCGTTATGCCGTGCTTTGAAAAGCGCGAGGCGACAATTGGTAATGCATTCCCAAAACTATATATCGATTCAGTATCTGCGCGCGATAGCGGCGTTGATGGTTGTGTGTTTCCATATGCGCACCAGCGGCATTGTTCCAATGTCATTCTGGACCAGCTGGCTGGCCAGCGGTGTGGACATCTTCTTTGTGATATCCGGCTTTATCATGGTGCGCTCGACGGAGGGCAAGGGGATGAGCGCCAAGGAATTTTTTATCAAACGCCTTGTGCGGATCGTGCCATTATACTGGCTGCTCAGCTACTTTGCCGTCAAATTGGACGGGGTGTCATTCTGGCATAATGCCGCGTCGTTCCTGTTCATTCCGGCGGTGCACCCGGAATACGGAAGATATTGGCCGATATTAGAACCGGGCTGGACATTGAATTTCGAGATGTTTTTCTATCTGATCTTCGGTTTGACATTTGCCCTGCCGCCAAGACGGCAACTGGCGTTGATTGCTATTTTATTTTCATTGCTGGTATTTGCCGGTACTGTTTTTTCATTACCTGGAAGCATAAATTTTTATACCAACCCGCTGCTACTCGAATTTGTAGCGGGGATGGCATTGGCAAGATTTTCAAGGCAATTGCCCGCATGGTCATGCCTTGCAGGCGTGGCATTGTTGATCGGCTTGCAGCCTTATGATCTTCCCCGCGTCATAGGATTTGGCATTCCAGCTGTGATCGTTTTTTCTTCGTTGCTTTCAGCCGAATCGCGGCTGCCCCGGATCGGCGTATTGAAGATAATCGGCGACAGCTCTTATGCGATTTACCTTGTCCATTTGTTCACGTTGGGCACTGCACGATTATTTTGGCTGCGGATTTTCGAGCTTAATTATGCGTTTCTGCTATTCGCAATGATCGTTACTATTTTGATTGGCATCATGTTGCATATCGGATTTGAACGACCGGTGACGCGCATTCTGACCGCATGGACGCGCAAATTTGCAGGCAAAGATAAGCAGCCTCTTGCCGTTGCCGCATAGATAGCCTAATAGCGCGATCAACATATTTAGGCCGCTCCGATAAGGGGCGGCCCTTTCTTTTGGAGACGCTCAGATGGCCACCCCGTTGATGCCGCACGCAACCGCCGCTTGGCTGGTCGATAATACCGCACTCGCATTCCCGCAAATCGCTGAGTTCTGCGGCATTCATATCCTTGAAGTGCAGGCAATGGCCGATGATATGACCGGATCGAAATATACCGGGCGCGATCCTGTTCATGCCGGTGAACTGGCGATGGATGAGATCGAAAAAGGTCAGGCGGACGAAGACTATGTTCTGAAAATGAGCAAAGGCCCCGACCAGGTTCGCCGCACAAAAGGACCGCGTTACACGCCGGTTTCAAAGCGTCAGGACAAGCCCGACGGTATCGCTTGGTTGCTGCGTAATCATGCCGAGATTTCGGATGGCGCGATCTGTAAATTGATCGGCACCACGCGGCATACCATCGCTGCGATCCGTGACCGGACGCACTGGAACATCTCTGAAATTCAGGCGAAGGACCCCGTCACGCTGGGTCTCTGTTCACAGCGTGAGCTTGATGCGCTGGTTAACAAGGCTGCCAAAAAAGCGGGTATTGATAACACTGCGGTTGAAGATAGCCGCCTTGGCAGTGACCGTGAAGCATTGATCCTGCAATTGCGCGCCGAACGCGACGAAGCTGCACGTAAAGCCGAAGCATTGTTGAACGGCGAAGAAGAAGTGGCCGACAAGGTGGAGCTGACCGCCGATACGCTGTTCAAGAAAAGCGGCGAGTAAGCCGCAAAGCCGCGCTAAATTGCCAAATCCGCGCACATAACTTAAGCACCCCATTGCCTTAACCGCGCAGTTAAGGCACGGCTGTGCGATGAAAAAGCGTTCAACACCATCCTATGACATGTCGCTGACTGATCATGGGTTTGAATCGACCGAGTTAAAGGGGCTGACCTATCCATTGGGCGACCATGCGCCTGAATATGGCGGGATCTATCCGCTCGCCGATGATCTGGGTTGGACGCGGATGCCGGTTCCAGGAAATTTGGCGCATATCAATCTTTGGCTGTTGGATGATGATACCGAAGTAACGGGCGGCTTTGCGATAGCCGACACCGGATTGTTTATGCCGCAGACCGTTGATGCCTGGAAAGCGATGTTTGATGGTTCGCTGTCCGAAAAAACCCTGACGCGGATTTTTGTGACCCATTTCCATCCCGACCATGTGGGCTGTGCAGGCTGGCTTGCGAACAAATTCAAAGCGCCCGTCTGGATGAACCGCACCGAATGGATGATGGCGCGGCTGATGATCAGCGATCAGCGCGACGAACCGCCAGCCGAAGTGTTAAACCGCCGCAAATTTTATGGGTATGACGATGACCGCGTCGAAAAAATGCGGAAATCAGGATGGGGCAATTTTGCGCGCGCGGTTTCGCGTTTGCCGACCAACCATGTTCGCATGGATGATGGCGATGTGATCCATGTTGGCAAGCGGGATTGGACGATCATGACGGGCGGCGGGCATACCCCTGAACATGCCTGTATGATTGACTATAAAAATGGTGTTATCATCGCGGGCGATCAGATTTTGCCGCGGATAACGTCGAACGTCTCGATTATGGATACCGAACCGGACGCCAATCCATTGGCAGAATGGTTGCAATCCATTGAAAAGTTCAAAGCGGCATTGCCTGATGATATGTTGGTTCTGCCCGCACATGGCTTTCCTTTTAAGGGCGTAATCCAGCGGCTGGACCGCTTGGCACAGGGGCATTATGAGCGGCTGGACGAGCTGGAAATTGCGCTTCGCACCACCGAAATGCGGGCGGTGGATACTTTCGGCTTGCTGTTTGGCCGCCCCATTGACGACAGCATCTATGGCTTGGCGACCGGAGAAGCGATGGCGCATTTGCGTTATCTGGAGCGCGCAGGCCGTGCCAATCTGGAAGTCCGTGACGGCGTGGGTTGGTATAGCGCCAGCTGATAAAACCGTTTTACTCTGCGGCGCAGTCTTGCGTTGGGCAAATTGGCCTTTTACAGTTATCATAGTAACTCGAATTTTCGCGCATATTCTATAGGATAGCCATGTCACAGAGCAGCTTTGATTGGTCAAAAAACTATCTGCATCCATCCAATTGGAATATCGAACTTTCGCCATTGGGCTTGCACCAGATGTTTTTCGACAGCGTGGCAATGCGCGGCGATGCACCGATGCTTGACTTTCTGGGCCGGAAATTCAGCTATGCACAGATGGCGAATGCCGTGCGCCGGATTGCCAGAGGATTGCAAGATAAAGGAATAGGCAAGGGCGATCATATAGGCCTCTATCTGCCCAACGTGCCGCATTATGTTGCCGCTTATTACGGAGCGCTCGCGGCCGGTGCGACGGTGGTGAATTTCTCTCCGTTATATACTGCGGACGAACTTTCGCATCAGGTCGCCGATAGCGGGACCAGCATATTGTTCACCGTTTCGGCCGCCGCTTTATTGCCGACGGCGCTGAAAGTGCTCGATCAGTCGAACCTTTCGGGATTGGTGGTCGGCAGTATAGCAGAGGCATTGCCCCGGTTGAAAGCCATGGCGTACCGGCTTTTTAAGCGCGGTGAGATCGCCGCGCTGCCGAACGATAGCCGGATAACGCCCTACGCGCGCTTGATTGACAATGACGGGAATTTTGCCGCGCAGCCCTGTGACCCGGTCAACGACATCGCGCAATTGCAGTATACCGGCGGAACCACGGGCACGCCAAAAGGAGCAATGCTCAGCCATCAAAATATTACCGCAAATGCGCGGCAGATAAACGCCATTGATCCGCAGTCACGGTTCAATAATCCAGACGCCGCCGGCTGGGACCGCATCCTGGGTGTGTTGCCATTCTTCCATGTATTCGCCAACGCCACCGTGCTCAACCGCACCGTCAACAATGGCGGAGAGATCATTATGTTGCCGCGCTTTGACGCGGTGCAGGCGCTGGCCGCCATCAACCGGACAAAGGTGACTTCGTTGCCCGGCGTGCCGACAATGTATCAGGCTTTGCTCGATTGTCCGGATATTGCGAAAACGGATTTTGCATCCTTGCGCGCGTGTATATCGGGGGGAGCGCCGCTATCCGCCGAACTAAAGGCGAGGTTTGAAGCTCGCACCGATGCGGTTCTCATCGAAGGCTATGGCTTGACCGAAAGTTCCGGCGTCGTTTCGTGCAACCCTTATGAGGGCGCAGGCAAAACCGGCACCATCGGACAGCCGGTTCCGGGCACCAACGTGATATTGCTCGACAAAGAGGACGCCAGCAAAGCCGCGCCTTTGGGAGAACCCGGCGAGCTGGCGTTTTCAGGACCGCAGGTGATGCGCGGTTACTGGAATCGCCCCGATGCCGACGCCGAGGTTTTTGTCGGCGATTTCCTGCGGACAGGGGACGTGGCGACCATTGATGCCGGCGGCTTCATCAAGATTGTTGACCGGATAAAGGACATGATTTCCGTTGGCGGTTTTAAGGTTTTCCCTAGCCAGATCGAGAACATATTGTACAAGCATGACGCAGTTAAAGAGGCGTTGGTCATCGGCGTTGACGACGCTTATTTGGGCGAACGCCCCAAGGCATTCGTAACCCTGAACGCCAATCAGGCCATAACTGGCGAAGATTTAATGGACTGGGTCAACGCCCAATTGGGAAAACACGAGCGAGTCGTTGCGGTGGTCGTGCGCGACAATATGCCAAAAACGATGATCGGGAAATTGGACCGCAAAGCGTTGCGTGCCGAAGTGATAAAGATCGATTGAACAAAAAAAGGGACCGAAAATTCAGCTTTCGCCAAACCTCAGTCCCTTTATTTAGCTGTTAAGCCTCAAAGGTAAATCGAGCCCAAATTATGCGCCTTCGATGTTACTCGCTTGCGCGCCCTTTGGACCTTGCGTTACTTCAAAAGTAACCTTTTGGCCGTCTTTCAAGGTTTTGAAGCCTTGCATATTGATTGCGCTGTGATGAGCGAACAAGTCGTCGCCGCCTTCATCAGGGGTGATGAAGCCGAAGCCCTTGTCGTCGTTAAACCATTTTACTGTACCTGTTGGCATGATGTTCTCTTCTTTTTACTACGTGTTATCGCGCCCGAGCATCGGTCCGCAACTTTTAAGCCAATGTCGTGGTAGGGAAGGTGTTGCAGGGTCAAACCAGCGTCAAATTCCGTCTCGTTCGACGATAGCAGATGCGCTTTTTGACAGAATTTGAAAAAAATGCAAGGGAAACTGCAATGTATGAATTAAGCGCGCGCCTTTAGCCAAGCTTTTTGACGCGCCTCCACTTCCAGAAGCGACGCAAATACGGTCTGTTCGGGCTTGGCCAGCCCATTATCGCCAAGTGCATATAATTGGCTATAAAACCAGAATTGCGTCGCAAAGGCGTCGAGCCCGCGAATGACTTTGATCTGTTTCAAGAACGCCAGCCAAGTCGGCAAAAGACCCAGTTGCCGTTCCAAACTGGGCAATTCATCTGCGCCTGCCAACAATCGCTTCGGGCCGTCGGGCTGATAGCATAATGGCCGGCCCAATCCGATGAGATCCGCTGCGCCCAATGATATCGCCTGTTCCATTGCCGCGCGCGTCCGAAATCCACCGGTTACCATCAACGGGATCGATATCGCGCGCTTCATCGCCACCGCAAAGTCAATAAAGTAAGCCTCCCGCTCCAACGTTGACCGGACAACATTTTGCGGTGATTCTTCTTCGATACCCGGCATACCGATCAGCTTTGGCTGTTCGTAACTGCCACCGGATATCTCGATCAAATCGACGCTGGCTGCCTCCAACCATTTGGCGACTTTCAAGCTGTCATCAAAATCAAACCCGCCGCGTTGAAAATCGGCGCTGTTCAACTTGACGGAAATGGGAAATTTAGTGCCAACTTTGCCGCGCACTTCGGCAATCACCGCCAACAGAAAGCGGGCGCGATTTTCGAGGCTGCCGCCCCATTGGTCGTCGCGCAGATTGGACCTGGGGCTTAAGAATTGAGACAATAGATAGCCATGCGCGGAGTGGATTTGCACACCAGTGAAACCATATTTTTGGCAGGCACCGGCGGCCACGCCAAACCGCTTGATCAGGTCCAAAATCTCGGGCTCGGTAAGTGCCACTGGTTCACCGAATTGGCCGCCGGGCAAGGCGACCTTGACGGCTGATGGTGCCTTTGGATTGGGGTTGACCGGCTTCATCGTTTGCCGCCCGGCATGGCTGATTTGCACCCAGAAATGGTTGCCGCTGCGGGTCGCCACTTTGGTCCAGCTTGATAATTTTGCCGCCATTTCGGCGTCGGGTTCCCGGTCAATGATGACATTGCCCGGCCGTTCCAAATGATCCCGGTCGATCTGGATATTTCCCGACAAGTGCATGCCTGCGCCGCCATCGGACCAGATAGCATATAGCCGTTCCAACGCTTCGCCCGGCCGCCCCATCGGGTCCGCCAAACCTTCGGTCATCGCCGCCTTTGCAATCCGGTTGGAAAGCACTGCGCCGCACGGAAGCGCCAATGGCTGCTGCAAATTTGTTTGCGTCATAACGGGCCGCTATTCCGCTGCTTCGCTGGTGTCATCTTGCGCGGTGGCAGCCGCCGGTTCGGGCTTGGCTTTCTGCGGCGATGTCTTTGGCGCGTCGGCACCCGCATCGTTCACTGATTCCAGTTCCGCTTCATCGCTGGCATCGTCGGTGACAATCATTTCGTCGCTGATTGTTCCTTCCAAATTGTCGATTTCATCCATCCGGGTTTGGGTAACTCGTTCCGATTCTTTGGCGGGAGCGTCTGCTGCCTTGTCGGAACAGCCCTGCGCCAAAAGCGTCAAAGCCAATATGGGAAGGAAAATCATTTTGCGGCGCATGTGCGAACCTTTCAAGCTGCGGCTGTTTGATCACTCACGTCGCAAACATCGCCCGCTTTGGCAAGCTTATTGAGAAATTCGGGAAAGGCCCCGGCAAGTGCCTGGTCGAATTCGTCCAAGCTGGCGCTAATGCGCAGATCAGCGAGGCTGGTGACGGGGTATTCGGCAATGCCGCATGGCACGATGCCGCCAAAATGGCTAAGATCAGGCGCAATGTTGACGGCAAAACCGTGCGCAGTGACCCAGCGGCGAATGCGGACACCGATAGCGCCAATCTTTGCCTCGCGGCCATCGCGGGTGTCGCACCAGATGCCAACCCGGCCCTCTGCCCGGCGGGCGGCAACGCCAAAATGGGCAAGCGCATCGATGACCCAGCCTTCGAGGGCATGGACATAGCAGCGCACGTCTTTGCCGCGTTTGGCCAAGTCGAGCATGACATAACCAACGCGCTGTCCCGGTCCATGATAGGTGTACCGTCCGCCGCGCCCGGTTTTGTAAACGGGAAACTGATCGCTCAATAACTCTGCGGGATCGGCGCTGGTTCCGCCAGTATATAGCGGCGGATGTTCGAGTAACCAGATCAGTTCGCTTGCGCCAGATTCGCGAATATCCGCTTGCCGCATTGCCATCCGCTCAAGCGCATCGGGATAGGCGACTTGCTTATCCGCAATATCCCATTCGATGTTTTCAAAGCCGTTCATGTCACCCAGCTAACAGAAAGCGACGTTGCAAGGGAAGCGCGCAAAATACCCTGATGAAAAATAGTGTTTTCAATTTGCCGCGCGGCAACTTAAGCTGATTTCATCATTAACAATAAGGGCGGGGCCTAAAAATGGAAAAGAAGCTTGATTTTACCGCAGCATGGAAAGACGCGATTGCGTTGCTAAAGGCAAATTTGGAAACGATACTGCCAATTATAGGCGTCTTCATTTTGCTGCCTGCCATTATCGTTGGCTATATGGTTCCTGAACCAGTGATTGATCCTGCTTCGGGGGATTCGGGCATGGGGCAGCTGATGCAATATTACCGCGACCTTGCGCCGTGGCTTTTGCTTACAATCGTTACTAGCGCCATTTCTTACGCAACAATTTATACATTGGTATTTAATCCATCGCGTCCAACGGTCGGGGAAGCATTTGGGATCGGGATGGGCTTTTTCGTAACAATTTTTTTGGCGAGCCTATTAAGCACAGTTGCAATGGCTGTTGGTCTAATCTTTCTGATCTTACCCGGCATTTATTTGATTGTTAAATTTTCGCTGGCCGGACCCGCAATTGTTGCCGAAAACATCAAAAATCCTATTGCCGCGTTGTCTCGGTCATGGGCGCTCACCAAAAACAACAGCCTGTATATATTTGCTTTTATGCTCATCATCGGTATCGTTGGGGTGATTGCGCTCTATATTTTGTCAATGATCTTTTCTGCCATATTTGCAATGGCGCTGCCTGAATCCGCAGCGATGTTCGCCGTTTTAATAGTAAAATCCATCCTAGGGGCGGTATTTAGCACGGTTATGATATTCGTTATCATCGCCATTTACCGCCAACTTTCGGCGTCAAATTAAGGGCACATGCGGCGCTGCGTCTCGCGGCGCTAATCCCGTCAGCCGCGGGTCGGGGAATGTCTCGACCTGCCGCTGATAGGCGGTGAAGCCGGACTTGCGGTAGAACCCCAACGCGCCCGGCGCATCAAGGGTGCAGGTGTGCACCCAGACCCGCGACACGCCTTTATGCCCCCATGCCGATTGCAGCGCGATCGCCATCATCCAGCGGCCATGGCCCTTGCCATTCAGTTCGGGGACAAGGCCGAAAAAGCTGATTTCGCATTGCGTTTCTTCGCGAAAATCGAGTTCCAATATCCCCAATTCGATCCCGGCTTTGTCTGTCACCGCCCAGATCTTCACGGCTTCGTCATGGATGATCGCGGTCAGTTCCGCGTCATCCATCTGCAACCGCGAGAACCAAAGCCAAGGTTCGCCGACGCGGCGGTATAATGTCCGATACTTTTCTGGTGCCGGTTTCTGCCAGCGAACCAGCTGTAGATCGGACGCGGGCAGGGGGCGCAGAGCGGGCCGCTGCGTCATTTCCAGCGCGGTGACGATGACGGCAATGTGGCCGGGTGCTATCGGTGTGTATGGCATTTCAACCGTTCACTCCGTTCGTCCTGAGCTTGTCGAAGGACAGGTTGCTTGCCTCGTCCTTCGACAAGCTCAGGACGAACGGAAAAGTAGTTCCTCGCAGCATGAGCGCACAGCAACTCATCAATCCCACGCCACATCGGGCGGCAGGCTCATCAATATTGCGTCGATATTGCCGCCGGTCTTCAATCCGAACAATGTACCGCGATCATAGATCAGGTTAAACTCGGCATAACGGCCGCGCCAAACCCGCTGCGCGTGCTTTTCTGCGGCAGTGAACGGCGTGTCCATCCGGCGGCGCACAAGTTTTGGGAAAATGTCGAGAAACGCTTCGCCAACTTCGCGCGTAAGAGCAAAGTTGCGTTCAAACAGCGCGTTGTTGCTATCATCGTCGCCTTCATCAACAGCGTTTTCGAGATGGTCGTAAAATATCCCGCCAACACCGCGATGCACGCCGCGGTGGGGGATATAGAAATAGTCGTCGGCCCATTTGCGGTACCGTTCATAAACGTAAGGACCATAAGGCGCGCATGTGGCGCGGAACCGGGCATGAAAATCGTCGGTGTCTTCCTGATACGGGATCGGCGGATTCAAATCGGCGCCGCCGCCAAACCAGCTTTTGCTGGTGGTCAGCAGGCGGGTGTTCATGTGAACCGCCGGAACATGCGGGTTGGCCATGTGCGCCACCAAGCTGATTCCGGTGGCAAAGAACCTGGGGTCGTCCTGCGCGCCGTGGATATTCTGCGCAAATTCAGGATTGAAGCTGCCGCCGACGGTCGAAACATTGACTCCTACTTTTTCAAATACCTTGCCCTTCATCACCCCGCGCACGCCGCCGCCGCCAAACGATCCATCATCATCTGTCCGGTCCCAAGGCAGAAATTCAAACGACGCATCCGATCCCGCCTCACGCTCGATCGCGGTAAACGCATCGCAAATCTGTGTGCGCAAACCCTCAAACCATTCGCGTGCGGCCTGTTGCCGGTTGTCGAGCGTCAATGTCACTTAAATGGACTCCTTTGGGAACTGCCCTTTTGGGAACTGCCGCGTCTGTCTTAAACCTTCGGCCAGCGCGATGCCAGCGGCAACGGCAACATTCAAGGACCGAAATCCAGACTGCATCGGAATATGTATTCGCAAGTCGGCCCGTTCATGGACGCCCGGCGGAACCCCCGCGCTCTCGCTGCCCATCAGGATGATATCGTCGGCGTGAAATATCGCATCGGTCAGCGCGACCGATGCCTTGCTGGAAAGCAGAACTATGCGGCGCGATGCAGCCGTCGCCGCTTTTTCAAAAGCGGCATAATCATCATGCTCGCCGATTGCGACATGGTCCAGATAGTCCATTCCCGCCCGCTTAAGGCTGCGCTGTGAAAAAGCGAATCCGCATGGATGAATGATCTCGCACGGCACGCCAAAGCACGCCGCCGTGCGCAAAATCGTACCAACATTTCCGGCAATATCGGGCTGGTAAAGTGCTATCCGCATCGGCTTTCCTCACTACTTTCGTATTTTGCAACTGGGACTCGTCATTATTGTCCAAATTCCCTGTTGGCAAACGGTGTTAAAGACGTCTATCAGGCCGCTGAATCGTGAACATCGAGGCAAGCTTCGTTTACACGTATCCGGGGTTTTTTGTCAGGCAGGCCATTTGGATGGCCCCGCAAATAAGGGCAGTATATGGCTACGGTCAAGAAAACAGGCACTATCGCAACCGCCGCCAGCGCATCGGTTGCACCATCCATTGAAATCATTGAAGACGTGCGTCGCCGCGATTTTATCAACATCGCTGCAGTCAGCTTCGCCGGCGTCGGCGCGGCTGTGGTGGTGTTGCCGGCATTGTCCACCATGGGCGCAAGCGCCGATGTGTTGGCTATGGCATCCATCGAAGTGGACATTTCCAAGGTTGATGTCGGTCAAGCGATCAAGCTGAGCTGGCGCAAGCAACCGGTATTCGTCCGCAATTTGACCACTGATGAAGTC